>NZ_JBHXHX010000008.1:0-441664 GCF_042723915.1 Streptomyces sp. NPDC058335 | reverse complement strand
CTGCCTCCTCGGGGGGGGGTTCTTCCTCCCCGCCGGGCCCTCTGCGTTTGCCGTTGCCCCGGCGGGGGGGGGCGCCCCCCCCCCCCCCGGCGGGCCCCCCCCCCCACGGCGTTCGCGCGCCCTCAACGGGAGCTGGTTTCCGTGGCAGGGTGGAGCGGGCAAGCCACAGGGGGCCGACTGCAGAGGGGGAAACGTGACCGTCGTCTGGATCAACGGCGCGTTCGGTGCGGGAAAGACGACCACCGCACGGGAACTGATCGACCTGATCCCGAACAGCACGCTCTTCGACCCCGAGGTCATCGGAGCGGCGCTCCCGCAACTGCTGCCGCCCAAACGACTCGCCGAGGTCGGCGACTTCCAGGACCTGCCGATCTGGCGCCGGCTCGTGATCGACACCGCGGCCGCGCTCCTCGGCGAGCTGGGCGGCACCCTCGTCGTCCCCATGACGCTGCTGCGCCAGGAGTACCGCGACGAAATCTTCGGTGGCCTCGCAGCCCGCCGGATCGCCGTCCGGCATGTGCTGCTGGCCCCGGCGGAAACGATCCTGCGCGAGCGAATAGCCGGGCGCGAACTCCCGCCCGACCTCCCCGACGCCGAGATACGGGTACGGCAGTGGTCGTACGACCACATCGAGCCGTACCGCGCCGCCCTCGTCGGCTGGCTCACCGCCGACGCCCACCCCGTCGACTCCAGCGACCTCACCCCCTACCAGACCGCCGTCCGGATCGCGGAGGCCGTCGGCAGCGGGTCGGTGGGCGCCTGCGACATCGTCCAGACCCCCGAACCGACCGCCGAGACGCTGGCCGCCGGGGTACTGCTCTTCGACGAGCGGGACCGGGTGCTTCTCGTCGACCCGACCTACAAGCCCGGCTGGGAGTTCCCCGGCGGTGTCGTGGAGCCGGGCGAGGCGCCCGCGCGCGCGGGTATGCGCGAGGTCGAGGAGGAGACAGGCGTCCGGCTGGACGACGTACCCCGGCTGCTCGTCGTCGACTGGGAGCGGCCGATGCCTCCCGGATACGGCGGACTGCGCCTGCTCTTCGACGGCGGCAGGCTCGACTCCGCGGCGGCCGAGGGGCTGTTGCTGCCCGGCCCCGAACTGCGCGGCTGGCGCTTCGTCACCGAGGAGGAGGCCGCCGACCTGCTGCCCCCGGTCCGCTACGAGCGGCTGCGCTGGGCGCTGCGGGCGCGTGAGCGGGGCGCCGCGCTCTACCTGGAGGCAGGGGTCCCCGTCGGCTGACTTCACGCGGCCACGGCGCGGCGCAGTTCCTCCGCCGGGTACGGGGTCGACCGGCTCTCGTCCCGCAGCCGCCGCTCGAAACCGGACATCACGTCGGCCACGCGCGCGTGGCGGACCAGGAGAGCGGCGGTCGCGTCCGGGATCCCCTCGGGCCGCAGACCCTCGGAGCAGGCGCGCACGAAGGCCGCGCGTTCCTCGCCGCGGTATCCGTGGAGGTCGGCGGCCAGCCACTTCATGAGGTAGGCGGTGGTGTAGTCCCGGTGGCGGTCCAGGAAGTCCCGTTCCCGCCCGGTGAGCCGGAAGCGGGCCGAGAGGGCGAGGCCGTGGTCGGTGAGGTAGAGCCGCCGTCGGTGAGGATGTTGCGGAAGTGGGCGTCGACGTGCGTGAGCCGCCGCTCGCGCAGGAAACCGGTCAGCGCCGTCAGCTCCCGTTCCACCAGGGCGCAGGCGGCGTCGGCGTCGTCCGTGCGCAACCGGGCGCTCAGCCAGTCGTGGAGGGTGGTCGGGAGGTACTCCAGGAGCAGCGTGAGGCGGGCCGGTGCCGCGCGCAGTGCCTCGGTCCGCGCGCGCAGCGCCGGGTCCCCGCCCCAGTAGGCCCCGCCCGGTCCGCGTCGGCCAGTTCCGCGTACAGCGGCTCCGGTTCGGCGGGCAGCACCCGCCAGTGGTGGGTCAGGGAAGGTTCGGGAGCCGGCCGGACAGGACCCAGCCGGCGGTCATGGTGTGCACGGCCGGTTCCCGCCACGCCGTGGCGCCGGGGCTGGGGATGTCACCGATGCCGTAGTGGCAGAACGGCGGCGGGCCGGACAGGTTCGCCGTGGACCGGGTGCGGCCGGGAGCGAGTTCGGTGTCCGTGACCCGGACGCGCTTCACGAAGACGGGCCGGCCCTCCACGTCGACCCGCAGCGCCCCGTCCGCCGACGCCGGTGCCGAGGGGCACTCCGGTCGCCACGAGAGCCGCCGGCTCGCGGTCGCTCAGCAGGGCGAGGGTGGTGGCGAGGGCGTGATGAGCGGTGAGACGCGGGGACAGGAACATGATCCCCATCCTCAGGGCGTGGGGGGATGGCTGTCAGCCGCTTCGCGCAGGGCGGCCGAGGCCCGCTCGGTCACCGGGTCGCCGTGGCCGAAGCAGGCCACCTCCGCGTCGAGGGCGGCGAGCCGGTGGAGTGCGGCGACGGTCAGGGACCGGTCCAGGTTGAACACGCCCGGCATCACCGACCCGTCGACGGGCGAGGCGGCGACCGTGTCTCCCGTGAACAGCACGCCGTGGTCCGGCAGATGGAGCGCGATGCTGCCGTCGGTGTGGCCGGGCACGTGGATCACGCGTGTTCCTCCGCCGAGGGCGAGGACATGGCCGTCGGTCAACTCCGTGATGACGGCGGGAGGTTCGACGTCACGCACGGGCAGGTGTCGCAGCGCGGCGGCGTGCAGCGGGCGTTCCCACTCCTCCAACACCGGTTCCGGGGCAGGGACTTCGCGGCGCAGTACCGCCGCGTCCGCGGTGTGCGCCAGCACCTCCGCGCCGGTCAGGGCAGCGAGTTCGGCCGCGCCGCCCGCGTGGTCCTCGTGGAAGTGGGTGAGCACCACCCGCCGTACGGCCGCCGGATCGTGCCCCAGGGCGGTGACCGCGTCGGCGATCGCGCGGCCCGAGCCGGGGGGTCCGGCATCGACGAGCGTCAACTCGTCGGCGTCGCGCCAGAGGTAGGCCTGGCCGACCGGGAAGCGCAGCAGGTGCAGACGGGGGAGGAGCGCGATGACGTCCATGGGACGACCGTAGAGAGGGCCCCGCCCGCCGGGCGAGGCCCTCTGCCGAGAGCAGAGCGTGCGGCTCAGCTCGCCGCGTACGTGCGCAGGAACAGGGCCTCCGCCACCGACAGGCGCTCCAGTTCCTGCGGGGACACGCTCTCGTTGACCGCGTGGATCTGGGCCTCCGGCTCGCTGAGACCGATGAGGAGGATCTCCGCGCGCGGGTAGAGCGCCGCGAGGGTGTTGCACAGCGGGATGGAGCCGCCCTGGCCGGCGTACTGCATCTCCTGGCCGGGGTAGGCCACCGCCATCGCCTCGGCCATCGCCGCGTACGCCGGGCTGGTGGTGTCGGCGCTGAACGGCTGGCCCTGACCGATCTGCTCGGTCTGCACCCGCGCGCCCCACGGCGTGTGCGCCTCCAGGTGGGCCTGGAGCAGCTTCGTCGCCTCGGCCGCGTCCACGCCCGGCGGCACCCGCAGGCTGATCAGCGCACGGGCGCTCGACTGCACCGACGGGGTGGCGCCGACGACCGGCGGGCAGTCGATGCCGAGGACGGTGACCGCCGGGCGGGCCCAGATACGGTCGGCGACCGTGCCGGAACCGATCAGTCCGACACCGTCGAGGACCTTGGCGTCCTCGCGGAACTGCTCCTCGTCGTACTGGAGTCCCTCCCACGCGGGGGCGTCGGTCAGGCCGTCCACCGTCGTCGAGCCGTCCTCCGCGCGCAGCGAGTCCAGCACGCGGATCAGCGCGCCCAGCGCGTCGGGGGCGGCGCCGCCGAACTGGCCGGAGTGCAGATTGCCCGCGAGGGTGTCGATCCGGACCCGCATCATGGTCATGCCGCGCAGCGTGGAGGTGACGGTGGGCAGACCGACCCGGAAGTTGCCCGCGTCGCCGATCACGACGGTGTCGGCGGCGAGCAGCTCGGGGTGTTCCTCGGCGTACCGCTCCAGGCCGCCCGTGCCCTGCTCCTCCGAGCCCTCGACGATCACCTTCACATGGACCGGCACCCCGCCGTTCGCCTTGAGGGCGCGCAGGGCCAGCAGGTGCATGATGAAGCCGCCCTTGCAGTCGGCGGTGCCCCGCCCGAACCAGCGGCCGTCGCGCTCGGTCAGCTCGAAGGGCGGGGTGACCCAGCCGGCCTCGTCCAGCGGCGGCTGCACGTCGTAGTGCGCGTACAGCAGAACCGTTTTCGCGCCCTCCGGTCCCGGCAGGAAGCCGTACACCGACTGCGTGCCGTCCGGGGTGTCGAGGAGGGCCACGTCCTGGAAACCCTCCGCGCGCAGGGCGGCGACGATCCAGTTCGCCGCGGCTTCGCTCTCGGTGCGCGGGAACTGGTCGAAGTCCGCCACCGACCTGAACGCCACCAGTTCGGTGAGCTCCGCCTTCGCCCTGGGCATCAGCGAGGCGACGGTCTCGGCGACCGGATTCGACGACATGGGCACGCTCCTTGTGGGTGCGACGTTGTGCAGATGGGTGTTGCCGATCCTCCCACAGCCGACCGTGGCGATCTCGGTCGTAGGATGCGGGGGACAGGTGCGGCAGGCGGCTTGATCGGGAGCAGTAGACCATCGTGAGCAGCGAGAACTCTTCGGCGGACGACGTGCAGCGGGTGTGGGACGTCGTCGTGGTGGGCGCGGGACCCGCGGGGGCTTCGGCCGCCTATGCGGCGGCGGTCGCGGGGCGGCGCGTCCTTTTGCTGGAGAAGGCGGAGCTGCCCCGCTACAAGACGTGCGGCGGCGGCATCATCGGTCCCTCCCGTGACGCCCTCCCACCGGGCTTCGAGCTGCCCTTCCAGGACCGGGTGCAGGCGGTGACGTTCTCGAACAACGGACGCTTCACCCGCACCCGCCGCTCCCGGCAGATGCTGTTCGGGCTGATCAACCGGCCCGAGTTCGACCAGCAGCTCGTCGAGCACGCCCAGAAGGCCGGCGCCGAACTGCGCACCGGCGCCACGGTCACGCGGGTCGAGCAGCACGGCTCGGCCGTGCCCGACCGGCGGACGGTCGCGGTCGTCCTCCAGGGCGGCGAGGCGGTGCTGGCGCGGGCGGTCATCGGCGCCGACGGCAGCGCGAGCCGCATAGGGGCACACGTCGGCGTGAAGCTCGACCAGGTGGATCTCGGCCTGGAGGCGGAGATCCCGGTGCCCGAGACGGTCGCCGAGGACTGGAAGGGCCGGGTCCTCATCGACTGGGGCCCGATGCCCGGCAGTTACGGCTGGGTGTTCCCCAAGGGGGAGACACTGACGGTCGGGGTGATCTCCGCGCGCGGCGAGGGCGCCGCCACCAAGCGGTACCTGGAGGACTTCATCGGCCGGCTCGGCCTCGCCGGCTTCGAACCGAGCATCTCCTCCGGCCACCTGACCCGCTGCCGCGCCGACGACTCGCCGCTCTCGCGCGGGCGGGTGCTGGTGTGCGGGGACGCGGCGGGCCTGCTGGAGCCGTGGACCCGCGAGGGGATCTCCTTCGCGCTGCGCTCGGGCCGGCTCGCCGGCGAGTGGGCGGTCCGCATCGCGGAGGCGCACGACGCGGTGGACGCCCGCCGACAGGCCCTCAACTACGCCTTCGCGATCAAGGCGGGCCTCGGTGTGGAGATGAGCGTGGGCAAGCGGATGCTGGCCCTCTTCGAGCGGCGTCCCGGCCTGTTCCACGCGGCTCTCACCGGCGTGCGCCCGGCCTGGCGGGCGTTCACGGACATCACCCGCGGCCGGACGACCCTCGGCGAACTCGTGCGCTCCCACCCGCTCGCCCAGCGTGCCCTCAACGCGGTGGACCGGCGGCAGGCGGCCGCGGGTGCGGGCGCGGACACGGATCGGGCCGAGGAGGCCGGTTCCTGAGAAGCCCGTCCGGCCCCGTGACGGACGGCGCGGGCCGGTTCCCGGCGCGTCCGGCCCCATGCATGCTGAGCGGGCCGGACGACGCGGGTCACCGGCTCTGGGTGACGGTGATCCGGAACACCGGGTGGTCGGGGGCGATGCGGCGCAGGCCGGCGTCGGGGGAGTCGGGGCCGACGCCGTTGAAGAAGACGCCGACCTCCGCCTTCCAGTGCTCGGGGTAGGCGCGCAGCAGCGGCACCGTCTCGTCGTCGTCGCCGACCTCGGCCGCGGTGGACTCGTCCACCTCTCTGCCGAGGTGCAGTTCACCTCCTCCGATCGCGCGCATGTTGTGCGTCCACTGGACGTGCCCGCCCGGCGCACGAGGTACTGCTGACCGTCGACCGTCAGCAGGTTTCACCGGCGTGGCCCGCCACCGACCGCTCTCGCGGCCGCGCACCGCCAGGTCGCATGGTCGAGGACCGCGAGCCGTTCTTCCCCGATGCGGTGACGGGGCTGGCCAGGGGAGTGGGGCTGGAGTAGGGGAATCGATCCCAGGGCGGGATCACGGCTGCTCCGTGCGTCCCGTCGTACTTCACGGGGAGTACGCGCGACCACCTCGTCCGGCCGACGTCCGTCCTGGCCGGAGACGTCTAGCGTGGCGGGCATGGACGAGCAGCGGGTGCGCGAGCGTGGCGGACCGGTGCGGTGGTGGCGGCACGGTCCGCCGTGGCCGGGACACCGCGAGGACGAGGAACAGGGCAGCCACTGGCCTTGGCGGTCCACCGTCCTGCTCACCGCGTTCGTGCTCATCGGCTCGAACTTCGCCGCCCACGAACAGCAGGGCGAACGTGCGGCGCTCGATCCGTTCGCGCGTGTGCTGCTGCTCGTCGCCGCGGGCCTGCTGCTGTGGCGGCACCGGCATCCGGTGCCCGTCGTGTTCGGCACGGCCGCCGTCACCGCGGTGTACCTGGGCGTCGGCTACCCGTACGGGCCGGTCCTGCTGACCGTCGCCGTGGCCTGCTTCGCCGCCGTCGTCGCGGGGCACCGACGGGCCGCCTGGACGGCCCTGGGCGTGCTGTGGGCCGCACACCTGCTGGTCGCGCACTGGCTCTACCGGTGGCTGCCGCCGTCCGGGGACCGGCCCGCCTCCTTCGCCCAGGAGATCGTCGTCGCCACCTGGGTCGTGGTCATCGTCGCCGTCTCGGAGCTGGCCCGGACCCGGCGCGAGCAGTGGGCCCGGGAGCGGGCCGAGCGCGCGCAGGCCGCCCGGCGGCGGGCCGACGAGGAGCGGCTGCGTATCGCCCGCGAGCTGCACGACGTCCTCGCCCACAGCCTCTCCGTCATCAACGTGCAGGCGGGGGTGGGCCTCGCGCTCCTCGACTCCGATCCGGAACAGGCGCGCACGGCGCTCACCACGATCAAGTCCGCCAGCAAGGAGGCGCTCGGCGACGTGCGGCAGGTGCTCGACACCCTGCGCACCCCCGGCGACGCCCCGCGCGCCCCCGCACCCGGCCTGGACCGGCTGCCGGAGCTGGTGGACCAGGCGGCGCGGGCCGGGCTCACCGTCGACGTGACGGGGAAGCCGCCCCCGCTGCCGCCCGGCACGGACCTCGCCGCGTTCCGCATCGTCCAGGAGGCCCTGACCAATGTCGTACGGCACTCGGGGTCCCGCCACGCGCGCGTGCACCTCGATCAGGCGGGCGGGGCGCTGCGGCTGAGGATCGACGACGACGGGCCGGCGGTCGGCACGGACGCGGGCGGCAGCGGCAACGGCCTGGCCGGAATGCGGGAGCGGGCCGCGGCGCTGGGTGGCACGATCGAGGCGGGCCCGAGGGACGGCGGCGGCTTCCGCGTGGTCGCCGTCCTGCCGTCGACATCCGGGCCGGAGCGGTGAGCCGCCCGCTGCCGTCCCCCACCGACACCGAGGAGGTCCCGGTGATCCGCGTACTGCTGGCCGACGACCAGTCACTGGTCCGCGCCGGGTTCCGGGCGCTGCTCGACGCCCAGCCGGACATCGAGGTGGCCGGGGAGGCCGCCGACGGCGAGGAGGCGGTGCGGCTCGTGCGCGGACTGCGGCCGGACGTCGTCCTGATGGACATCCGGATGCCGCGCCTCGACGGACTGGCCGCGACCCGGCGGGTCACCGGCGACCCTGCCCTCGACGACGTCAAGGTGGTCATGCTCACCACCTTCGAGCTCGACGAGTACGTCTTCGAAGCGATCCGCTCCGGCGCCTCGGGCTTCCTGGTCAAGGACACCGAACCGGAGGAACTCCTGCGTGCCGTACGGGCGGTGGTGGCGGGGGACGCCCTGCTGTCGCCCGGGGTCACGCGGCGGCTCATCGCGGAGTTCGCCGCCCGTTCCAAGGAGCCCGCGGCCGCCCCCGAGCTGGCCAGGCTCACCGAGCGGGAACGGGAGGTGATGGCGCTCGTCGGGATCGGTCTGACCAACGAGGAGATCGCCCGCCGTCTGGTGGTCAGCCCGCTCACCGCGAAGACCCACGTCAGCCGCACCATGGTGAAACTGGGCGCCCGCGACCGGGCCCAACTGGTCGTACTGGCCTACGAGACGGGGCTGGTCCGGCCCGGCTGGCTCGGCTGACCACCGGGGCGTCCGGTCTCGCCGTCGGTGCGGTCGGTCGTGGCGTCGGTGTGGCCGCCCGTGCCACCGATGGGCCAGGTCGTGGCGTGGGTGTGGCCGGTGGTGTTGTCGGCGGTGCGCCCGGGAGTCGTGGCGGTGGCGCCGGCGGTCGGCGCGGCCGTGGTGCCGGTGTGGCCGGCCGTGCGTTGCTCAGGGAACCGGATCAGCACACTCACCACCCGGACGGCGAACACCACGGGCGTGACCGTGAGTCCCACCCGCAGGAGCACCTTCTCGACGGCGTCCGGGAGTTCGAACAGCAGTGCCGGCCCGGCGACCGCCCCGAACAGCACCGCCGCCGCGAAGGCCGCGCTGAGCACCGCGTACCCGATCTCGACGGTGATCGCGTCCCGTTCCGCCTGCGTGCGGCGTCCCCCGTAGCCAGTCATGCGGGGAGTCTCACAGGAGGGCGCCCGGCGGGCAACAGCCGGCCGGGCGCCCTCCGGAGGCGTCCCCCTAGTCGCGGACGGGAACCCGTTCCGCGCTCGCCTCCTCCACGGTGGACTTGGCGACCAGGACCGAGCCGCGGGTGCGGCGGGTGCGCAGGCCGGGGAGGGTGATCAGGAGGCCGAGGGCGGCTACGCCCGTGACCACCATCAGACCGGGGCGGTAACTGTCCAGTACGGCCTGCGGGGTGGGGTCGGCCGGGGCGCCCGCGGTCACCACCGCCGTGACCACGGCCAGGAAGATCGCGCCGCCGACCTGGACGGAGGTGTTGAGCAGGCCGGAGACCATGCCCTGCTCGTGGTCCGCCACACCGTTCGTGGCCTGGATGTTGAGCGAGGGGAAGACCAGCGCGCAGGCCGCGCCGATCAGCAGCATGCTGGGCAGGATGACCGCCGCGTACACCGGGTCGAGGTCGACGCGCAGGAACAGCGCGTAGCCGACGACCATGAAGGCGAAGCCCGTCACGATCAGCCGAGGGGTGCCGAACCGGTCCACGACCGAGCCGACCTTGGTCGAGGACAGCGCCACCAGCGCACCCGCCGGCAGGAAGGCCAGCGCGGTGTGCAGCGCCGACCAGCCCAGCAGGTTCTGCATGTACATCGTCGCCAGGAACTGGAAGCCCACGTAGGAGCCGAAGAACGCCATCGCCCCGAGCTGGGCGCGGATCTGGCTGCCCGAGCGCAGCACGCCGAGCCGGATCAGGGGGCCCGGCGAGCGCCGTTCGACCAGGACGAAGACGGTCAGCAGGACGGCGACGGTCAGGAAGGACAGCAGCGTGCGGACCGAGGTCCAGCCGGCCTCGGGTGCCTGGACGACGGTGAAGACCAGCAGCAGCATCGACGCGGTGCCGAGGACGGCGCCGGGGATGTCGTACCCGCTGTGGCCCTGTTCGCGTTCGCTGCGCGGCAGCAGCTTCAGGCCCACCACCAGGGCGACCAGGGCTATCGGCGCGGGCAGCAGCATGGTGAGGCGCCAACTGGCCTCGGTGAGCAGGCCGGAGAGGACCAGGCCCATGGAGAAGCCGGTGGCGGCGCAGGTGGTGTAGATGGAGAGCGCGCGGTTGCGCAGCGGGCCCTCCGGGAACGTCGTCGTGATGATCGACAGGCCCGCCGGGGCGGTGAAGGCCGCGCTCAGGCCCTTGATGAACCGGCTGGCGATCAGCAGCGGACCGGAGTCGACGAGGCCACCGAGCAGGGAGGCGAGCGCGAAGACACCGAGGGCGACGAGGAAGACCTGGCGGCGGCCGAGCAGGTCGGCCGTGCGTCCGCCGAGGAGCAACAGGCCGCCGTACCCGAGGATGTAACCGCTGACGATCCATTGCAGGGTCGAGGTGGACAGGCCGAGGTCGGAAGCGATGGACGGCAGGGCTACGCCGACCATCGACACGTCCAGAGCGTCGAGGAACATCGCGGCGCAGAGCACCAGCAGCGTGCCCCACAGCCGGGGAGTCCAGCGAACCGCCGAGGACGGGGTCGCGGGGGAGGGGAGCGGAGAGGTCATGCCGGAGACACTACATGCGCATGCATTGGATGCAAGGGCATTTAATTCCAGTGCAATGATTCAGGTTCTCTGCTACGGTGCCGCCATGGCGGCGGACAAGGTCGAACGGGCGCTCGTGGAACAGTGGCGGGAGATGCTCGCCCTGCACGCCCGCACCCAGTGCGAACTCGACCGCGCACTGCACGGACACGGCCTGTGTGCCAGTGACTTCGAGGTGCTCGACGTCCTCTCCGGAACCGCCCCGGCCGGCGCGTGCGACTTCCGCGTCCAGGAGATCGCCGAGCGGGTCCATCTGAGCCAGAGCGCGCTGTCACGGCTGATCGCCCGGCTGGAGAAGGACGGCCTCGTCGAGCGCTCGATGTGTTCCGAGGACCGCCGGGGAGTCCGGGTGGCGCTCACCGACAGAGGGCGCGTGCTGCACGGCGAGGTGCTCCCCGTGCAACGCTCGGTGCTCACACGCATGCTGACCGACTCCGACTGACCGCGCGTCAGCTCCAGGTCACGGCAGACCTCTCCCGCCACAGCCGCGCCAGCGAGACGTCTCCGCTGACGGCGGGGTACGGCAACCGGTTCCACAACGACAGATAGAGCAGCGCCGCGGGTCCGGACACCTCGCAGTCCGCGTCCCCCTCGCCGCCACGCTCCGTCGCCGGCGGCTCCGCGGACAGGCGTACGGTCCACACCGCGTCGTCCGCGTCCGTCGCCCGCACCCGCAGCACACGACGCTCCTCGGTGCGCACCTTGCTCTTGGGGCGGGCGTGGAAGCCGCGCAGCAACTCGTCGATGCCGTCCGCCGCGAAGTCGCGGGGAAGCGCGGCCGCGATCTCCTCGGGTGCCACTCCGCGCGCCGACTCCGCGTCCACGCGGTGGACGGCCGTCTCGTGCGCCTGGCGCCTGGCCCAGAACGCCAACGGCGAGGGCGCGGGCAGGAAGTGCCAGCACTCCACGTCCGCCGGCGCGGAGGCGAGCGTGTCGACCAGCCGTCGGTGGCCCGTACGGAACCAGTCCAGCAACTCGCCACCGTCGAGGTCCGGGAGACCCTCTCCGGGCTGCGGCGCGGTACGCCCCTCGGCGACGAACGACGTCGCCCACCGGTGCACCATGCCCGTGTGCCGCAGCAGGTCCCGGACATGCCAGTCCGGACAGGTCGGGACCTTGGCCCCGGGCCCCGCCTCGCCCGCCGCGGCGGCGAGGGACCGGCCCTCCTGATCGAGGATCCGGATGAACTCGACGGTCTCCATGCGGGTGAGTGTGCCCGATGGAGTGCGGTCGAGGCGAAGGGAGGTGCCGGTGCCGGCGGGGGCCGAAGCTCCTCCCTCGTGGGCGACCGGCGTCATGACCTCGGCCAATGCGCCACAGCGCACGGGGCCGTGGCACTCGCCGTGCCGACTGCCGTCCGGCCTTGGCCCGATCACGCTCGGCGGATGAACCCCGGCCCCGCCAATCCTGCCGGGACGGCACCGACGCCGATCAGCGCGACCACGAGTCACGACGTGCCGCGTCATGACCAGCACCCCGGCGATATGCGGCCAACCCGCCCTGCGCCCCCGGCCGGACGCCGTGAACTCCCTCCTGAGGGAACACGAGACCGCGCGCGTCGTCCCGTTCGCACGCCGACGACTCACCATCCGCCTCCGCTGCGCGAGCGCCTGGACGACGACCTGATGCGGTGCGGCCTCCACCGGTTCCGCGCCGGACTGCCGGAGCCACCCGGCGAAGACCCCGTCCGGTACTACCGGTACATCTCCCCGTCCTTTCCTGAGTCCCCCTGACCGCGCCGTCCGCTCCTCATTCGCTCGCCGTGTGCCGCATGGTGAGGCCGATCAGTGCCGCGATCGCCGCCAGTGCCGCGACGCTGGTGAGAGCGGTGGGGAGGGAGAACCAGTCGGCCATGAAGCCGATGGCGGGCGGGCCGAGGAGCATGCCGCCGTAGCCGAGGGTGGAGGCGACGGCCACGCCGGTGGGGCCGGCGAGGGTGCCCGCGCGTTCGACGGCCACCGGGAAGAGGTTGGCCAGGCCGAGTCCGGCGACGGTGTAGCCGACGAGGGCCGCCCAGGGGACCGGGGCGAGGGCGCCGAGCAGCATGCCGACGGCCGCGACGGTGCCGCCGGCGACCACCGTGCGGGTGCGGCCCAGCCGTTCCAGGAGGGTCGTGCCGGTGAGCCGGCCGACGGTCATCGCGAGCGCGAAGCAGGAGTAGCCGGCGGCGGCGAGGCCGGGGGAGGCGTCGAGGTCCTGCTGGAGGTGCAGGGCACCCCAGTCGGCGAGCGCCCCTTCGCCGTAGGCCGTGCACAGGGCGATCAGGCCGAAGACGACGACCAGGCGGCGGGTGCGGGCGGTGAGGCGGGTGGGTTCCGCGGGGCGCGCGTCCGCACCGGTTCGGGAGGCCGTGCCGGCGGGTGCCTGGCGCAGCAGTGCGGGTCCCGCCAGTGCCGTCACCAGCAGGCCGATGAGGCCGAGGCCCAGCAGGTGGCGGGTGGGGGAGAGGGAGCCCGCGACCAGTCCCCCGAGGCCGGCGCCGATCATGCCGCCGAGGCTGAACGCCGCGTGGAACGTGGGCATGATCGGCCTGCGCAGGGCCGTGACCAGGTCGACGGCGGCGCTGTTGAAGGCCACGTTGATCCCGCCGTAGGCCGCGCCGAAGAGGAGCAGTACGCCGCCCAGCGCGGCCGCGGAGTGGGTCAGCGGGGGCAGGGTGACGCTGAGGGAGAGCAGGACCGCGCAGACCACGGTGACGGTGTGGCTGCCGTACCGCCGACAGAGGCGGCCGGTGATCAGCATCGTCACCACCGCCCCGGCGGAGACGCCGAGGAGGGCCAGGCCGAGGCCGCTTGCGGAGGCGCCGGTCTGTTCCTTGATGGCGGGGATGCGCACGACCCAGCCGGCGAACACGAAGCCGTCGAGGGCGAAGAAGACCGTGAGGACGAGACGGAGCCGGCTCAGGGGGTGGCCCTGCCCGGCGGTGTGCGAACGGGCTTTGTTTATTAGCGGCACAAAATCAGGCTAAGCGGAACACCTTATCCCGGCAAGGTAGTTGATGCGTACATGCTTGCGGAACCTTCACGCCTCGCTCACCGGATCCGCTAGTTGCTTAAGTCAATCAAAAACCTCTACATTCAGGGGCGTCGTGCACACCGCATCCCCCGACCGGAGGCCCGGCCCCATGTCCCATGCGCACCCCCGACCCGACCGGACGGGGGAGGGGCCCGCCCCGCGTCCCGGCCTCGTCGCCGTCCTCGCCTTCGGCGGGATCGTGGTCTCGCTGATGCAGACCCTGGTCATCCCGATCGTCCCCGAACTGCCGAGACTGCTCGACGCCTCGGCCTCCGACGCGGCATGGGCGGTCACCGCCACCCTCCTCGCGGCCGCCGTCGCCACCCCGGTGACGGGCCGCCTCGGAGACATGTACGGCAAGCGCCGCATGCTGCTGCTCAGCCTGGGCCTGCTGGTCGCCGGATCGGTCACGGCGGCCCTCAGCGACACCCTCGCCCCGATGGTCGTCGGCCGTGCCCTCCAGGGACTGGCCTCCGGGGTCATCCCGCTCGGCATCAGCATCATGCGCGACGAACTCCCCGCCGAACGGCTCGGCTCCGCCACCGCGTTGATGAGCGGCTCCCTCGGCGTCGGCGGTGCGCTCGGCCTGCCCGCCGCCGCGCTGATCGCCGACCACTTCGACTGGCACATGCTCTTCTGGACCTCGGCCGCGCTCGGCGTCGTGACCCTCGTGCTCGTGCCCGCCGTCGTGCCCGAGTCGAAGGTGCGCACCGGTGGGCGGTTCGACCTGATCGGTGCCCTCGGAATGGCGGCCGGACTGGTCTGCCTGCTGCTGGGCGTCTCCAAGGGCGCCGACTGGGGCTGGACCAGCGGCACCATCATCGCACTGTTCGCCGCCGCGGTCGCCGTGCTGCTGCTGTGGGGCGTCTTCGAACTGCGTGTCGCCCAGCCCCTGGTGGACCTGCGGGCCACCGCCCGCCGACAGGTGCTGGTCACCAACCTCGCCTCGATGGCGTTCGGGTTCTCCATGTTCGCGATGTCCCTGGTCCTCCCGCAGCTCCTGCAACTGCCCGAGGCGACGGGTTACGGCCTCGGCAGGTCGCTGCTGGACGCCGGCCTGGTCATGGCCCCGACGGGCCTGGTGATGATGGCGACGGCCCCGGTGTCCGCCGCGATATCCCGGGCACGCGGCCCGAAGACGACCCTGATGCTCGGCGCGGTCGTCGTGGCCCTCGGGTACGGGCTCGGCATCGTCATGATGGAGGCTGTCTGGCAGCTCGTCCTGGCCTCCTGCGTCATCGGCGCCGGCATCGGCTTCGCGTACGGCGCCATGCCCGCGCTGATCATGGGTGCGGTGGACCCCTCCGAGACGGCCGCCGCCAACAGCCTCAACACCCTGATGCGGTCCATCGGCACCTCCACCGCGAGCGCCGTCGCCGGCGTGATCCTGGCCCGGATGACGACCCCCTTCGGCACCGTCGCGCTGCCTTCCGAGAACGGTTTCAAGGTGGTCATGGCCGTCGGTTCGGGCGCGGCCGTGCTGGCAGTTCTCGTCGCCGCGTTCATTCCGCGCCGACGAACGGGCGACGCCACCGAATCGGCAGCGGCGCGGGAGAGCGCCCTGGAGCCAGATGCTCCGCAGGCGGGCGCTGTGGAGCCGAGCGGTGTGGCGCCGGTCGCCGCCAGGAGTGCTGAGCAGGCCGTCGGCGCAGCCGTCGCCGTACCGCTGGCGCGTGCCGTCGCGGAGCTGGTGGCGACGGTTCCCGGACTGGCCGAGGGCGGGCCGGGCGGCGGTGGTCATCCGGTGCGCGGCCGGGTGCGGGGCGCGGAGGGTGCGCCCGTCGGAGGTGCCGCGGTCACGCTCATCTCCCTGGGCGGGCGGCAGTTGAGCCGCGCGGTCGCCGCACCCGACGGTTCCTATGCCGCCGAGGCGCCCGCGGAGGGAACGTACGTACTGATCGTCTCCGCCGACGGTCACCAGCCGCAGGCGACCACGGTCGTGGTCGGCGGCACGCCGGTGACGTACGACGTGCTGCTCAGCGGGAACAGCGGACTCGCCGGTGTGGTGCGGTCGACGGACGGCGGCGCGCCCGTCGCGGGGGCGGTGGTCATCGTCGCGGACGTGCGGGGCGATGTGCTGGCCACCGCGCAGACCGACGGCGTCGGTGAGTTCACCGTCACCGACCTGGTGCCGGGCCCGGTGACCCTCGCCGTCAGCTCGCCCAAGCACCGGCCGCTGGCACTGCCCGTCGAGATCGGCGGCACGGGCGTCACGCGGGTGGCCGTCGAACTGCGGCCCGGCGCGCAGGTGCGGGGCACCGTGCGAGGCGCGGGCGCGCCGCTCGGCGACGCCCGGGTGACCCTGGTCGACGCCGCCGGCAACGTCGTCGCGACCACGACCACCGGCAGCGACGGGGCGTACGCCTTCTCGGACCTCGACAGTGGGCCCTACACGGTCATCGCGACCGGCTATCCGCCGCGTGCCGCCGGGATCAGTGTCTCCGGCGGCGACGTCGACGGCCACGACCTCGAACTGGCGCACCCGGCCGACGAGGTCCTGTTTCTCCGCTCACGACCGGAGCCGTATGAGGCCGTTCGTGAGGACCACTTGTGAGCAGGGAGACAGGCCCTGGTTCCCCCGGCCGACCGGTTCACCTTCGCCGCGGAGACGGTCTCAGAAAATGCCCTGGCCCGGAACCAGGATCCCCTGCGGGTCGTACGTCTGCTTCGCGGCCTTCAGTGCCGGCCAGGCCGGGCCGAAGTGGGTTCGCCAGTCCGCTCGGGTGAAGGGGATACTGCCGACGGGGTACTGGGTGCCGCCGGCCGCGGCGGCGGCCTCGTAGGCGGAACGGTTGGCGGCCAGGCGGCCGTCGACGGCCGCGGTGTCGTCGGGCGGGGTCGCGCCCAGGATGTCGAAGAGGTACGACACCGGCTCGTCCGAGGTGCGCAGCAGCGGGGTGGTGAGACGCTCGCGCAGCAGAGGGTAGAAGAGGATGACGCCGGGGCCGAGGTCGGCCGGGGTGAGCGCATCCAGGAGCGGTGCGCTGACCCCGGCGGCGCACGTGCCGGGGATCATGAGGTTGAGCCACGGATGCGCGTACGTCCAGAGGCCGGCCCCCTTCAGCATGGCGACGAGAGGGGCCAGCCGGTCGAGGAAGTCGTGGTAGGACCGGTCCTCGTACCGCACGCCGGAGGGCGTGTGGCGCAGGCCGCGCAGCAGCGTCGCGTCGTCCGGGGCGGGGCCGACCGGGGAGCCGTAGGCCACCGCCTCCAGTGTGTAGACGCGGAAGGCTCCGGCGGCGTCCGAAGTGACCTGGCCCTCGACGTAGTCGAAGCGGCCGTCCTGGACGAGGAGGCGCTGGTCGTCGAGGAAGGTTTCCAGGTCGTCGTAGGTCAGGTGGTAATGGCGTACGGTCTCGGGCGCGGGCACCAGGCGCAGGGTGGCCTCGACGATGATCCCGCACTGGCCGAGGCCGGCCAGGACGGCGTGGAAGAGGTCGGGGCGGCGGGTCGGGGAGCAGCGGACCAGCTCGCCCGCTCCGGTGACGACCCTCAGTTCGGTCACGTTGTCGACCTGGGCGCCGTGCCGGTGGGTCTGGCCGCCGAGGCCGCCCACGGACAGGGTGCCGCCGACGGACAGTTCGATGTAGTCGGTGAGGACGGGCGGGGTGAGGCCGTGGGCGAGGGTGGCTCTGGCCACCTCGCTCCACCGTGCGCCCGCGCCGACGGTGACGGTGGTGCTGTCCGGTCCCACCGGACCGATGGCCGCGAGGGGCGCGGTCTCGACGACCAGGCCGCCCCGCACCTGCGCCTGCCCGAACGGGGCGTGCCCCTGGCCGCGCGGCGCGACCGGCACGCAGTGCTCGTGGCAGAACCGGACCATGGCGACGACATCGCGGACCGAGCCCGGCCGGAGGACGGCCGCGGGGCGGTGGTGCACGATGTGCCCGTAGTCGTCCGACGCGGCGCTGAGCGAGGCGTCGTCCCTGACGAGCGTGCCGTCCAGACGCGGGATGCCGGCCAGTCGCGCGTCGGTCTCCGCCGCGTCCGAGGCCCAGGCGCGGGCGGCCGGGTCGAAGCCGACCACGGTCGCTCCGGTGACCGTGAGTCCGCGCAGAACGGTACGTCTTGACGGTGTGCGGGACATGCGCACTTCCACCTCTCTACCTCCACGAAGTCTTCAAAATCGTCAGATCTTGAAATCCCCGACAGGGTAGGGGAGTTCGGTCCGTCACGTACGGTGTTTCGCCGGTGATCCCGTGTGTTCCTCCGCGCACGCCCGGCGCGGTCACACCGCGATGACCCGCATCCCGGCCTCCTCGAACCGCCGTACCGTCCGCGCGTCGGCCGCCGCGTCCGTGACCAGCGTGTCCACGGCGTCGGCCGTGCAGATCCGGGCGAACGCGCGGCGGCCCAGCTTGCCGGAGTCGGCCGCGACGACGACCCGTACGGCGCGCTCGCACAGCAGCCGGTTGACCGCCGCCTCGGCCTCGTCGTGCGCGGCGGCACCGTGCGTCACATCGAAGGCGACGACGCCCAGCACCGCCACATCCAGCGTGATCTGCCCCAGCACACCGTCCGCGAGCGGCCCCACCAGCTCGTACGACTGCGCCCGCGCCACCCCGCCCGTCACCACGATCTTGAACTGGGGCCGCACCGCCAACTCGGCGGCGATGTTCAGGGCGTTGGTGACCACGGTCAACGCCGGGGCGCCGGCGGCCAGATCACCGCGCACGGCGAGCGCGCGGGCCACCTCCGTGGTCGTCGTGCCGCCGGTCAGCCCCACCGCCTCGCCGGGCGCCACCAGTTCCGCCACCGCCCGCGCGATGCGCTGCTTCTCCGAAGCCCGGCGCGCGGTCTTGTACCGCAACGGCAGCTCGTACGACACCCCGTGCACGACCGCGCCGCCCCGCGTACGCACCAGCATCTGCTGCTCGGCGAGCTGGTCGAGGTCCCGGCGGATCGTGGCCGCCGACACCCCCAGCTCCGCCGCCGTCTCCTCGACATCCAGCCGGCCGCGCTCCACGAGCAGGTCCAGCAGCGTCTTCCACCGGGTGTCGCGGGACATGGAGACTCCGTTCGCATGCTTGAAGTTGCTCGAAAGGTGGCTCTATCTTGCATGAACCATCACCGTCGGGAGGGTGGGACATGACCCACGTCGAGGACGAGCTGACCGGCCAGCCCGCGTGCTGGGCCCGCGCCGCAACCGAAGTCACCCGGTTCCACCGCGAGTTGCCGACCAAGGGCGAACGCGTCGCGTTCGTCGGATGCGGTACCTCCTACTTCATGGCCCGGTCCGCCGCCGCCCTGCGAGAAGGCGCGGGCCACGGTGAGACCGACGCCCACGCCGCCTCCGAGTTCCCGTACCACCGGGCCTACGACCGGGTCGTCGCCCTCACCCGCTCCGGCACCACCACGGAGGTCGTCGACCTGCTCACCCGGTTGCGCGGACACACCCGCACCACCGCGATCACCGCCGATCCCGGGACGCCCGTCATGACCTCGGCCGATCACACCGTGGTCCTCGACCACGCCGACGAACGCTCGGTCGTGCAGACCCGGTTCGCCACCACCGCGCTCACCCTGCTCCGCGCCCACCTCGGCCTGCACACCGACGCCGTGGTCGCCGACGCCCGCACCGCCCTGGCCGAGCCGCTGCCCGAAGGGCTCCTGGAGTGTGGGCAGTTCACCTTCCTGGGCCGCGGCTGGGCCGTCGGGCTGGCCGACGAGGCCGCCCTGAAGATGCGGGAGGCTGCGCTCGCCTGGAGCGAGGCGTACCCCGCGATGGAGTACCGCCACGGCCCCATCAGCGTCACCACCGAAGGTACGGCGACCTGGATGTTCGGCGAGGCGCCGGACGGGCTGGCCGAACAGGTGCACGCCACCGGCGCGTTGTGGATCCAGGGCGCCCTTGACCCCCTCGCCGAACTCGTGCGTGCCCAACGCCTCGCCGTGGCGGTCGCCCAGGCCCGCGGCCTCGACCCGGACCGGCCGCGCCACCTCACCCGATCGGTGATCCTCGCGCCCTGAAGTGCCCCCTTGCCCCCTGTATCCCTTGCCTTCTGCATCCCTTGCCGCCCGGAATCCCTGAACGAGCCCGCTGCCCCCGCATCCGCAGCACTCGGAGCCCCGCCGCCTCTCCGGACGAGGAGACCCCGTGCCCCTCACCACCACCGGTGCCCTGGTCGCCAGGGCCCGAGCGGCCCGCACCGCCGTCCTCGCCTTCAACATCATCACCCTCGAACACGTCGAGGCGGTCATCGCCGGCGCCGAGAGCGCGGGAGTGCCCGTCGTCCTCCAGGTGAGCGAGAACGCCGTGAAATTCCGTCACGGCCGCCTCCGCCCGCTCGCCCGCGCGGCCGTTGCCGCAGCCGAAGGGGCCGCCGTACCCGTCGCGTTGCACCTGGACCACATACGGACCGGCGCCCTCCTCCAGGAGGCGGCGGACGCCGGCTTCAGCTCCGTGATGTACGACGCCTCGCACCTCCCCTACGACGACAACCTTGCCTCGACCCGTGCCGCAGCCGACCGGGCGCACGCGCAAGGGCTCTGGATCGAGGCGGAGTTGGGGGAGATCGGTGGCAAGGGCGGGGGACCCGCGCGCGGCGCCCACGCGCCCGGAGCCCGCACCGACCCCGCCGAGGCCCGCGCCTTCGTGACCGACTCGCACGTGGACGCCCTCGCCGTCGCCGTCGGCAGCGTGCACGCGATGACCACCCGCACCGCCACCCTCGACCACGAACTCCTCCAGCGGCTGCGGGCCTCCGTGGACGTTCCGCTCGTCCTGCACGGCTCCTCCGGCGTGCCCGACACCGAGCTGAGGGCAGCCGTCGCGGGCGGCATCACCAAGGTCAACATCGGCACGGCCCTCAACCAGGCCATGACCGGAGCGATCCGTGACTACCTCGCCGCGCACCCCGACGAGGTCGACTCGCGCGGCTACCTCGCCGTCGGACGGGAGGCGATGGCGCACACCGTGGAGCGGATCAGCAACCGGCTCAACCCCGCTTGACGGCCTTCAGCACCACGAACTTCGGGTCACCGGCCACCAGTCGGCAGTTGCCGAACAGGCGCCGCAGCTTCACGTGATACCCGAGGTGCCGGTTGCCCACCACCCACAGTTCGCCGCCCGGCCGCAGCACACGCCGCGCCCCGGTGAACATCCGCCAGGCCGTGGCGTCCGTCGTGGCCTGGTGGGAGTGGAAGGGCGGGTTGTTCAGCACGAGATCCACACTGTCGTCCGCCACCCCCGCGAGCCCGTCCCCGACCCGGAACTCGCCGTGCCCCGGCACCCCGTTGGCCCGGTACGTCGCCTCCGCCGAGGCGACCGCCTGGAACGACTCGTCCGTGAACAGCACCTCGGCCTGCGGGTTGGCCAGTGCCACCGCCGTCCCCACGACGCCGTTGCCGCAGCCCAGGTCGACGACCCGCTGGGCGCCCGCCGTCGGCGGCAGATGCCCGAGGAGGAACCGGGTGCCGATGTCGAGCCGGTCCGCGCAGAACACCCCCGCGTGGTTGACGACCGGCCGACCGGACAGCGGACCGACGTCGGCGGGGAGGTCGTAGCCGTACGGCCACGGGTTGGCGGGACGTTTCAGCGCGGGCTCGGGAGCGCAGAGGATCAGCCGGGCCTTCTGCTCGGCGAGGGAGGTGCGGGTGGGGCCGAGGATCCGCTCGAACAGCTGGAGGGTCGAGGTGTGGATCTCCTTGACCATGCCGGTGCCGACCACGACCGTCCCCGCGTGCACCGAGGGCGCCAGCCGCAGCAACTGGTCCTCCAGCAGCGCGAGGCTCTTCGGTACCCGTACCAGCAGCACGTCGACGCGCTCGGGCGGCGGGTCCTGCGTGGTCAGCAGCCGCACGGAACCGGGCTCGACACCGTTGCGGGCGAGGTTCGCCCGGGTCGCCTCCTGCCCCAGCCAGGAATCGGTGATCTGCGTGGGCCGGTGCCGGGCCAGCGCCGTCACCAGAGCGCCCCAGCGGTCACCGAGCACGACGACCGTGCCGGACAGCGGAACGTCCTGCTCGGCCAGGTGGCGCAGCAGATACGCGTCGGAGGCGTCCCAGGCGCGCAGCCTGTCACGCGGGTCCTCGGGGTTGCGGGCCAGTGCGACCTCGCCCCACGGCGTCGTCATACGGTCGTTCATCGTGGGTCAAGGCTAGCCCAGCCGCAGCTCAGACCTGGTGGGGCAGGATGGTGCCATGGACACCGAGCTGTTTCCCCGGGAACGCGCGGAGGTCGCGCCGGGCGCCCTGCACCTGCCGGACTGGCTGGACCCGCCCGCTCAACGGGAGCTGCTGGCGGCCTGCCGGGACTGGGCGCGCCCGCCCGCCGGACTGCGCACCGTCCGCACACCCGGCGGCGGCACCATGACCGCCCGCCAGGTCTGTCTAGGCCTGCACTGGTACCCGTACGCCTACGCCCCAACGGTCGTCGACGGCGACGGCGCCCCCGTGAAGCCCTTCCCGGCCTGGCTCGGCGAGCTGGGCCGGCGGGCGGTGACCGACACGCTCGGCCCGGAGGCGGCCGGACGGGCGGCGTACGACATCGCGCTGATCAACTTCTACGACGGCGACGCGCGCATGGGCATGCACCGCGACGCCGACGAGAAGTCGGACGCCCCCGTGGTGTCCCTCAGTCTCGGCGACACCTGCGTGTTCCGCTTCGGCAACACCGAGACCCGTACCCGCCCCTACACCGACGTCGAGCTGCGCAGCGGTGACCTGTTCGTGTTCGGAGGACCCTCCCGGCTCGCCTACCACGGCGTCCCGCGGGTGTGTCCCGGGACGGCTCCGGCCGGGCTGGGCCTGACCGGCAGGCTGAACGTCACCCTGCGGGTCGGCGGCTTCCCCGACGCCACCTGGAGCCCCGGACCGGGACCGATCCGATCCGAACGAAACGGCCTGACGGATCATGGGAGACTCGCCCTCATGAGCGGCAAGGCGGACCCCCGGCCGGCGGGGGAAGGGACCACCTCGAGAGCGCGGTTGGACCGGGGGCGCGGTGCGCTCGGCCCCGCGCTGGAGCTCGTGCACACCGGGCGGGCGCCGACCCGTGCGGTGCTCACCGCCGAACTCGGGGTCACCCGTGCCACGGCCGGCGCGGTCGCGGCGGAACTGGAGGCGCTGGGGCTGATCCGGGTCGACGCGCGGCCCGGCGCCGCCGCCGGCTCCCAGGGCAGGCCCTCCCACCGCCTCGAGGTCGACGAGGACGGCCCCGTCGTGCTGGCCGCCCAGGTGCACGCCGACGGCTTCCGGGCCGCACTGGTCGGCCTCGGCGGGCGGATCGTCGCCACGACCCCCAGCTGCGAGGCCGTCGACGCCGACCCCGCCAAGGTGCTCGGCGCGGCCGTGGACGCCGGGGCCGACCTGCTGCGCCGGACCGGCCGGCGCTGTGTGGGCGCCGGACTCGCCGTGCCGTCCGCGGTGACCGCACCCGAAGGCCTGGCGCTGAACCCGCTCCACCTCGCCTGGCCGGCGGGGGCGCCGGTACGGGAGATCTTCTCCGAGCGGGTCCGGGCGGCCGGCGTCGACGGTCCCGCCTTCGCCGTCAACGACGTCAACGCCGCCGCCCTCGCCGAACACCGGCACGGTGCCGGACGCGGCGCCCGCGATCTGCTGTGCGTGGCCACCGGGCACCGCGGGGTCGGCGGCGCGCTGGTCCTCGACGGGCGCCTGCACACGGGCAGTTCCGGCCTCGCCCTCGAAGTCGGGCACCTCACCGTCAACCCCGAGGGCCGCCCCTGCCACTGCGGCAGCCGCGGCTGCCTCGACGTCGAGGCCGACCCCCTGGCCCTGCTCAGCACAGCCGGCCGCGAGCCCGGCCCCGAGGGTTCCCTGCTCCAGCAGGCCAACGAACTGATCCGCGAGGAGTACGCCGACCCCGTCGTCCGTACGGCCGCGGAGGCCCTGATCGACCGCCTCGGCCTGGGCCTCGCGGGACTGGTGAACATCCTCAACCCCGACCGCATCATCCTCGGCGGCCTGCACCGCACCCTCCTGGACACCGACCCCGACCGGCTCCGCGTGGTCGTCGCCGACCGCAGCCTGTGGGGCCGCAGCGGCGGCGTCCCCATCCTCGCCTGCTCCCTCGACCACAACAGCCTGGTCGGAGCGGCGGAGCTGGCCTGGCAGCCGGTGCTGGACGATCCGCTGGCGGCGCTGAGCGGCAGATAGCGGGGGAGCGGCCGCCGCTTCGGCCGCGCGACCCCGCGGAAGTCCTCCATCGACGCCGTCAGCCAGCCGTCGCGGCCGGCGCCCGGTGCGTCGTCACCCGCGAAGTGGCGCGCCTGGTCCGGCGCGAGTTCGGTCCGTCGGGCGGGCGTGTGGGACACGCCGGCTCGTCGACGCTCCAGCCCTCGCGTCCGGCGTACGACGTGACACCGTCGACAGGGTCGTGACGGACCATCGGCACGCCGACCGGTCGTCCGACCACGTCACCGTGATGCCGGTGGCCTGACCACGGCCCGCGTCTGGACCTTCCTCGTCGACACCTCCGAGTGGGAGGGCGACTACGACGATGTCGCCGACACCTCCTTCCCGCAGGGCGGCGGCCCGCGGCTGACCGACGGCCTGGCCTTCGGCTTCGGCACCTTCGGCTTCCCGCCCCTGGACGCCCACGTCGTCCGGCTCCGGGCGCCCGCCGAGGGCGTCCCCGGGGGCCTGTCCTGGACGGCGAAGCAGGACGGCGGCCCGAGGAGCGGCTGGACGTGCTGCATGCCTGGCTGGTGGAGGACCTGCCCGGTGGCCGCGTGCACATCCTGACCCAGGAGACGCAGATCGGCGCGCCCGCCGCCGCCCTGGCACAGTTGCGGCCCGATCCGATGCTCAACGGTCATCAGGCATGGCTGGACGGCCTGGTGCGTGCCGCGTCGAAGTGACGCCGCCTCGTCCCGTACCGTCCGAAGTACCCCCGCTCGATGGATCAGGAAGTTGACGTCATGACCGACAAGCTGACCGTGAGTGTGCTGGGCACCGGCATCATGGGTGCCGCGATGGCCCGCAACCTCGCCCGCGCCGGACACACCGTCCACGCCTGGAACCGCACCCGCGCCAAGGCCGAGCCGCTGGCCGCCGACGGCATCGCCGTCGCCGACAGCCCGGCCGACGCCGTCCGTGACGCCGACGTGGTGCTGACCATGGTCCACGACGGGCCCGCCGCCCTGGAGGCCATGCGTGCGGCGGCCCCCGGACTGCGGGCCGGCACCGCGTGGGTGCAGTCGACGACCGCCGGAGTCGACGCCGTCGAGGACCTGGCCGCCTTCGCCCGCGACCACGGCCTCGTCTTCTTCGACGCGCCCGTGCTGGGCACCCGCCAGCCCGCCGAGGCCGGTCAGCTGACCGTGCTGGCTGCCGGACCGGACGCCCACCGCGCCGCCGTGCGGCCCGTTCTGGACGCCGTGGGCGTCCGCACGGTGTGGACCGGCGAGGACGGCGCGGCCGGCACCGCCACCCGCCTGAAGCTGGTCGCCAACAGCTGGGTGATCGCGGCCACCGCCGCGGCCGGCGAGGTACTGGCCCTGTCCAAGGCCCTCGACGTCGACCCGAACGACTTCTTCGAGCTGATCGCCGGCGGTCCCCTGGACATGGGCTATCTGCGCGCCAAGTCCGCACTGGTCCTCGAAGACCGGCTCACACCGCCGCAGTTCGGCGTGGCGACCGCGGCCAAGGACGCCCGTCTGATCGTCGAGGCGGGCGCCAAGCGCGGTGTCCGGCTGGACGTGGCCGCCGCCGGCGCCGACCGCCTGGAGCGCGCCGTCGTCCAGGGCCACGCGGACGAGGACATGGTCGCCGCCTACTTCGCCAGCTTCGAGGACCAGCCGCCCGCCTGACCGGCCGGCGAGCCGTGTCCCGCCCCAGCCCCCGAGGAGGAGCCGCATGTCCAAGCCGCCACTGCCGCCCGAGGCCGTCGCACTGCTGAACCGCCCGAACCCCTGCGTGATGGCGACCCTGCGTTCCGACGGCACCCCCGTGTCCACGCCCACCTGGTACGTGTGGGACGACGGCCGGGTCCTGATCAGCCTCGACGAGAGCCGGGTCCGGCTGAAGCACCTGCGCCGCGACCCCCGCGTCACACTCACCGTCCTGGACGGCGAGAACTGGTACACCCACGTCACCCTCATCGGCCGCGTGACCGAGCTGCGCGACGACGAGGGCCTTGCCGACATCGACCGCATCTCCGCGCACTACACCGGCAACCCCTACCCGGACCGGGTCCGGGCCCGCGTCAGCGCCGTGATCGAGGTCGACCGCTGGCACGGCTGGGGCGCGATGAAGGACAGCGACCAGCCGTCCTCGTGACGGGACGGCCCGGCCGCAGCGTCACGCCGGTACGGCGCGGCGCGGCCGGGCCACCAACTCGCCCCCGCAGTTGGGCAGACGTGCCCCATGGCCTCGGCGCACGGCACGCAGAAGGTGCACTCGTAGGAACAGATCCGGGCGGGTGCGTCGTGCGGCAGGGCCGCCGTCGTACAGCGCTCGCAGCGGTCGCGCATCTCCAGGGCCATGGCCGGGCGCTCCTCGTGGACGGCGTGTCGGGTCGCAGCCCATCCTCGGCGCGCCCGCCCCCCACGGCAGCCGCGCGGCGGGCCGGAGATCGACACGATCGGGCCATGGCCCCCCTCTGTCGGGCAAGGGCTACTTCCACCGCACGCCGAAGGCCCGCCCGGGATTCTCCGTCAGCATCCGCCGCACGACCTGCTCGCCCACGGCGACGGCGAGCCGCGGAGCCACCCGCCGCAGCAGATACGGCATCCCGGGGCCGCCGTCGACGGAGCGGGCCCCGGCGGTCGTGGTGTCGCCGCCCAGGAGCAGCCGGTCGCCGAACCCGGCCTCGACGAGGGCATGTACGGCCTCCGGCATCCGCCAGTCGGTGGCGTGATGGGCCCGCGACGGACCGTCGAAGGCCAGATAGCAGCCCGTCGCGGCGGCCTGCCGGTGCACCACGCCGTCGGGGGAGCGGTTGAGGTGTCCGAGGACCACCCGGTGCGGCGGCACGCCCAACGCCCCGCACAGCAGGTCGAGTACGTCCAGCGCGCCGGTGCCCAGTTCCAGGTGGACGGCGATCGGCGCGCCCGTCGCGTGGTGGGCCTCGGCCGCCGCGGTCATGGTCCGCCGGGCGTACGCGTCCAGGCCGTGGAACCCGCCCGCGACCTTGACGAACCCGGCCCGTACCCCCGACGTGCCGATGCCCTCGGTCAGTTCCGCCACGAACACCTCGGCCGGCCGCCCCCGCAGTCCCGCGCGCGTGGCCTCGTCGTAGTGCGCGTCCTGGTGCAGTCCCGTCGCGGCCACGAAGTGCACCCCCGACTCCCGTGACAACGACGGCAGATCGGCCGCGCGCCGCCCGAGCCCGTACGGCGTCCACTGGACCACCGCGCCACCGCCCTCGGCGCGGAACGCGGCCAGCTCGGCACGGGCCGCAGGCACGCTCCGCAACTCCTGGCCGGGCAGCAGCGCACTGCCGAAGAAAAGGTGGTCGTGCGCGTCGCACACGCCCAGCCGCTCGGGCGGCACGTCCCCGAGGACCGTACGGACGGTGGTCACCACTGGCGGCCGGCGGGCAGGGCCGAGCGCCCCGGCGCCGACAGGTGCAGCACCTGGAACAGGTCCCCGTCCGCCTTCGGCGTGCCGTGCTCCCACAGCGAGAAGTGCACGGTCTCCCACCGGCTGGTGTCGACGGCCGCCGCCGCGAGGACCGCCCCGTCCTGCCGCGCCAGCCGCCCGGCCTCCTCGGCCGCCTCCCGCGCCACCTCGGCGTGCACCGCCCCGTCCGGCACCGGCGCACGGCGTCGTACGGCGAACAGGGCCGGGGAACCGGCGGCGGCGCCCTCCTCGTACGCCAGGCCCGTCCACTGCCGTACCGCAGGACGCCCGAAGTCGTCGCTCAGGCCCTGGAAGGGGCCGCCCCACAGGAAGGCGTTCATGCCCTCCGTCGTGTTCCACAGGTAGAACGGCGCGTACTGGCTGACCGGCGATCCGTGCACCCCGCGCTCGCGCAGCAGGTAGGCCTTGACGCCCAGGCCCTCCCAGTCGTCCAGGAGGTGTCCGACGCGGGCCACGCGCGCGCGGACGATCCCGGTGTCGTAGTCGGCGGGCAGCGTCAGCTCGTACTGCATCGCGTGCATCGGGACTCCTCAGACGGTGGGGTGGTCCTGGGGGCGGAGGAGGGAGAGCAGGCCGCGGACGCCCGCGTCGAAGGCGGCGGGCGAGCCGGACGCGCGCGCGAGGACGTACCCGCCCTGCACCGTCGCGAGGACGGCCGCCGCGATCGCCTCGCCGTCCAGCTCCGGCCCGAACTGGCCCTGCTCCTTGCCCTCCTCGACGATCCCTGCGATGCGCTCGCGGATCGCGTCGAGGGTCTCGTCGACCGGCGCGCGCAGCTCGTCGCTGGCGATGACGTCCGGGTCCATCGTCAGCCGGCCGACGGGGCAGCCGCGCAGCACGTCCCGCTCGCGGCGCAGATAGGCCTCGATGCGCTCGTACGGGGTTCCGGGCCCGTCGAGCACGCCCTGGGCGGCAGCCCGCAGCTCCTCGGCGGTCCGCCGGATCGCCGCCAGGGCGAGGTCCGGCTTCCCCGTGAAGTGGTGGTACATGCTGCCCTGCCCGGCGCCGGCGCGCTCCAGGATCGCCTTGGGGCTGGTGCCCACATAACCGCGCTCCCAGAGCAGCTCCCGGGTGGACTCGATCAGTCTCTCCGCAGTGCTCACAGCCCAACTGTACATACTAGTAGTTACAGAAATCGAGCACGAGTCGAGCACGCGGGGAGCAGCCGGCACGCACGCGCGTACTCCCCGGGAGGTAGCCGTACTGCCGCTGCCCGTACGACGACCCGACCCCCCTCCCGGCGGGAGTCTCGAGGCATCACCGGAAGACCTACCTGGGAGATGACCCGACATGCAGACCCTGGCGAACTGGGACGGCGGCCCCGGCCCGTGGATCC
The DNA here is from genome assembly GCF_042723915.1 of Streptomyces sp. NPDC058335. Lineage (NCBI taxonomy): Bacteria > Bacillati > Actinomycetota > Actinomycetes > Kitasatosporales > Streptomycetaceae > Streptomyces > Streptomyces sp. NPDC058335. Next base: position 413,348 of record NZ_JBHXHX010000008.1, on the reverse strand, counting down.
TGTTCTTCCCGCTGATCTGGGCCGCTGTCGTGATCGGCATGGTGACCCTCCTGCGCCGCACGGTGTGGCGCGGCCGCCGTGGCCCCTGGGCCGCCGACCTCCGCCCGAAGGGCGACTCGCCCCTCGCGGTCCTCGGCCGCCGTTTCGCCTCCGGCGAGATCGACGAGGACGAGTACTGGCGCCGGCTGTCCGTCCTGGACGAGCAGTTCGGCCGCGGGGCGGGTGCGTGATGCCGACGGCCACCACCACCCGGACCGCCGCCCGGGACACCGACGCCGTGAAGGTGTACGGAGCCGGCCACACCGCCGTACGCGCCCTGGACGGGGCGACCGCGGCCTTCCCGGCCGGACGGCACCCTCATCCTCGCCGTCCACGAGCGCACCCGTGAACCAGGCGTGCCGCGTGCCGTCGGCCGGACCCGGTCCCAGCCGCGGGCCATGCTCCGCCGGGAGTCGGTCCTGGTCGCCGGGTTCGGCACCACGGGCGCCTGCTGCTCGGCACCTTCCTCGGCGGGGTTCTCGTCCGGGCCTCCGACGGGGCGAGCGACAGCGCGTTCGCCTTCGCACTCCCGCCCGCACAGCTCGCCGTCGGGGCCCTGGTGGGCCTCGCCGCGGGCGCCCTGGCGGGCCTGCGCCCGGTCCGGCGCGCTGCATGCCCGGACGTACTGCGGGCCGTCGCGACGGAGTGATCCCGGTCGCGAAGGGCGGCGCCGAGCGCCCAGCCGCGTACATGACCCCGCCGCACGCGCGGATCACCACGTCGGTGACTCCGCCGTACGGCAAGGGGATCACCGCGCGGTCAGCCGACGACGGCCGGCCGGGCGGGAGTATGTGCGGGGCTGAGGTCGCCGACCGTCACGACCTCCGGGAACAGCCGGTCCGCGGCCAGCCGGCGTGGAGGCCGAGCCGTCCGCTCAGGTGCCACGACCGCCGCCGGAAGCGTGAACCAGACGACCTTGCCGGACTCGCCGTCCGGCCGGGCGCCCCAGTCCTCGCTGACCGCGGCAACCATGGCGAGCCCTCGCCCGCAGGTGGCGAACGAGTCGACCGCCTCGATGTCGTCGACCTCCGGAAGCCGGGGGTCGTGGTCGCGCACCGAGACCGTGAGCCGGTCGAGGAGCAGTTCCAGCTCCACGGTGCACGTCTTGTCGGGCTGGGCGTGCAGATGGACGTTGGTCAACAGCTCGGTCACGCCGAGTGCCGCCCGGTCTATGAGGGGATCGAGATGCCAGTAGCGCAGTTGCGCCGATACGATTCTGCGGACCTGGCCGATCCGCGACGGCAGGGCTTGGAGCTCTACCGTGCAATGCCTGCTTGGGTTACTGATCACGGCTGCGACTCCCCGACTTGAGGTCCGGAAGAACACGGAGTTCGGATCGATCGGAGCAGTACGTCTGCGCTAGGGCGGCCGCCTGCTGTCATGGCCGGCGGGCTGGTTCGCAGCGTTATCGCCGGTAAACCCAGAGTGACGTGAGACCAGCGTGGCGCAAGGGGCGGGAGAGCGCAACTCGCGGTGGCCGTGCGGCCACTCCGGGTCCGGTCGGCTGCCCGGCCCCGCAGGAAACGCGGCCCTTCGGCCCGCAGCGCCTCGACCGCCCTTCAGCCCTTGCGGCCCGCCGCCCTGCGCACGGCCTCGATGAACCGGCGTGCCGCGGGCGGCCCCGGCTCACCGGGTGCCGGGTCGTGGTCGCCGAGGGTCAGCAGGTACCGGTTGCCGTTGAGGTCGGCCAGCGCCCGGTCCTCCGGGGCGAACCAGGGCCGGGAGGCGCGTACCGCCTGCACCGGCGCGCTGTCGATCTCGCTGCCGTAGCTGGTGAGCAACTCCAGCCTGCCGTCGTTGATCCGGACCTGTCCGGCCCGGGTGAGCGAGCGCAGTCGCTTCCCGATCCGTACGCCCTTCGCCGTGAACTCCGGCTCCGCCATCCCCGCCCCCTTGCGCGTGGGTGTGCCGGCCCGTGCTACTGAGTGGGCCGGAAACCAGCTCGTGTCGTGTCCCAGTGTGCGTCCCCTTGCGGGGTGTCGTGATCAAGTGTGGATCGTCCCGTGCGGAACCTCCGTCCCGCCGGGTGCAGTCTGCCCGCGCAGGGCGTCCGGCACCAGTACGCACGACGCACGGTCCGGGGCGGCCGGAGCACTCGCGCGAATGCGCCCCCCCGTCGGCGGGCCCTCCGTCCCCAGGTCCTCCTTTGGGGCCCTCAAAGATGCGTTTATGCAGGTGAGAAGCGTGTGAAAGGTGCCTATGATCGAGGCTCCGGCCGTGTGAGGCGCCGCCGGAGCCCAGCACGAAGGAGCCCGCCGTGACCAGCCCCCAGCAGACCCGGACCGGCGTGACTCTCGACGTCGACCGCAGCGATTCCGCCTACCGCCGCTGGCTGAAAGAGGCTGTCCGCAAGGTCCAGGCCGACGCCAACCGCTCCGCCGACACCCACCTGCTGCGCTTCCCGCTGCCGGAGCGGTGGGGCATCGACCTCTACCTGAAGGACGAGTCGACCCACCCCACCGGCAGCCTCAAGCACCGGCTCGCCCGCTCCCTCTTCCTGTACGCCCTGTGCAATGGCTGGATCAGGCCGGACCGCCCGGTGATCGAGGCGTCCAGCGGCTCGACGGCCGTCTCCGAGGCCTACTTCGCCAAGCTGATCGGCGTGCCCTTCATCGCCGTCATGCCCCGCACGACGAGCCCCGAGAAGATCCGCCTGATCCAGTTCCACGGCGGACAGTGCCACTTCGTGGACGACTCACGGAAGATGTACGAGGAGTCCGCCCGCCTCGCGACCGACACCGGCGGCCACTACATGGACCAGTTCACCTACGCCGAGCGGGCCACGGACTGGCGCGGCAACAACAACATCGCCGAATCCATCTTCCGCCAGTTGGAGTCGGAGCGGTTCCCGGAGCCCGCGTGGATCGTCGCGACGGCCGGCACCGGCGGCACCTCCGCGACCCTCGCGCGCTACGTCCACTACACCCAGCACGACACCCGCATCTGCGTCGCCGACCCCGAGAACTCCTGCTTCTTCGAGGGCTGGACCACCGGCGATCCGGACGTCACCTGTGACTGCGGCTCACGCATCGAGGGCATCGGGCGGCCCCGTATGGAGCCCAGCTTCGTGCCCGGCGCCGTCGACCGGATGATGAAGGTCCCGGACGCCGCCAGCATCGCCGCCGTCCGTGCCCTGGAGGGCGCCATCGGCCGCAAGGCGGGCGGCTCGACGGGCACCGGCCTGTGGAGCGCGCTGAAGATCGTCGCCGAGATGGTGGCCGAGGGCCGACAGGGCAGCGTGGTCACCCTGCTGTGCGACCCGGGCGACCGCTACCTCGACAAGTACTACTCCGACACCTGGCTCGCCGAACAGGGCCTGGACATCGGCCCGTACAGCGCGGCGATCGACTCCCTGCTGGCGACGGGGGTCTGGGCGGACTGAGCGGGCACGCCGTCAACCGCTGCCCGGCCGCTCCTCACGCCCGCCCGGCGATCCGCCGGTCCAGTCGCGTCACCGCGTCCCGAAAGCTCCGCCCCATGCCCGGCCGGGCCAGCCGCAGCACCCCCCGGAAGGCCGCCGTCCCGTCCGCGGCGAACGTCCACCGCACCCGCGTCCCCGAACCGGCCGGCGCCAGCCGCCACTCCTCGACGAGGGCCCGCGTCCCCGGCGCGTTGGTGACGTCGACCCGGTAGGCGTACGCCTCTGGTTCCTTCGCCAGGAGGACGGATTCGCGGAACCGCGTCCCGCCCCTGAGCCGTACGTCGCGCCCCGCACCGTCGTCGACCGGCCGCGCCGACGTCACCGCGGGGAACCATGCGGCCCACCCGGCCACGTCCTCGGCCAGTGCGTGGAAGACCTGCTCCGGTGCCGCGGAGACCTCCTCCACGAAGACGAGCCGTACCGGCGCGGTGGTGAGGAAGCCGAGTCCTTCGGGACGCAGACGGTGAGCCATGCGGGCAACTCCTCAGGACCGAGGAAACGGGTGCGTCACCCTAACCGGCGTCCCGTCAGATGTCTGCACCGTCGGCGGGCTCTCCGGCGACGACCAGTCGCCGCAGATGCTCGGAGATCTCCGCGCGGGCCGCGCCCGGCAGCCCGGCGTCCGTCACCAGCGTGTCGACCTGCTCCAGCGCCGCGAACGAACTCAGCCCCACCACACCCCACTTGGTGTGGTCCGCGACCACCACGACCCGGCGCGCCGACTGCACCAGCCGCCGGTTGGTCTCGGCCTCCGCCAGGTTCGGCGTCGACAGACCGGCCTCGGCCGATATTCCGTGCACGCCGAGGAACAGCAGGTCGAAATGGAGCGCCGCGATGGCCTGGTCGGCGACCGGGCCCACCAGTGAGTCGGACGGCGTGCGTACTCCGCCGGTCAGCACGACCGTGGCCGCGCCCTGCCGGGGACCCGAGGAGCGCTGCGCCACGTGGAAGACGTCGGCCACCCGCACCGAGTTCGTCACCACGGTCAGATCCGCCACGTCCACCAGCTGATGGGCCAGCGCGTACGTCGTCGTACCGCCCGACAGCGCGATCGCGCTGCCCGGCACGACCAGCTCCGCGGCGGCCCGCGCGATGTCCTCCTTGGCGCTCAGCTCCAGGCCGGACTTGGCTTCGAAGCCGGGCTCGTGAGTGCTCGCCTCCACGATCGGGACCGCACCGCCGTGCACCTTCTCCAGGACACCCTGACGGGACAGCGCGTCGAGGTCGCGGCGCACCGTCATGTCCGACACGCCGAGCTTGCGGGTCAGCTCGTTGACCCGGACACCGCCCCGGCGCCGGACCTCGTCCAGGATGAGTGCGCGCCGCTGCTCCGCGAGGAGGTTCTGATTCTCACTCACGTACGCTCCGGTCCTCTCGACTCAAGCCGATCCACTCCGTCCGACACGCCCCCGCACCTGCCCCGACAAGGGCATTCTGCCGGTCGGCGGCGGCGCGGGCGTCCCATCCTCGCACGGGCCACCACCGGCCGTGCCACCACCCACCCGTCGCGCGCATGTCACGCCGGCGACACCCGACGGTCCCGTTCCCCACACGGAACGGGGGAGATTCGGTGACAACGGGTGTGCGCACATCGCTCAGCGGCGATCCTTGTGCCGCACGCACACAGAGCGACAGCGCGTCACGGGGGAAGTGCCAGAACAGTGGAACGTGCGCAGGAACGAGCCCAGACCGGCCCGGCGGCCGAAGCCGCCCTGGAACTCCTGGTCCACGGCGTGGGCGGAGCCACGCCCGAGAAGATGCTGAACGATCCGCGCACGGTGCGGATCACCGGCGACGACACGGCCGCCGTGTACCGGCGCGAGGACGACGTGGACGCCGAGGCGGCGGACGCGGCGGCCGGCGGCCCGGGGGACCGGCCGGTGCCCGAGGCGTACGTCTGGTCCAACCTCACCTCCGGCAACGGCACCCGCGCCCTGTGGCTCCTGCTGCTGCCGTTCATGGTCGTCAACCTCGCCCACTGGATGCGCCCCGCCGCCCGGGAACGCACCCGCACGGTCCGCCTGTACGGACTGCTGGTGCGGCTCACCGGCCTGACCCTGACGGTCCTGCTCGTCGCCGCCGCCTGCGAGGTCGCCCTGGACCTGACGGCCTGGCAGTGCGCGGGCACGCGCGCGTGCGCCGAACGGCACTCCTGGCTGGGCTTCCTGTCACCGGCGGTGTCCGACGGCGGCTGGTGGAGCCTGCCCGGCCGCCGCCTCGCCCTGGCGGCCGTCGTCCCGACCGCCCTCACGGTCCTGCTCTGGTACCTGTCCCACCGCACCTGGCGGGCGTACGAGTCCCAGGAGCCGCCGAACGGCGGGACGGAACCGGAGGACGTGCTCGGCCACACCGCCCTCGGCCGCCCCGGCTTCTGGTACGGGCGCCGCCTGGTCGCCCGGCTCCGCGCGGCCCACACCGCGGCCGGCCTGCTCACCGTGGCCGCCGCCGTCGGCACCGCCGCCGCACGCCAGGACCGCGCGCCCGGCGGACCCGCCCTGCTGGACGTCCTCGGACGGGCCCTGGAGGCCGCCCTCGCGGCCGGCGCGCTCGCCACGGTCTGGGTGGTGTGCCGCCGGGGCCGCAGCGAACACCGCCTGGACCGCCGCCTCGACGCCCACCTCGTACGGCGCCTGCCCCTGGCCGCCCTCGTCCTGCTCGCCCTCACCTCCGTGTACGCCGGGTGGGAGCGCCCCGAGTGGCGGTCGGCCGGCCGGCTCCCGGGCGACGTGACCTTCGGCGGGATCGCCCTCCTCCAGGGCGCGCTGGTCATCGCCCTCGCCGTCGTCGCCTCGACCCTGTACCGCGGGTCCGGGAGCGATCCGGACGGCCGGGCCGCCCTGCACGGCCTGGGCGGACCCGCCGTCGCGATGCTCGCCTGCGCCCTCGGCGGCGTGATGTCCGGCGGGGTGTCCCAGCGCGTCTCGGACTGGTTGGACGGCACCGGGACCTACCTCGCCGGACCGCCGGTACTGCTGACCTGGCAGGCGTCCGTGATCCCGGCGCTGCTGATCGTGCTGCTCGCACTGTGCGCACTGCTCGCCCGCGGAGCCCTGCGGCTGGCCCGCGCCGAGCGGGTCGCGGTGGCCCACGAGTACGGCGCCGAGCCCGGCGACCCGGCCCGCACCCAGCGCATCGCCCGCGCCCGCGCCATGGCCACGCTCACCGACCGGGCCCCGCTCCTGGTCGCCGTCACGTCCACCGCGACCCTGCTGCTCGGGGCCGGCGCGCTCGTCGGCGCCTTCGCCACCGGCAGGACCCCCGACCGGGCCGCCGAGGACGCCCACCCCTTCGTCCACGGCGCCGCCCAGACCGGCCAGGCACTCGGCTCCTGGCTGATCGGGCTCGGTTTCATACTCTTCGTCACCTGGGGCCGACGCGCCTACAAGGACGCCTCCGCGCGGCGCACCATCGGCATCCTCTGGGACGTCGGCACCTTCTGGCCGCGCGCCGCGCACCCCTTCTCCCCGCCCTGCTACGCCGAGCGCGCGGTGCCCGACCTGACCTGGCGCATGGCCACCTGGACCCGCGCGACCGGCGGACGCCTCGTGATCTCCGGCCACTCCCAGGGCAGCGTCCTCGCCGCCGCGGCGGCCTGGCAGCTCAGCCCCGCCGACCGCGGCCGCGTCGCCCTCCTCACCTACGGCTCCCCGATCGAGCGCCTCTACGGCCGCTGGTTCCCGGCCCACTTCGGTCCGGCCGCGCTGCACGCCCTGCACGAGGACATCGACTGCTGGCGGAACCTCCACCGCCCCACCGACCCCATCGGCGGCCCGGTCCGGCTGTCCGGCGACGACTGCGGTCCCGAGGTCGACCGAGCCGCCCTCGCCGACCCGCTGGCCTACGGCCGTACCGAGGCGCACCCCCTGCCCTCACCGATCCTCGGCCACTCCGACTACCAGGCGGACCCGGCCTTCGCGGAGGAACGCGAACGGCTGCTGTCCCGCCTGCACCCGGAGGTTCCGGCGCAGCGCGCGCAGGCCGGGGGCTAGCCGGGCAGTTCCGGCAGATCCTCCGCGTACAGGAGGGTCAGGTCGTCCGTGCTCGGGTCCGGGACGTGGGCGACGCGGCTCGCGTGGCGCTCCACCATCGCCTCGAAGGTCTGGCGTGCGGTACGGCCGTTGCCGAAGGCGGCCCCCTTGGGGATCTCCGTGAAGTACTTCAGGAGGGCCTCCGCGGTGCCCGGTGCCAGCCGGTACTCGTGCTCCTCGGCCTGCTGCTCGACGATCCGCAGCAGTTCGTCGGGGCCGTAGTCGCCGAAGGTGATGGTCCGGGAGAAACGGGACGCCACACCGGGGTTGACCGACAGGAACCGCTCCATCTCGGCCGTGTACCCGGCGACGATCACCACCACGGCGTCCCGCTGGTCCTCCATCAGCTTCACGAGCGTGTCGATGGCCTCCTTGCCGAAGTCGCGCCCGGCATCCTCCGGCGAGAGGGCGTAGGCCTCGTCGATGAACAGCACACCGCCGCGCGCCCGTTCGAACGCCTCCTGGGTGCGGATCGCGGTGGAGCCGATGTGCTCGCCGACCAGGTCGACGCGCGACACCTCGACGAGGTGGCCCTGCTCCAGGACGTGCAGCGCGGCGAGGATCTCGCCGTAGAGACGGGCGACCGTCGTCTTGCCGGTGCCGGGGGAGCCGGTGAAGACCAGATGCCGCTTGACCGACGCCGCCTTGAGGCCGGCCAGTTGCCGGCGCCGGCCCACCTCGATCATGTCGGTCAGCGCCCGCACCTCGCGCTTGACGCTCTCCAGGCCCACCAGGGCGTCGAGTTCGCCCATGACGTCCTTGGGGGTACGCGCCTGCCGCTCGGGTTCGGCCGCGGCCGGCCGCGCCTCCGGCACGGTGGCACGCTGCTGGGGTAGCGCGCCGAGGAGCCCCGGCGAGTCGGGCGCCGCTTCCACGGCCGTCTCCCGCGCGCCCGGCGCCGGTACGCCGGCGCTCTCGTCGCTCGTGCAGTCCTCGATCACGGGTCCGGAACCGGCCGCGGCGTCCGCGCCGGCGTCCGCGAACTCGTACCCCCGGCGCGCGCAGCGCTCGGTCCGGCACCTGCGCAGCGTCGTACGAGAGCCGTCTATGACGTGGAAGCCGTAGCCGCCGCTGTTGGTGACCCGGCAGTTCAGGAAGCTGCCGCGGCCGCCGGCCGACACATAGAAGCCCGCCTCGGCGGGGGAGTCGACGGTGCAGCGCTCCACGGTGGGGTCGGCGCCCTTGGTGACGATCACGCCGGTCTGGGTGGCGTCCACGGTGCAGTTGTTGAGGGTGCCGCCGCTGCCGTGGTCGCGGAACCAGGCGCCGGTCGCCGCGTCCCGGATCCGGCAGTCGTCGAGCTGGGCGGTCGCGCCGTCGCTCACCGACACAGCCGTGTTGCGCACTTGGAAGAGGTCGCTGTCGACGACGTCCGCGCGCGAGCCGCGGTCGAGGACGAACAACGCGTCCGGCACATCGTGCACGCGGCAGGAGTCGAGGACCACGGTGGCGCCGTCGCTGACCCATACGGCCGGGTAGTCCCCGGTGCTGTCGAAGATCTCGCACTGGTTGGCGTCGACGCGGGTGCCCGGATCCCACACCGACAGGCCGTTGCGCCCGAACTGACGCACCGTCGTCCGCGTCAGCGTGAGGACGGAGCGCGAGCGAAGGTCGACCGCGTTCTCCGGGATGTCGTGGATACGGCAGTCGGCGAGGGTCAGCACGGCGTCCGTGTCGAGCGTGACACCGTCGGCGGTGGTGCGGTGCACATCGCAGTCGGTGAGGTGCGCGGTGGCGCGGGCGGTGATCTGCACGCCGCTGCCCCGGACCTCGTAGACCTCGCAGCCCACCGCCTCCAGCGCGGAGTTGTCGCCGGTCGCGCTCAGGCCGGCCCCGGAGGTGTGGTGCACCCGGCAGCGCTCCAGCCGCGGGTGGCCTCCGCCGCGCACGGCGACGCCCGCCTGCCCGGCCGCGACGACCTCGCACTCCTCGAAGACTCCGCCACCGCCGTCGACCACGGCGATGCCGATGCCCGCCGGGTTGTCGACGGTGCACCGCCGGACCGTCGGACGCGCGCCGCCGCGCACCTCGACACCGGCCGCGGACCGCGTGACGATGCGCAGGTCCAGCAGTTCCGGGGTGCCCTCCTCGACGAGCACCGCCGGCGCCGCCGCGTCCTGGCCCTCCACGTGCAGGTCCTGCACCACGGCCGAGGCCCGCACGGTCAACGGCACGCCGTCCAGGGGCGCGATGCGCACGGAACCGGGGGAGCCCTCGGGACCGCGCAGGGTCACCGCACGCTGCACGACGAGGTTCTCCCGGTAGGTGCCCGGGGCGATGGTGAGGACGTCGCCCTCGGCCGCGGCCTCCAGGGCGGCGGCGAGCGACGCGTACTCACCTGTGCGGCGCCGCCACCTCGATGTACCGGTGTGCGTCACCTGGACCGTGCCCTGTGCCATGGCGTTGCTGTGCCCCCACCTCGGTCTGTGCTGATCACTCGGTCGTCTGCGGGGCGCTCCAGCCGGGTCGCACCCCTACGGCTCCCTCGCGCGCGGGTCGATGCCGAATGCTCGGCCGGTCCACCGTAGCGTGCGCACGGGCGGTGGGTTGACCAGAGACGGAAGGCTGTCAGCTGCCGGTGCCGGTGCGGCCCCAGTCCGGGCCCGCGCGGTCCCACGCCTGGTCCCAACGGGCGTACCGGCGGCGGAGCATGCGCCGGACGACGAGTCTTCGGACTCCCTCGACGAGGCCCGCGGTGAGCAGTGCCGCGCCGAATCCGGCGAGGACGGCGTGGGTGGTCGCGGTGGCGGAGTCCAGGGGGCGGGCCACCAGACGGCCGTGCGTGTCCGTCCACAGCGGGAAGTGGTCGCCGCGGCGGGGGGACTTGAGGCCGGCGAGGACCGCGCCCTGGTGCGGGGTGCCGTCGGGAGCGGTCCAGTCGGCGAGGACGCGGGTGCGGCTCTCCCGCCCGGAGGCGGTCTCGGGATCCGCCTCCAGCAGTGAACCCTGCAGTTTGCGCACCACGGTCGCCGTGACCTGGTGGCGGGAGTGGCGCTGCTCGCGGACGGCCTGCTGCAACGTGTCCTGCGCGAGAGCGCCGACGAGGGACCCGAGGACGGGTGCCACCAGCAGGATCAGGAGCAGGGCCGTCAGCGCCACCCAGGCCTCGACCAGATCCGTCGCCCGACGCAGCGGATTGTGCCGCCAGCGCCAGAGTCCACCGATCGCTCGCACCACCCGCACCCCCTTCCCGCTCCGTGATAACCCCCCGTGGAGCCGTTCACGCGCGGGTCCGGGCGAAGAGAGAGCCAAATCACCTGCGGCCGGGTCCTCTCATGAACGGCTCACGAAAAGCACAACGGCCGGAGAGCGGGCGGAGGTTCCCACGACGGCACGGACCGGGAGCCCCGCCGGAAACCGGGGCATGACCTGCGGACTAGCCGACGATCTCGACCTGGTCGCCGACCCGGACGGTGCCGCGGGAGAGGGGCACCAGGTTCTGTCCGAACACCAGCTTGCCGCCGAGCCGCCGGTGCCGGCCCAGCGTGTGGAGGGGCTCCTTGCCGCGTTCCGCGGTGCTCTGGTCGGTCGTGGTGACCACGCACCGGCCGCACGTCTTGGCGACCCGGAAGCCGACGTCGCCGATGGTGAGGCGTGACCAGCCGTCCTCGGCCCACGGTTCCGTGCCGGCCACGACCAGGTTGGGGCGGAAGCGGTTCATCGGCAGCGGCCCCTCCGCGGCGTGCTCGCCCCGCGCGATCAGCGAGTTGAGGGCGTCGAGCGAGGCGGCGGAGGTGACCAGCAGGGGATACCCGTCGGCGAACGTGACGGTCTCGCCGGGCAGCCCGTACTCGGGATCGACGGCGCGGCGCGTCGCGGGGTCGTCCATGTGCACCAGACGCACGTCCGCGCCGAGATACGCACTGCACCAGGCGTGCGCGGCCTCGTCGGCGAGCACGCCCTCCACCTTGTCGCGGAACATCTCCAGCGACACCGTCCCTATCGGCTGCGGCACGGAGACGGTCAGCGGCTCCCGACCGGGTGCGGACAGACGGACGCCGCCGCCGGGCAGAAGCTCGGCGGCGGCGCGCGCGAGGCGCGGCTGCTGACGTTGCGTGACGACCCTTCCCCCGTGGTCGATCAGCGCCCAGCGTCGGTCTCCGGCCAGCCCCCAGGGCTCCACCACGGCCTCCCGGGGCGACTGCCCCCGGAACGCCTTGACCGGATGAACGTGAATCGACAGCAGTTCCGCATTCCCCATGGCCTCATCCTGCCAGGTGGCAGCGACTGTCCCCGGGTCGGCTCAGTAGCCGCGGTACTGCTGGTTGTTGTACGGGTCCTGGTACTGGGGCGCGGCGGGCCGGGGAGCCGCGGGGCGCATCGCGTCGTACCCCGTGCCGGGTGCGGCCGGGCGAGGCTGCTGCTGCATCTGCGGGCCGGGGTAACCGCGCGGCGCGGTGGCCTGCGGCGGGATGTACGCGGCCGGCGCCTGCTGGAGCGGGGCGGGCTGCTGCACCTGCGGGTAGCCGTAGGCGTACGGGGACGGGGCCGCCGGGAGGGCGGGCAGTGCCGACGGCAACGCGGGCAGGTTGCCGCCCGTGTCGTAGGCGGCGGGGACCCGGATCGGGGCGATCTGCGGGGCGCCCCGCTCGGCCACGAGCGAGTCGTAGATCGGGGTGTCCGGGAAGGAGGCGGAGTAGTAGCCGCCGCCATAGGTGGAGCGGGGGGAGGTCATGGCACATAAGTTAAGCCCACGATGTGCTGGTTGGGGAGACCGATAAGAGGGTTGTTTTCCGTGTCGGCGGTGACTCCGGATACCCAATGCGAGCGAACTTGGCAAAAAGGGGCGGCAATTACGGTCCAGATCGTGTAAAGGCCGAGCTCCCGGCGGGTTACCGGCGGTTGGGCAGGGATCTTCCGGCGCCGTGGATGGGAGTTCGCGGTCCGGGCGAATAGGTTGACGAGTAGACAACCCGAAGGGCGCCGGAGCGTGCGGTCCGGCCGGTCACAGGTGATGGGGGCGGACATGTCCATGCCGAAGGGATCCAATCTTCCGGTGCCGACGACGGCGCTGCGGGTCGAGGTGGGCCGCCGGTCGGGACCGGGCGTCCCCGACGCGGACGCCTCGGCCCTGCTGCTGGTCGGCGGAAAAGTCCGTTCGGACGCCGACTTCGTGTTCTACAACCAGCCGGGGCACTCCTCCGGCGCGGTCCGCCACGAGGGAAAGCAGGACACGGGCGGCAGGGTGACCGACACCCTCATCGTCGACCTCGCGCGCGTGGAGCCCGCGATCGAGACCGTCGTCCTGGCCGCCTCGGCGGACGGCGGCACCTTCGGGCAGGTGCCCGACCTCGCCGTCGAGGTACGGGACGCCGGAGCCAACACGGTGGTGGCCCGGTACGAGGCCACCGGCGCGACCGTCGAGACGGCGTTCGTGCTGGGCGAGTTCTACCGCCGCCAGGGTGCCTGGAAGTTCCGCGCCGTCGGCCAGGGCTACGACAGCGGCCTGGAGGGACTCGCGACCGACTACGGCATCACCGTCGACGAGCCGCAGCAGGCGGCACCGCAACCGGCCGCCGCACCGACGCCCCCGTCCGCCGTGCCGCCCTTCCCGGCCACCGTGCCCCCGCCCGTCCACACCACGCCGCCCGCGCCACCCGCCCCGCCCACGGCCCCGGTCCGCCTCACCAAGGTGACGCTCACCAAGGCCGCTCCGTCGGTCTCGCTGACGAAGCAGGGCGGCACCTCGGGCGCCCTGCGCGTGAACCTCAACTGGCAGACGCACCAGCAGTTCTCCGGCTGGGGCAGCAAGCGCGGCAGGGCGGTCGCGCGGCACAACGACCTCGACCTCGACCTGTGCGCCCTCTTCGAGCTGGCCGACGGACGCAAGGGAGTCGTGCAGGCCCTCGGCAACGCCTTCGGCGCCCTGCACCAGCCGCCGTACATCCTTCTCGACGGCGACGACCGCACGGGTGCGGTGGCCAGTGGCGAGAACCTCACGGTCAACCTCGACCACAAGAACGACTTCCGGCGCATCCTCGTCTTCGTCACCATCTACCAGGGCGCCCGCTCGTTCGCCGACCTGCACGCCACGGTGACCCTGCAGCCGCAGTTCGGCGCCGCGATCGACTTCTCCCTGGACGAGTGCACCGTCCCGTCGACCGTGTGCGCGCTCGCACTGATCACCCGCACCGGTGACGACCTCGTCGTCCAGCGCGAGGCCCGCTATCTGGTGCCCGAGCGCGGTGTGAGCCCCCAGCGGACCGTGGACCACGCCTACGGCTGGGGCATGAACTGGACACCGGGCCGCAAATAGCCCGCCGGACGGGCCGGGTCAGCCCTCGTCGGCCACCGCGTCCGGACGGGCGTAGGTGCGGCCCTTCCACGCCGCGCCCCGCCCCCGGTAGTGCTGCACCGCGGAATCCACCGTCATCAGGAGATAGAGGAAGGCGGTGAACGGCAGCAGCGGGGCGAGCCACAGCGGCTGACGGTAGTAGCGGAGCATCGGGACGTACGTCCCCGTCATCACCAGCCACGCGAGGCCGCCCGGCAGCGCGACGGCAGGGATTCCGAGGGCGAGCCCGCCGAGCAGTGCGAGGGGCGGCACCAGATAGACCAGGGCGAGGCCCAGCACCGTGCCGAGCAGCAGCAGCGGATTGTGCCGCAGTTGCGCGTAGGCGCTGCGCGAGACCATCCGCCACAGGTCGTACAGCCGCGGGTACGGGCGCACACTGTCCACCCGGTCGGCCAGCCCCAGCCAGATGCGGCCCCCCGACCCCTTCACCGCCCGCGCGAGCGCCACGTCGTCGATGACGGCGTGCCGGATGGCGTCCGGAACGCCGGCCCGTCCGGCCGCCGCGGTCCGCAGCAGGACGCAGCCGCCCGCGGCGGCGGCCGTCCGTGCCCCGGGCCGGCCGATCCGGCGGAACGGATAGAGCTGTGCGAAGAAGTAGACGAAGGCCGGCACGACCAGCCGCTCCCACACGCTCTCCACCCGCAGTCGTGCCATCTGGGACACGAGGTCGAAGCCCCCGGTGCGCGCCGCCGCGACCAGCTCCCGCAGACTGTCGGGCGCGTGCGCGATGTCGGCGTCCGTCAGGAGCAGATACTCGGGTTCACGCGCGCGTGCCAGCGCGATGCCATGGCGCACCGCCCACAGCTTCCCCGTCCAGCCCGCCGGCGGCTCTCCCGGCGAGTCCACGGTCAGCGGCAGCCCGCCGTTCCGCCGGGCCAGCTCGCGCGCCATTTCCCCGGTGCCGTCGGAGCTGCCGTCGTCGACGAGGAAGACCTCCGCCCGTCCCGGATAGTCCTGCGCGAGCAGCGAGGGGAGGCTGGCGGGCAGCACCGCCGCCTCGTCGCGCGCGGGGACGACCACGCAGACCGACGGCCACTCGCCGGGCTCCTCGCGCGGGGGCAGCCGGACATCCGTGCGCCAGAAGAAGCCCTGGCAGAACAGCAGCCACAGCCAGGTGGCGAGGGAAACGGCGGAGATCCACACGACGGCGCTCACGCGCGCAGTCTGCCCCACCGGACCGGGCCGCAAGAGCACATCGTCTATCGTGGCCGGGTGAAGATCGCGCTCATGGACTCCGGAATCGGGCTGCTGGCGGCCACCGCCGCGGTACGGCGCCTGCGACCCGACGCGGATCTCGTGCTCTCCCTGGACCCCGACGGCATGCCCTGGGGCCCGCGCACGCCCGAGGACCTCACCGCGCGCGCGGTCGCCGTCGCGGAGGCCGCCGCAGCCCACCGGCCCGACGCCCTGATCATCGGCTGCAACACGGCGACCGTGCACGCCCTGCCCACCCTGCGCGCCCGCCTCGAACCGGGCATCCCGGTGATCGGGACCGTCCCCGCGATCAAGCCCGCAGCGGCCGGCGGCGGCCCCGTCGCGATCTGGGCCACCCCCGCCACGACCGGCAGCCCCTACCAGCGCGGTCTCATCGACGACTTCGCCGGCGGCGTCACCGTGACCGAGGTGCCCTGCTGGGGCCTGGCCGAGGCCGTGGAGCACGCGGACGAGGCGGCGATCGACGCCACGGTCGCCGCGGCCGCCGCCCTGACCCCCGACGAGGTGACGACCGTCGTCCTGGGCTGCACCCATTACGAACTGGTCGCCGAGCGCATCCGCGCCGCCGTCCAGGGCGCCGGCCGCCCGCCGCTCGTCCTGCACGGATCGGCCGGTGCCGTGGCCGCCCAGGCACTGCGCCGCATCGGCTCCCGCCCCGAGCCCGGGGCGCGGGCCCTCGGCGCGGTCACGGTCATCCTCAGTGGCCGGGAGGGCGCGCTGCCGGCGCCGGCGCTCGCCTATGCGGAAGGCCGACTGCTCCAGGAGACCAGCCCCGTCCGGTGACCGGAGATCACCGGACGGACGGGCGCGGTCCGCTCGTCGTCCGGCCGGCCCAGTCACCCTGCGCGACACGGTACCGGCGGAGCGAAACCTGAGTAACCTCATAAATATGAGGGACCACCACCCCCACGAGGAGACCGCCCCGCATCCCGACGAGTGGCACGGGCGGGCCACCAACCGGTTCCAGTGGCTGCTCGCGCTGGTCGGAGCGGCCTGCGTGGCGCTCGGTATCGAACTGGCGGTCGTGTCCGCCTGGACGTCCGCCATCGCGCCGCTCGCCATGTCCGTGGTCGGGTGCATCGCCGCCGGAGTGCTCGTCCTGTTCGGCACCCTCGCCTTCGTCCATGTCGACCTCAAGCTCGACAAGGAGTCCCTCGAGGTGCGCTGCGGGCACATCGGTCTGCCGCGCCGCCGCATCCCGCTGTCCCATGTCGCCGGTGCCGACTTCGAGCCGCACGTCACCCCGCGCCACTGGGGCGGCTGGGGCTACCGCTGGCGCCCCGACAAAGGCACCGCCGTCGTCGTACGGCGCGGGGAGGGCGTGGTGCTGCGGCTCTGGGACGGACACACGTTCACGATCACGGTGGACGACGCCGAGTCCGCCGTACGGGTCATCAGGGCCCGGCTGCGGCAGGGCACACCCGACGTGACGCAGAGCCCCTAGGTCTTCAGGCGGCCGGACGGCCGTCGGGGGAGCGCTGGGCCGCCCTTCCGGAACGGGGTGTGACCACGCCCGGCGCCGGTTCGACGGCGAGGGGGCGGGCCGTGGCCAGACCCGCCAGCAGCCCCGCGCCGACCGAGACCGTGGTGAAGCTCAGCGCGTTGCCGACCGCGGCCACGGCAGCCAGACCCGTCAGCGCGGCACCCGCGCTCAGCACCACCGGTGTCGGACGCACGGCGCGCCACAGGGCGAACAGCATCCAGCAGAAGGCCGCGGCCAGCAGCAGCACGCCGACGACCCCCTGTTCCGCCGCCATCTGCAGCGGCGCGGAGTGCGGTTTGCCGTCCGAGAGGGTGGCCTGCGCAGCTGTCGGGCTCAACTCGCCGAAGCGTCCCGGCCCCACGCCGAGGCCGACGTCGTGCCGCGCCAGGTGCAGGGCGTCGCGCCACAGGCCGATCCGGCGGGGCGTGAGCTGGTCCTCCAACGAGGAGGCGAGTCCGCCGGGCAGCGCGCCGCCCGCCGTCGCCCAGGTCAGGCCCGTGACGGCGGCGGCGGTCAGAGCCAGCCCCGCCAGGCCGCGACCCCGGTGGGGCATCCGGCCGGCGGCCAGAGAGCACAGCAGGACGGCGCCGCAGGTCACCATCGCTATGGCCGACCCCAGCGCGGCCCCGGCCACCGCCATGCCACCGGCCAGCAGACGCAGAGCGAGCCGCGGCGCGGGCACGGGAGTGGCCCAGGCCGCGCAGCAGGCGGCTCCGGCCGACAGGGTGAGCACCGCCGCGGTGGCGCCCGCGTGGCCCAGCGGAGTGACGGTCTCGGGTCCAGGGACGAGCCGTGGCAGGGCCACCGTCAGGGAGAGCCCGGCGAGCGCCGCCGCACAGGGTGCCGCGACAGGCAGCAGCACTCCCAGGATCCGCCCCGCCGCGTAACCGGCGGTCACCGCCAGCACCGCGAGCAGGACGCCCTCGGGACGACCGCCGTTCACGGCCGCGGTGACCAGGGACCAGGTGGCACAGGCCGCGAGCACCACCACACCCACGGCGTCAGAAACGATTCGTCTCTCGCCGGGCCCGTCAGGAGCGGACTCGCCGTCCGCGGACGCCATCCCCCTGGACCCCACACCGTCCCCCGAACCCGGTCGCCCCACGACCGTGAAACCCTCCCCGGCCGCCCCACGCGACAGGAGCACTGCCACACCGTAACGGCTGGCGGGCGGTTTGGGCACGAGTCGTGCGGGCGGTACCGCGGACCGCCGCGCGGACCGTGCTGTCGGCCAAAAGGTGACCCGCCGTACACTCCCCGAGTGACCGTCACCGCAACTTCCGTGGACCGGCAGGACCAGCCGGAGCCCCCGACCGCGCCGCCGCGCGGCGCACGGCTCCTGCGGCTCGTCCCGGCAGCCACCGCGGCGCTCTCCGGAGTGCTCCTCTACGTCAGCTTCCCGCCGCGCACCCTGTGGTGGCTGGCCCTGCCCGCCTTCGCCCTCCTGGGCTGGGTGCTGCGCGGCCGTGGCTGGAAGGCGGGACTCGGCCTGGGATACCTCTTCGGCCTCGGCTTCCTGCTGCCGCTGCTGGTATGGACGGGCGTCGAGGTCGGCCCCGGACCGTGGATCGCGCTGGTGGTGATCGAGGCGGTCTTCGTCGCGCTGGTCGGCGCGGGCGTCGCCGCGGTGTCGAAGCTGCCCGCGTGGCCCGTGTGGGCGGCGGCGATCTGGATCGCCGGTGAGGCGGCACGCGCGCGCGTGCCTTTCCGCGGCTTCCCCTGGGGCAAGATCGCGTTCGGTCAGGCGGACGGCGTCTTCCTGCCGCTGGCCGCACTGGGCGGCACCCCGGTCCTCGGCTTCGCGGTCGTCCTGTGCGGCTTCGGCCTCTGCGAGGCCGTCCGGCTCGGGCTCCGCTGGCGCCGTACGCGCGAGGTGCGGCGATCGGCCGCCGCGGTCGCCCTGATCAGCATGGCCGTCCCGGTTCTCGCGGCCGTGGCCGCCCGCCCGCTGGTCAGCGACAAGGCGGAGGACGGTACCGCGACGGTCGCCGTCATCCAGGGCAACGTTCCCCGCCTCGGACTGGACTTCAACTCCCAGCGCCGGGCCGTCCTCGACTACCACGTGCGCGAGACGGAGCGGCTGGCCGCCGAGGTCAAGGCCGGCAAGGTGGCCCAGCCCGACTTCGTGCTGTGGCCCGAGAACTCCTCCGACATCGACCCCTTCGCCAACCCGGACGCCGCCGCCGTCATCGAGCAGGCGGCCGAGGCGATCGACGCGCCCATCTCGGTCGGCGGCGTCGTGGAGCGCGACGGCAGGCTCTACAACGAGCAGATCCTCTGGGACCCGGAGAAGGGCGCCACCCAGACCTACGACAAGCGGCAGGTCCAGCCCTTCGGCGAGTACCTCCCGATGCGCTCGCTCATCGGCGCCATCAACGACGAATGGACCTCGATGGTCCGCCAGGACTTCAGCCGGGGCAGCGAGCCCGGCGTGTTCGACTTCGGCGACGCCAAGGTCGGCCTCGCCACCTGCTACGAGGCGGCCTTCGACTGGGCCGTGCGCGACACCGTCACCCACGGCGCGCAGATCATCTCCGTGCCCAGCAACAACGCCACCTTCGACCGCAGCGAGATGACCTACCAGCAGCTCGCCATGTCCCGCGTACGTGCCGTCGAGCACAGTCGGACCGTCACGGTGCCGGTGACCAGCGGGGTCAGCGCGATCATCATGCCGGACGGGAAGATCACCCAGAGGACCGGCATGTTCGTCGCGGACTCCCTGGTCCAGAAGGTCCCGCTGCGCTCCTCGCAGACCCCCGCGACGAAGCTGGGCATCCTCCCCGAGATCGCCCTCCTGCTCGTCGCCGCGGGCGGGCTGGGCTGGGCGATCGGAGCGGGGATGCGCGGGCGGCGCGCCGGTGGCGTGTAGCCGTACGCCCGCCGAGCGCGTCCCCCACGCGCGCGGTGTCGCCGGACCGGCTCGTTAGGGTCGGTCCATGGCTACTCCTGACTTCATCCGCGAGATCCGGGCCGCCGCCGGCCACCATTTGCTGTGGCTGCCCGGGGTCAGCGCCCTCGTCTTCGACGACGCTGGTCGCGTACTGCTGGGCCGTCGCTCGGACACCCGCGAGTGGGCGGTGATCGGGGGCATCCCCGACCCCGGCGAGCAGCCGGCCGTCTGCGCGGTGCGGGAGGTCTTCGAGGAGACCGCGGTGCGGTGCGTCGTCGAACGGGTCGTCCTCGTCCAGGCACTGGAACCGGTCACGTACGACAACGGCGACGTCTGCCAGTACATGGACATCACGTTCCGCTGCCGTGCCGTGGGCGGCGAGGCCCGTGTCAACGACGACGAGTCGCTGGAGGTGGGGTGGTTCGCGGTGGACGCCCTGCCGGACCTGCACGAATTCGCGCTGTTCCGGATCAAGCAGGCCCTGTCGGACGAGCCCACATGGTTCGAGTCCATGAGTTCCAGCTGAAGTATGGGGGCTGACCACATGGGGTGAGGTCCCGGCGCTGCCTAGGGTCGAGACATGACCACGCCCCACGCCGCCCCTGGTCCCTCCGCCCCTTCCCTCTCCCTGGACCTGCACGGTCGAACCGCCCTCGTCACCGGCGCCGCCGGTGGAATCGGCCGCGCCTGCGTGCTGCGGCTGGCGGCCGCCGGGGCCAAGGTGCGGGCGGTCGACCGCGACGCGACGGGCCTGGAGACACTCGCCGAGAGCGCCACCGGTCTGCCGGGTCTCGTCGAGCCGCACGTCCTGGACCTCACGGACCTCGACGCCGCCGAACTCGCCGCCGCCGGCACCGACGTCCTGGTCAACAACGCCGGCCTGCAACTCGTACGGCCGCTGGAGGAGTTCCCGCCGGACGTCTTCCACACGGTGCTCACGGTGATGCTGGAGGCGCCGTTCCGGCTCATCCGCGGCGCCCTGCCCCACATGTACGGGCAGGGTTGGGGCCGCATCGTCAACGTCTCCTCCGTGCACGGACTGCGCGCCTCGCCCTACAAGTCGGCGTACGTGGCCGCCAAGCACGGGCTCGAAGGACTGTCCAAGACGGCCGCCCTCGAAGGCGCGCCGCACGGCGTCACCTCCAACTGCGTGAACCCGGCCTACGTCCGCACCCCCCTGGTGGAGAAGCAGCTCGCCGACCAGGCGCGGGCGCACGACCTGCCCGAGGAACGCGTACTGGCCGAGGTGCTCCTGCGGGACAGCGCGGTCAAGCGGCTCATCGAACCGGAGGAGGTCGCCGAGGCCGTCGCCTATCTGTGCGGCCCGCAGGCGTCCTTCGTGACCGGCACCTCCCTGGTCCTGGACGGCGGCTGGACCGCGCACTGACCTGCCGGGCGAGCGGCGGGTCCGGAGTTTTCCACAGGCCTGACGGGCCGGCCCGGTCATGAGGAATCCTGTGAGCATGTCCCGCGATCACGTGGAGCCGGTCGAGCGCTCCGTCAGCGATGCCGAGGCCGCCGTGCCCCGCTCCGAGGCGGCCCCCGGCGTGCCCGGTGGTGCCGAGGCGCCGTTCCTGGAACTGCTCGCCCGGGGCGCGTCCGCCGAGGCCTACGAACGGCCGGTGCTGCTCGCCCGCGCCGAGGGGCTGCCCGCCGAGCGGATCGCCGCGCTCGAACACGCCAAACTGCTCGCCCTGCGGGTGCGCTCCGAACTGGAGGGCCGCCGCCGACGGGAGGCCGAGCTGTCGGCGCTCTTCGCGACGGCCCACGACCTGGCGGGCCTGCGCGACGTGGACGCCGTCCTCCAGGCCATCGTGCAGCGCGCCCGTTCCCTGCTCGGCACCGACGTCGCCTACCTCAGCCTGAACGACCCGGTCCGGGGCGACACCTACATGCGGGTCACCGAGGGCTCGGTCGCCGCCCGCTTCCAGCAGCTGCGCCTCGGCATGGGGGAGGGGCTCGGCGGCCTGGTCGCCCAGACGGCCCTCCCGTACGTCACCGACGACTACTTCCGCGACGACCGCTTCCGGCACACCACGACCATCGACGCGGGTGTGCACGACGAGGGCCTGGTGGCCATCCTCGGCGTCCCGCTGATGCTGGGGGCGAACGTCATCGGGGTGCTGTTCGCCGCCGACCGGCGCGCCCGCGTCTTCGAGCGCGAGCAGATCGCCCTGCTCGGCTCCTTCGCCGCCTTGGCCGCGGCTGCCATCGACACCGCCAACCTGCTCACCGAGACCCGCTCGGCCCTGGCCGGCCTGGAGCGCGCCAACGAGATCATCCAGGACCGCAGCGCGGTCATCGAGCGCGCCTCCGACGTCCACGACCGGCTCGCCGAACTCGTCCTGCGCGGCGGCGGGGTGCACGACGTGGCGGCGGCCGTCTCCCAGGTCCTGGCCGGCGCCGTCGAGTTCACCGAGGCCGGCGCGGCCCCGGCCGGGGCCCTGGAGACCTCCCGCGCCGAGGGCCACGCCGTGCGGCACGGGGACGACTGGATCGCCGCCGTCACCGCGGGCGGCGAACTGCTCGGCGCCCTCGTCCTGCGCGGCCACCCCGGCCTCGACCCCGTCGACCAGCGCACGCTGGAGCGCGCCGCGATGGTCACCTCCCTGCTGCTGCTCGCCCGGCGCTCCGCCGCCGAAGCCGAACAGCGCGTCCGCGGTGAGCTGCTGGACGATCTGCTCGACGCCCGCGACCGCGACCCGCGCGTACTGCGTGAGCGTGCCTCCCGGCTGCGCGCCGACCTCGACGCCACCCATGTCGTCCTCGCCGCGCGGCTGGAGGCCGGCGCCGCCGACGCCGACCAGGAGGCGGCCGCTCGACGGCGTCTGTGGTCCGCCGCCTCCCACCTCGCCGCGACCCGGCACGGCCTGGCCGCCGCCCGTGACGGCGGCACCGTGCTGCTGCTGCCACTGGCACCGGGCGACACCGCGACGGAGCTGGCCCACCGCACCGCCCGCCATCTCGGCACCGCCGTCCACGAGGCGGTCACCGTCGGCGCCTCCGCCCCCGTCCAGGACATCGCCACCCACCCGGACGCGGTGGTCGCCGCCTACGAGGAGGGCCGCCGCTGTGTGGAGGCCCTGCGGCTGCTCGGCCGCTGCGGTGACGGGGCGGCCGCCGACGACTTCGGCTTCCTGGGACTGCTGCTCGCCGGCGACCGGGACGTGGCGGGATTCGTGGAGCGCACCATCGGCGAGGTCGTCGCCTACGACGCACGGCGGGGCACCGATCTGGTGCGCACCCTCGACGCGTACTTCGCGTGCGGCATGAGCCCGGCCCGCACCAAGGACGACCTCCACGTCCACGTCAACACCGTGGCCCAGCGCCTGGAGCGCGTCGCCCGCCTTCTCGGCGAGGACTGGCAGAGCCCCGCCCGCGCCCTGGAGATCCAACTCGCTCTCCGACTGCAACGGTTGGCGTCCCGAATACCGAGCTGACCCCCGCACTCCCTCAGGGGCACGGGGGTCGCCGCGGGCACGGGCGGGGATCAGACGACGCGCGCGTCCTCCGGCCGGGCCGCCTTGTCCGCCACCTCGTCGGCGGTGTCGATGTCGGCCAGGTCGCGGTGGCGGGTCTCCTTGGCCACGCCCACGGCGACGATCGTCAGCAGGGACGCGGCGATCACGTACAGGGCGATCGGGGTGGAGCTGTCGTAGTCGGCCAGCAGCGCGGTGGCGATGAGCGGTGCCGGAGCGCCCGCCGCGACGGAGGCGAACTGGGCTCCGATGGAGGCTCCGGAGTAGCGCATCCGGGTCGCGAACATCTCGGAGAAGAAGGCGGCCTGGGGCGCGTACATCGCGCCGTGCAGCACCAGCCCGACGGTCACGGCAAGGATGAGGTTGCCGAAGCCGCCCGTGTCGATGAGCGAGAAGAAGGGGAACATCCACAGGCCGATGCCGACCGCGCCCACCAGATAGACGGGACGGCGGCCGACCCGGTCGGACAGCGCGCCCCAGGCCGGGATCACCGCGAAGTGCACGGCGGAGGCGATGAGTACGGCGTTGAGGGCGGTCTGTCGCGAGACGCCGGCCGAGGTCGTCGCGTACACGAGGATGAACGCGGTGATGACGTAGTAGGAGATGTTCTCCGCCATGCGCGCGCCCATCGCGACGAGCACGTCACGCCAGTGGTGCCGCAGCACCGCCACGAGCGGCAGCTTCTCGGCGGCGGTCGCGTCCGATGCCTTGCGGGCCTCGGCCTGGGCCAACGCCTCCTTGAAGACCGGGGACTCATCGACCGAAAGACGAATCCACAGACCGACGATCACCAGCAGACCGGAGAGCAGGAACGGTATCCGCCAGCCCCAGCTGCCGAAGGCGGCGTCCGACAGTACGGCGGTCAGGAAGGAGAGCACTCCGGTCGCGAGCAACTGCCCCGCCGGCGCGCCGGTCTGCGGCCACGAGGCCCAGAACCCGCGCCGGCGCGCGTCCCCGTGCTCGGACACCAGCAGGACGGCCCCGCCCCACTCACCGCCGAGCGCGAAGCCCTGCACCAGCCGCAACACGGTCAGCAGGACCGGAGCGGCGGACCCGATGGTCGCGTGCGTGGGCAGCAGCCCGATCGCGAAGGTCGCCCCGCCCATCAGCAGCAGACTGAGCACCAGCAGCTTCTTGCGCCCGAGCCGGTCCCCGTAGTGCCCGAACACCAATGCCCCGAGCGGGCGCGCCGCGAATCCGACGGCGTACGTCAGGAAGGACAGCAGCGTGCCGACGAGCGGGTCGGAGCCCGGAAAGAACAGTTTGTTGAAGACGAGTGCGGCGGCGGAGCCGTACAGGAAGAAGTCGTACCACTCGATGGTGGTGCCGATGAGGGAGGCGGCGACGATGCGCTTGAGACTGGTGGGGGCTGGTGGAGCGGTCGCGGGGGAGGACATCGGTACCACTTCCTGGCGGTTGGCGGGGACGTTCGGTGTCGCCATACCGTAGGAATCCGCAGGTCAGGCGCACATGTGGCGGGGCAACATAGTTCGAGGGTTGGCTATGCGTGCAGCCACCATGCCGGCTCGTGGAAAGGCGGTTCAGGGGATCGGTGGTGGTCGAAACGAGTGCCGTCCGGGACGCGTAGTTCAGGGTGATTTGACGGTGCGGTGCTGACTCCCGTGCTGGTTTGGTGCTGACTACGCTCCGTTGAACTCGGACATCTTGGGGCTGATCGGCTCAGGGCCGTTGCGCGGTAGGCGACCGCGCCGGCCGCGACGGCGGCCGCTGGGGCGCGGCTGGGTGTGGTGCGCGTTCGTCCAGCACACCGGAAGCACGCCCGCGGCACGCGGATCGCACCGAAGTTGAATGTCCGTATTCAGTAGCTCTGTTACTCGATGCTCACCCACACAGGAGTGAGCGGTAGGCTGTTTCCGCTGCTCAGGCAGCCTGGCGGTCGCCCTCCGGGGCGACCGAGGATCGCAACTAGTCCTGCACCCGCCGTTGACCGCTGTCGCTATCGGATGTCATGAGAAGGCGAAGTAGGCGGCCTCCGAGCCGTATCCGACAAGGAATCCGCAGTCCGTCGCCCTGATGGTGCTTGCCGGGAAGGGCAGGTGGCAGCGGCCCAGTGTGCGTCCGTCGCGGAGGTCCAGAGGTCGGCGGTGTTGTCCTTGCCTGTGGTGACAGCCAGGGGGACGCCGTCCTCGGTGGTGATCGCGGCGAGGGCCCGGCCGGGGAGGTCGGTGAGGGTGTGGAGTTGACGGCCGGTTTCCAGGTTCCAGACGATGGCGGTGCGGTCGTTTGCGGCAGTGACGGCGAGGGGAGTGCCGTCTGAGCTCACGGTGGTTGCGATTGCTTTGATTTCCCGGGTGTGGCCGGTGAGAGTGTGCAGGCGCTCCCCGGATACCGGGTTCCAGACGATGACGGTGCGGTCGCTGCTGCTGGCGGTAACGGCCAGCAGGCCATCCCGCGCAATTGTTGTAGCTACTGCAGTGATTGGGCCGTTGTGGGAGTCGAGGGTGTGCAGGAGTTCGCCGGTCACCGGGTTCCAGACCCTGGCCGTGCGGTCGTAGCTGGCTGTTACAGCCAGGGGAACGCCGTCCTCACCTGTCGCCGTCTTTACGGCCAGGATCCACTCGCCGTGACCAGTGAGGGTGTGCAGGCGTGCGGAGTGGGCGGTGTGGCGCGTGGCCCACGGGGGGACGGGGAGAGATGAGGCGCCGTCGACGCCGATACTTGCGAGGGTTGACGCCAGGTGGGGATGTCGCCAGCTGGCCGCGTCGAGCGCGAGAGGACTGCGGCGGACCTGGGGCTGGTACCGGTCCGGATGGTGGGTGGTGGTGGTGCGGTAGATGTGCGCGCTCAACCGGGCCTGTTCGCTAGCGGCGTGGTGGAGGTGGGGGGTGAGAGTGTCGGGGTCGGCGTGGACGAGGAACGCCCTGAGTCCTCGCTACGAGCGTGATCCCCGCAACTACCTGGCCTTTCTCGGACTCGCCGCCGCCCTGTGCTGCTACAAACGACGCGTCCGCCTCACCACATAGGACAACGGCTCACCACCTCGTCACCGAAGCACGATGGCGCCTCTGGGACCTAGGCCCACCACCCCGCCAGCTCACCGCGCACTGCCCGCACACGCCCGTCTGTTGGCGCTACGACCCCCAGGACCCGGCAGAGCCTCGACAACCGCGACGGCTACCGCGCCTGCAGCGTACGCGCGGATCCCCGCCAGACCGATGAACCGAACGCGAGCACGCCGTCGGCTCGCACAGGTCGTGCACATCCATGCCGACGCCTCGGCGGCTGTCTGGGTGAGACTGTGCAGGCCGGTGTCCAAGGGTTCTGCTCGTCGTTCGATCAGGCCGTCCTGCTGAACGCCACAGGATGGGGTAGCAGGATTCCGGAATGGTCTCCTCCTACGAAAGTGATGGTTGTTCCCATGGCAGAGGCACGAGACGTCGTTGAACTCATTCTCCTGGACCACCGGAAGATGGAAGATCTCTTTCGCCTGATGCGCAGCGTCGAAGCCGACAGGGCTGCCGCGCTGCGGGAATTCTCCGATCTGCTGATTGCGCACGCACTGGCGGAAGAGGCGAAGGTCTATCCCGCCCTCAAGCGCTACAAGAAGATCGACGACGAAGAGGTGGAACACGGCGAGGAGGAGCACGAGGAGGGCAACAAAGCACTCCTGGAACTCCTGGAAGTCGACGAGGTCGGCTCCCAGGAATGGGACGAGAAGTTGGAAGAGCTCGTGCAGGCCGTCACCCACCACGCCGACGAGGAGGAGCGCACCATCCTCAACGGGGCGCGCGAGAACGTGGCCATGGAGCGCCGCAAGGAGCTGGGCGAGGCTTTTTTGGAAGAGCGCGAGCGTCAGCTGAAGGCAGGCTGTGGTTCTGTCGACAACGTGCGCCGCATCGTCGGTTCCTGACCGCAACCCGTGCTCCGCCCCGGGACAGGCGGCGCTGGCAGGACGGCGGCCGTCACCTTCCGGTTCCCGCGCAGTTCCTTTTCGGGTGCAGGGCGACGGCCGTAGGCGGGCCTGGGCCCTGACGGCTGCGACCGACTCGCGCGCGTGACCTGCTGTCTGGCGAGCGGCCGGTGCGGGGTGTCGGGTGGCTGGGGTCCGGTGGTTTGGAGGCGCAGGTTCCACTGCTTCACCGGGCCCCAGCTATGAGGCCCGGTTCCCGGGAAGGTGGTGGTTACACCGTTTGCCCGGAGAGGTGTGCTGATTCGGGACATGCCTGTGGGCCCCGGATCTGTCCGGGGCCCACAGGCATGCTGCTGCTTGGTGGGTTACCAGCGATACCAGCGGCCCTTGCGGCCGCCCGTATCCGCGGAGCGCATGACGAAGCCGAGCAGCCAGACGACCAGCACGATGACGGCGATCCACCACAGTGCCTTCAGCGCGAAGCCCGCGCCGAAGAGGATCAGGGCCAGCAGAAGAACGAGAAGCAGGGGAACCATAGTTATCAACCTCCGTCGCTCTCGTGCCCGGCGAATGTAAAAACACACGGTCGATTTCCCTGGTTTCTCCGCCGTGCTTGCGGGCACTGGACCCAGTTTCTCCACGGTGTTCATCTCACCGCCGGGCTGGTGGGCGGCTGTCGCTTCGGTCGAGATCCGCGCACAGTGGCCGCAGGCACCGCTGCACCTCCCCCGGCCTACGCACAACGCCTCTTCGACACCCGCGACCAGGGCGCCGACGACGGGGAGTTGCGCGGCATCATCGCAGAAGGGTTCAAGGACATCTACTTTCAGGACGGCGGGGTCCGCTCCCTGGGCCTCAGCGACGTCGAGATCAACGACATCGACTATCTCGACCTGGATTTCTGACCTGTGGGAGCGACTGGGATTCCAGGCCCGGCGATTGAGCCGCAGCGCGACAGGTGGCACATAGGGGGCTTGTTGTCACCAAGATCGCAGCAGCGTGTCGGGGGACGACCCCGCTCGGTCTGCTGCGCGAGCTGCGGCTACCGGCGGCAGCGTCCTTCAGCTTGTAGCCGGAGACACTGGTCGGCCGGGATCACCGAGATCAGGCCCTTCCGGTAGGTCGTCCGCCGGCGTCTGCCACCGCGACACCGACCAGTCAAGCTCCGCTGACGCAAGATGCTGCCAGAACGTCCGGGAGCCTCGGACCTGCTCTGTGATCACTACAGTGGCATTCATGCACCGATCACGAATGTACGCGCTGATCGTGGACGCTCCCGAGCGGGAAGCTTCGGCAGCAGCCCGGTTCTGGTCGGCGGCTCTGGGCGTGCCTGCCTGTGTCGACTCGGCAGAGCCCCAGTTCACGTCGCTGGTCGGCGCTGTGGACGGACTGGCTACCGTGATCCAGTCGGTTGCTGATACGCCGCGCATGCACATCGATATCGAAACCGACGACGTTGAGGCCGAAGTCGACCGCCTTCTGGGGCTCGGTGCCACCGAGGTGTCTCGTTGGCTTCAGTGCCATGTGCTGCGGGCACCGGGCGGACACCTGCTGTGTGTCATCCCCGTCCACAGCGATCCGGATCTCTTCGCGGCGACCGCGCGGACCTGGAAGTGACCTGTCCGACGCTCCCTCGTCTGCTGCCTGGTGGAGCTGAAGGGCGCGCTCGTCCGATCGGGAGGAGCCGCAGCCGGTGACAACTGCCGCGCTGTCCGAACGGTGGTGACCAGCAGCGTGCTGACCCGGTGCCAACCACCGTGCCTCGCCGCCGGCGAACGGCAGATGAGCCGCTCTCTTGGGTGACAACCATCCTGCTTCGGCTCATCGATCACCTGGTGGAGGGGATCTGCGCATGCCTGCATCCACGGCCTCCCGTCGCGCCTACCGTGGCGGGCGGTTGATGCGTTCCTCACCTCCGGACGTGAGGACACCGGCTTCGTGGACCTGGAGGAGGTCCGGAGCAGGCGCCGGTGACCGGTGGGCAGCCGTACGCGGTCCGGCTCTCCCGTAGGCTGCGACGGTGCTCGCCGAACTGCCCAAGCATGCCGAAGAGATGGTCTGGGACGTTCTGGACGCCGCGGCAGGGTAGCCGTGGGGCGTCCTACAGTGGGACGCTGGCGACCCCGAGAGCGAAGACGAGCGCATCGCGTCCGTCGGCCGGCTGTCCGTCATCTACTTCGCCAACCGCACCCCACCTGTCCGTGCTGGACATAGTCTGGCTCGGGCCGCGCTCGGCAAGTGCCTGGACGTGGCCTCCGGCGGCCCTCGCTCGTCGGGGAGGAGACCGGTCCACCGGGAACCCTCCCCGCTTCGCAGACATGGGTGAGCCCATGCTGCATGGAGGACGCCGCCGAGCTGCGCCAAGCTCTGCGCGTCGACGGCCGTTGCTTCAAAGGGGGGCCCTGTCGTCTGCTGTGCGGGGCGGCGCGATGCATGTGTGGAGGGCTGCTAGGGCTGGTCGCGGGTTTGTGATCAGGGGGGTGGCGTCGCCTGCTGCTGATCGGCAGGGATCGGCGGGCGGCCCCAGTCCAGGACGTGGAGGCCTGCGCTGTGGACGAGACCAGCGTCGAGTTGGAGGAGCTGGATGGGGGAGTGCCCGTGTCTGCGCAGCCACCTGAGGTGGTGTTGCTGTTCGGCTTGGCTCAGTGTGTGCCAGTGGTCGTGCTGGATGCCGGGGGCAGGGCCGGGGTTCTCGACGGGCCCAAGCGCGCACGAGGGTGGTTTCGTCTGGTGCGTTGTGCAGGGCGAGGAGGGCCCAGGCGGTGTCGTACGCCAGCGTCGGACCGTGTCGGGCCATGAGGCGGCGGGTGCGCAGCTGGCGTACAGGGGCCAGGAGCCAGCGTGCGGTGTGGAGGTTCATGCCGGTGTGCTCCCGGGATTGTGAGGGCGGTGCCGGAGGACGGCGGCGGTGGCCAGGTGGTGGTGGCCGAGGGCCGTGAGGGTCTGGACGAGGGCTTGGGCGAAGACCTCGCGCTGCTGCGGGCGTGCAGGGTGGTGACGAGGTCGTCGGTGAAAGCCGGAATCACCGCGCAGGTCGTCGTCCTGCCCCGCCTGCGGCGCAGGCAGTCCCTTCAGCGCCTGGGCCAGGTCTCCGAGGTCGTTGAAGCGGTCGGGGAACTGGGCCATCCACCACACGCGGCGTAGGCCTGGGTCGGCGAGCATCCGCTGCAGCTGGCCAGGCGGTGCAGCTCCTCGCCGTGCTCGAGGTCTGCTGCCTGATGCCGACGGGCATGTTCCTCGGCCAGGGCGCGGTCTGTGGCCGCGACGCTCAACTCGGCCGTGCCGCTGACCTCCAGCCCGGGTGTGGGCAACCGCCTTGTGCCAGGCAGGCGTTGGTGGTGTCGTGGGCCGCTGCGAGATCCGGAACGGAGTGCCGGCACCGGATTCCCGCGGCCTGCCGGCGCAGGTGCTCACGCGCCGGCATCGCCGGGTCGCCGGTATGCGTCCACTGCCAGCTTCCGGTGATGCGGACGGTGAAGCGCCCACTGCTGATGCGGCTGGCCATCCGCTCGTCGCTCAGCACGAGCGAATGAGCCGTGCCCGCGCCTGTCGCATCCGGTGCGGGCTGGGCCGCGGTCTGCTGCGCCTGCGCAGCAGACTCACGCCGTCACGGTGGCGCCGTCACCGCCGGACCGCGCCACGGCGCTGGGGCTGGCAGGGGAGGCCACCTCGGAGATCAGCTGGGCGAACAGCTGTGCGCGCCGGGGCCGTCCCAGGTCGGATTGTCGGGCGAGCCCACCAGCAGTCTGGAGGGGCCTTCTGGCCCAGATAGCCGCGCAGCACCTGCGCTGCCAGGGGCAGGACCTGGTTGTCCTGGAGCTTGGGCGAGTCCAGCCAGGCCGCCAGATGCCGGTACGCCGCCTGCGCTGCCGTCGCTTGCCCCGGCCGTGATGGTGGTTCTCCTTCCGCAGCCGTGGCCGACCGGAGGGCCGGCCGTCACCGGGAGGCGGTTTGGCGGCCGCGTCCGCCGAGCAAGATCAGGAGGATGCGTTCGGCTCGAACGAGGAAGCGAAGCAGGGGGAGGCGTGTTGTCCCCCGGTCACGAACAGGAGCGCGCCGATTCCCTCGGCGACGCTTGAGGAGGAACCGTGGCCGTCATACCCATGACAGAGATCGACATGTTTGCGACCTCGGACCGGACCACTCGCTACGAGCAGTATCGGCACCTGCGGGAGCTGGGCGGCGTCGTCCGGCTGCGCGAACCGGACGTGTACGCGATCACGCGGTACGACGAGGTGAAAGCCGCGCTCGCCAACCACGACGCCTTCCTCTCGGGCCAGGGCGTGGGATTCGATCCCGATGTCAACCAGATCATGCGGGGCGTTACCCTCGTCAGCGACCCTCCGGAGCACGACGTGCTGCGCTCCGTCGTCGGGGCGGGGCTACGGCCCGGACCCCTGCGGGCGCGCGCCGAGGAGATCGCAGGCAAGGCGCGCGACCTCGTCGCCGAAGTCGTCGCCCGGGGCGAGATTGACGGCGTGACCGAGTTGGCCCAGGCGATGCCGATGCTGGTCATCCCCGACTACCTCGGACTGCCCGAACGCAATCGCGAACATCTCTATGCGTGGGGACAGGTGGGCAACGACCTGCTGGGCCCGGTCTCCGAACGCACCCCGCACAACATGGAGATGACACGGCGTCTGTTCGAGTTCGCCCACGAGCTCGCGGCGAACAGGGAACTCGCGCCCCACAGCCCCGGTGCCGCCATGCTGGAGGCGGCCGATCAGGGCGTCATCGCCAAGGAGAAGTGCCCGCTCCTCCTCGTCGACTTCATCGGGCCGTCGCTGGAGACCACGGCCGCGGCCATCGGCCATCTGCTCGTCCTGTTCGCCGAGCGTCCGGACCAGTGGGCCGCGCTACGCGCCGAGCCCGCTCTGGTGGCCTCGACGATCAACGAACTGCTCCGGCTCGAGACTCCCGTGCGGGGCCTCACCCGCGTCGCGGCGCGGGACACGGAGCTGGGCGGGGTGACGATCCCGCAGGGCGCCCGGGTGTGGGCGCTCTTCGCCTCCGCGAACCGTGACGAGCGGAAGTGGGAACGCGCGGACGAGTTCGACCTCCGCCGCAATCCCCTCGACCATCTCGGGTTCGGACACGGCGCGCACAACTGCGTCGGCCAGGGCGTCGCCCGCATGGAGTTGCACGCCCTGATCCACGTGCTGCTCGAGTCCGTGGAGCGTTTCGAGTTCACCGGCGATCCGGTGATCGCGCAGAACACGATCCTGAACACGTACGCCGAGGTTCCCGTCCGACTCGTCGCGAGCAAGGCGATGTGACGGGCGGCTTTGCCGCTGTGGGTGGGGCGAGCCCGGGGGAGGCGCCTGTCCGAGACCCCTCCCCGGAAGACGGGTCCGGCGCGAGGATCCGTTCAGCGGATGTGGCCCACGCGAGCCGGCTCGGAGGACGTAGGCGTCGCACAGGCCTCGCACGGCGGGCGGCACGGGCGACCGGTGAGACCATCCGCTCGTCGTGCTGGTCGACGCCCCGATGGGGGCCGCCGCCTTCGCACCGCTGGCCGAACTGCTCGCCCCTGACCACACCGTGCTCACCACCGACCCACGCGGCATCGATCGCAGCGAACTCGACGACCCCGAACAGGAATGGACACCGCTGCTGCGCGCCGAGGGGAGCCGGGTTCGCCGTCTGCTGGTTCCCCCTGCTCGCCCCGCTCCCCGCCCCAGCCCTCCTCACCCTGGCGATGCTGCCAGGGAGTCTTGTTCGTCCCCCTGCTGACCGTGGCCAGCCTGACCGTCACCTCACTCGCGCCGCCGGGGACGTCGACCGAAGCGATCGGCTGGATGTCCAGCGCGATGCGGCTGGGGCTGGCCGGCGGCACCGCCCTCGCAGGCCCGCTCGGCGGCCACTAGCATCACCGACTCTCACCATTACCGACCCCAAGCCCAGAGATCACAGCAGAATCCAGCCCGATGAGGCCTCCTCCTGCCGGGTGGCTCATGTGAGAAGTGATGCGGGCGCGGGGGCGAGGCGTGGTCCGAGCAGGAGGGCGGAGCCGAGGGCGGCCAGTAGCGGTATGGCGAAGTGCGGCCGCCATCCCTACCCGGTGCCGCGTGTACGAGGAAGCGCAGCAGCCGACCTCGACTAGAAAGGCCCGACCGCAGACACAGTGTGACGACACCGCCCCCGGACCAGGCCGACAACCCCGCCGACAGCCGCCCGTGCGCTCGTAGGATCCGCCCGTAAACCGCAGGTCACCACGCCACTGCGGCCGTGGTCGGCAGCCCGACATCACCTCTACGCCCCCCAGTCCACGCCCCACAGCAGGAAGAAAGAGAAGGGTGGGGGCGGGGCAGGGCCCAGGCGTCGGGCGAGGGGATCGGGGCGCGTTTTCAGCTGGTTGCGCGCCGGGCGGGCCACCGCGCCCATGCCGCCGTCAGTGCGGCGTTGACATGTGGGGGACGTCGGCGGGGGAGAGTCGGGGTGGGCATGATGGAAGCGTGTGGGGTGGCGCCACCGGCCGGCAGCGTCGCGGGCGGCGTCGACGCCGACCTCCACGGCCAGTTCGGGTCGCGTACTGCGCCCGCCGCGCACCCGACGTCACCGGCGACTGGCTGTACTTCCAGTGGCCCAGGGCCGACATGAGCACGCGGTGCGGCAGCGGTGGCAGCCGCAGGTCCGCAAGGGCTGGCAGCGGCAGGGCGCGACCGCGGGATCACGGTGGACACGAGGGCCCGGTTCGGGTGCACCGCGCCGGTCGGCACGACCGACGACGGACGGTTCCGGCGACTCACCGTGCACCTTCCCCGGCGTGCGCGCAGCGCCTGTTTGACGCCCGCGATCAGGGCGCCAGCGACCAGCAGATGCGTGACATCGTCGCTGAAGGACTTGCAGGAGATCTGTCCCCGAGGACCGATAACACCAGCCCCTTGACCTGGGACCTCGAGTTGGCGGCAACTCGATCCTCCCCTGGTCTGCGGGTGGGGAGGCGACCTGACGGAGATGCTGCAACGCGCAGTGTCCCGCACCATTCCCATTGCTGCCGCCTGGGAATGGGGCGGGCTCGACTACCTCCTGGATGACCAGGATCGGTTCAAGAACAGTGACCTGCCAGCGCCTACATCCACCGTCGAATCCGAAGGGCCCGGTGGAAGCGTGGAGTCTGGCGAATACGTGGTGGACTGGGGGACTTGGCGAAGTCACTGATGAAGCACCACGCCGACGAAACAGATCGAAGGATGACTCGGCAAGATCCAGGATGCAGTGAAGTCCCTGTCAGACAGCTACAGCTGGCCAGCGCCCCTGCCATTCGGACCGAGCACGAGCACAGGAGAGACCTGATACGGCAGCAGAGGGAAGCAGGCAGCAACAACGGCCGACCGCCAGTTCCCCCCTCAGTCCGCCGCGGCCGACGGGTGAGGCAGTCGGCTCAGAATGTCCGCGTACAGCCGTTGCGGGTGCAGAACCCCCCGGCCAGCGGGGTGACGTTCTCGTCGTACATCGCGATGTAGACCCGCTGGACGCCGCCCGGCAGCGCGATCCTCAGCGGTTCACTGAAGGACTGGTTCGGCCCGCCCGCGTACGCCCACGGGCTGCAGATGGCCTTGGTCTCCACGTTGCCGTTCGCCCCCCAGAAGCAGACCATACGGGCGCCGCTCGCCGCGTGGACGGTGCCGGACACGCTGGCGGTGTACCCGTCGGTGAAGTGGATCGTTCCGGTCGTGGTGCTGTTGCCGTAGCCCATGCCAAAGGGCATGTTCACGGCGTTCGCGGTGGCTTGCGCCGGGGCGGCGAAACCGATGGCCGCCATCACGGCCACAACCATCGCCATCAGGGGCTTGCGCATGACTCTTCCTCTCCGTCGGACGAAATTGGAGCGAACAGGAGCTTCCGTCGTGCTACTCGTGACCGGCCGTGAACATGCGATCTCCAGGATGGGACGAGCCGGTTGCGGCTTCACATTCTGGGCGGGTCGACCACCTGCGGCCTACCTCTTAAGTCACGGCTTAAAAGGGGCGGAACGGCAGGCGTGGCGCAGCGACGTCCAGCTGCCGCAGCCGGGCAGGCGGTGACGGGGCGGCTCGCCGCAGGCAGCTCGGCGCGAGTGTCCGCTGGCACCCGGGCAGGGCGGCACTACGCTCACCGGACTGACGCCGCGGCGCCCTCGGGCCTCAGGGTTCCGTCAGGACGCCGGTGCGCAGCAGAGCCAGGCCGAGGGGAGTGATGAGGTGCAGCACGGACCCGCCTCGGCGGCTGGTGGTGATGAGGTCCGTGTTCCGCAGCACGGTGGCGTGCTGACTGGCCGCCGCGGCGGTGACGTTGAGGCGGCGGGCCAGTTCACTCGTCGTGCAGCCTTCTG
This sequence comes from Streptomyces sp. NPDC058335, assembly GCF_042723915.1. Lineage (NCBI taxonomy): Bacteria > Bacillati > Actinomycetota > Actinomycetes > Kitasatosporales > Streptomycetaceae > Streptomyces > Streptomyces sp. NPDC058335. The sequence continues at coordinate 378,313 of NZ_JBHXHX010000008.1, read as the reverse complement.
CTGTCACGTGCAGAGCGGCAGCTCGCGTGCGGCCGAGCAAAGACTCCAGGTTCCGCACGGCGCAGCCGTCTGTGTCCGCCGGTCCGGTACCGGTCAGCGGCCGGCGCAGAGCCGGAACGGTCAGCCGGGGTGGCTGGGCGGTATCGAGCGGGTCCCACAGCAAGCTCACCGGGAGCTTCGCGAAGACTGTGGGCGTGATGATCAGCCCCCTTCCCTGTAGACGCACTTCGACTCGCCGCGGGTAGGGAGCCTCGAGCACCGGCGGACGCCAGCGCACCAGCGGTGCGCAGATCGAACGCAGCAGCAGATCGATGCCTCCCTCCAACATCAGGTTCGCGCAACGGGTGGTCAGCGCGACCAGGTCGGACCGCCCCTGGCGCCAGTAGGGCTCCACGGTCAGCCGATGGCAGGCCCGCACGGCCTCGGCGAGCTCCCGCCGCGCGTCGCGGTCACCCTCGGACACCCGTCTGGCCCATGGCACGTGCCCTGGGCGGAAGTCGAGCCCCTCGAACTCGCGCCGCAGCCGAGACACCGGGGCGTGCAGCAGGTTGTCCACGGCGTGGTCCACGGAGGGCACATCACCCATCAGGGCCAGCAGATCAAGCCCGGGACCGCGCACCGGAATCAGGGACGTCAGGGGGCGCGTGTCGGCTCCCAACCGGCCCGCGACCGCTGACCGCCACGAGCGGAGAAGAGGAAGCTCCTGGCTCTCTCTCAGCAACTCCAGGCTGTAGTAGACCTCCGCTGCGACGCCGATCGTTGCGGCCACCCGTGTCCGGGCGAGGTCTTCCGCCGTGAAGTGAATGCGTAACACCTACCGGCCTCCTGCCACCGAAGTAGAGCGCGTGAGCACATGCCAGCATGCCCCAAACCGTTTTTCTGAACCGGCGTTGAGGGGGAGGCCGCCCCTTCATCAGGAGGGGTGGAAGCCGCAGCAGATTGTGGGCGGGGCAGTACCAGCTCGGTGCGCTACCGACGGACAGCCGGTCTTGCGGCACTCTTCGACGCCGTCTTCGCCGAGACGGTCCCCCTCACCGGCGACGACCTTCCCGGTTATGCCGTCCGGCTCTACGACGCCTACCTCGTCCGCCCTGAACTGGTCCGCCTGGCCACCTGGGCCCGACTGGAACGGACCCCCACCGGCGACCTCTACCACTTCATGCCGGGCCACTGTGCACAGAAGATCCAGTCGATCGCCGACGCCCAAGCCAGGGGCCTCGTCGATCCCGGCATCGCGCCGGCCGACGTGCTAGCCATCGTCACCACCATGGCGATGACCTGGTCACCGGCGAGCCCTATGTACACCGCACACAAGGACGAACGCGAAGCCGCCCACAAGGCACGCCGCACCGCACTCGCGCTGACCGTCCAGCGCGCCGACCCCTTGTGCTGAGCTGGTTGAAGCAGCGTTCGACGATGTTGCGTCGACGGTAGGTGCCCCGGTCGAGGACGGACGGCCCGCCGCCGCGACTCTCGCGGTTGCGGCGGTGTCCCTCACTCGGTCCCGCTTCTCGGAGATGGAGGGCGACGTCACGCTGACGCAATGTTGTGATCGTTTATCACCCAGCAGGTCTTTGTTCGTTCGTGTTGTGAAACTTCGCTTTTCGTGACCGTACGCCCCCGTTGACGCGTTCGTGACAGGACCCTACCTTCCAGGGGAAAGCGCTTGCCCAATCGCTCGGTCGCCTTCGAGCAGCTCAGTCGACTGAAAAGGCGCGTTCAAGTCGTGATCAGCAATCCCTTTAGAAAGAGCTATCTCATGCGATTATCCAGAAGCTCAGCGTGTCGGCCCGGGCTGGTCGCCGCTGTGCAGATCGGCTTCTCCCGGACCTCGGCCTCTTCTGGCTCTGCCTCCGCGCGCCGTCCGCCTCTTCCGTCGCCCACCCCTCCGCGACGTCGGACGACGGCTTCGCCCCTCTCCCGTGTGCCTTCCGGCATCGACGCCGGAGGCGTTTCCTTCCGCAGCGTCAACAACCCTGCCCCCGTGGGGTCCAGCGGCGGCCTGTGTCACCTGGGTGCGCATGACGACATTCCCGTCGAAGGCAGCCGTCCCATCGAGACCGGGGTCCGGTCGGTGAGCCGCACACGTACTGCCCCTGCACCACGCACCGGGCGGCCGAGTCCCCGGCCGCCGTTCCGGCCGGTGCCGGCCCTGGGTAGATCTGAGGAGCAGAAGCGATGACGACAGAACGCCCCTCCCTCACCCGTCGCGGCCTGCTCGCGGGCACCACCGCCGCCGTGGCCGTCGCCGCGCTGCCGGCCACGGGAACGGCGAGCCACGCGCGGGCGGCCGCGCCCGCCGCGGCGCGGCGGACACGAGCAGCCGCTGCCGCGTCGAGTGCCGACGGTTTCGCGGGCGTCCCCGCGCTGGGCCTGTCCGGCACCACCGGCGGAGCCGGCGGCCCGGTGGTCACCGTCACCGACGCCGACACGTTCCTGGACTACTGCGACCGCAACGAGCCCTACGTCATTCAAGTCTCGGGAACCCTGCGCATCAGCAGCAAGCAGGGCGTGCGGTCGAACAAGACCATCGTCGGGCTGGGCACCGACGCGGAGATCACCGGCGGTGGCCTGGACATGTACCGCAGACAGAACGTGATCATCAAGAACCTGCGGTTCACCGGCGCCGACGACGACTCCCTCAGCATCCAGCAGTCCTCGCACCACATCTGGATCGACCACTGCACCTTCAGCACAGGCGCGGACGGTCTGATCGACATCGTGCGCGGCGCCGACTACATCACCGTTTCCTGGAACCACTTCCGCGACCACAGCAAGACCATGCTGATCGGCCACTCGGACGCCAACGGCAGCCAGGACCGGGGCAGGCTGCGGGTCAGTTTCCACCACAACTTCTTCGACGGCACGGCCCAGCGCCATCCGCGCGTCCGCTTCGGCGAACCCGTGCACGTCTACAACAACTACTACCGGAACAACACCCTTTACGGCGTGGCGTCGACCGAGGACGCGGGGGTGCTGGTGGAGGGCAACTACTTCGAGAACGTCGCCCACCCGATCTACTCGGGCTACGACGAGAGCGGACCCGGCCGGGTGGTGGAACGGAACAACGTCTACGTGAACTGCGGAGACCCCGAGACGCTCGGCACGGTCGTTGAGCCACGCACCTTCTACCCCTACACCCTCGACGCCCCTGCGAACCTCCCCGCGATCGTTCCCGCCGGCGCCGGCGCCGGCCGGATCTGAAGGAGACCTCGGTGTCAGAAGTCCGTCCCATCACCCGCCGCGGCCTGCTCATGGGGACCGCCGCCACCACGGCTTCCGCCGCTCTGCTGACCGTGGGAGTGGCCCCCGGTGCCCGGGCCTCGATCGCCTCAGCACCCGCCGCGGACACCACTGCACACCGGCTCGTCGCTCTGGCGGCACAGCGTGCCGACGGCTTCGCCGGTGTCAGCGCGCTCGGCCTGACCGGCACCACGGGCGGTGCCGCCGGGCCCACCGTGACCGTGACCACCGGCGCCCAGCTCGCCGACTACGTGGGCCGCAACTCCCCCTACACCGTCCTGGTCTCCGGCCGCATCGAGATCGACGGCATGATCACGGTGGTGGCCGACAAGTCGGTCCTCGGCGTCGGCTCCACCGCCGAGATCACCGGCGGAGGTCTCCAGCTCGGTTCCACGACCCGGCCCGGCAACAACGTCATCATCCGCAACATCCGCTTCACCCACGCCTCCGACGACTCCGTGAGCGTCACCAACCGCGCCCACCATGTGTGGATCGACCACTGCGACTTCTCCCAGGGGTACGACGGACTGCTCGACATCAAGCGGGAGTCGGACTACGTCACCGTCTCCTGGAACCACTTCCACGACCACAGCAAGACGTGCCTGCTCGGTCACAACGACAACTACACGGCCGACCGGGGCAAACTGCGCGTGACGTACCACCACAACTTCTTCGACGGCACCGACCAGCGCCACCCGCGCGTCCGGTTCGCCGAGCCGGTGCACGTCTACAACAACTACTACCGCGACAACCGGCTCTACGGTGTGGCGTCGACCGAGGACGCGGGGGTGCTGGTGGAGGGCAACTACTTCGAGAACGTCGCCCACCCGATCTACTTTGGCTACGACGACAGCGGTCCGGGCCGGGTGGTCGAGCGGAACAACCTGTACGTCAACTCCGGGGCGCCGCAGACGCTGGGCACGGTGATCGAGCCGCGCACCTTCTACGCGTACACCCTCGACGCCCCGTCGACCGTCCCCACCACCGTCCCGGCCGGCGTGGGTGTCGGCAGGATCGGCTGAAACCCAGGAGGCTCACGATGCACCGCAAAGGCACGCTCCTCGTCACCGCCCTGGCCGCGCTGACCGCGACGGCCGCCGCTCCCTCACCTGCCCCCGCCTCCCCGCCCGTACTGGCGGAGTCGGCGCCCACCGGGTTCGCGAGTGTCACCGCATGGGGCCAGAACGGCACGACCGGCGGCGCGGGCGGTCCGACCGTGACCGTCTCCAGCGCCGCCGACCTCATCGCCGCCGTCAAAGCCGAGGGGCCGAGAGTCGTCCGCGTCAACGGCATGATCACGCTGCCCTCCGGCATGTACGACGTCAGCTCCGACAAGACGATCGTCGGTGTCGGCGCGGGTTCCGGTATCTCCGGCGGCGGCCTGAACATCGGCCTCCCCGCGAGCGACAGCGTCACGTCCCCACCCGTGAACGCCGTGCACAACGTCATCGTCCGGAACCTGACGTTCAAGAACGCCAGCGACGATTCCATCAACATCCAGATGTTCTCGCACCATGTCTGGATCGACCACAACGACCTGTCCGCAGGCTACGACGGGCTGCTCGACATCAAGCGGGGCTCCAGCTACATCACCGTCTCCTGGAATCACACCCATCACCACGCCAAGAACATGCTCCTGGGCCACTCCGACAAGAACGGCGCCCAGGACATCGGCCGACTGAAGGTGACCTACCACCACAACTGGTACGACCGCACCCCGCAGCGCAATCCGCGCACCCGCTTCGGAGACCCGGTGCACATCTACAACAACTACTTCCTCGACAACAGCGACACCGGCCCGGCCTGCAACGCCGACTCCGGCTGCTTCGTCGAGGGTAACTACTTCGACGACGTCGAAGAGCCCATGACCAACAGCTATTCGGGGCCGGAGGGCAACATCGTCGAACGGAACAACGTGTTCGTCGGTGACACCGGAGAACCGGTCACGGGCGGCAGCGTCGAGGACCCGGCGGACTACTACGACTACACAGTCGACGACCCGCAGACCGTCAAGGACGTCGTGATGCGGGGCGCGGGCCCGGGCACCGTCGCCCTCTAGTCTTCCGAGTCAGGAATTCTGTTCAGATAGCCGGCGAGACGTTCGAGGATCTCGTCTGCGGTCGGGGCGCAGTACGCCTCGAAGGAGTTCGCCCAGGTTTGCGAGGACCTCGGTGTGATCAGATCGCGCGGCGCGGTGGGCACCAGCGCGGACAGCGCCCCCGCGGAATCGCTGAACGCATCCCTGAAACGGGAGACGCTGCAGGGAAAGAAGCGGTGGAACGGGGCGCGCGAGGCCCGGCTCGCGGTCTTCCGCTGGGCGACCCGCCACAACACCCGAAGAAGCCACTCCCGCCTCGGCCAGATCAGCCCGATCGCCTTCGAGCAACGATCAACCACGCTGGCCACTGCCGCATGACAACCGGTGTCCACGATCAAGGGTCAAGGCCCGCAGGCTCACTGTCACCGTGGCCGAGGGTGCATGCATTGGACTTGACCAGCTGAATACCGATGCCACCGAAGCCGGTTGAGGCAGCCAGGGGTTGTCAGTGTCTGGTGGCAGGATCACTTGCATGGTTTTCGTACGCACGACTCCGCCGCGGCCCGTGGACGTGACCGCGGTCTTTCCCGAGCTGGCGCCGTTGGCGCGTCCTGCGATTCGGCTGCACCCTCGTCCCGGGTCGCCTTCGGTCGGGGAGAGCTCGGTCGGGGGACCGTTGCTGTGGCCGACTGAGGAGCCGTGGCCGCACTGCGAAGCCTCGCACCTGCACCGTGACAGTGGGTTTCGCCAGTCGCCGGCCGAAGTGCGACTCATGAGGCGCATGCGGGCCCGGTGGCACGGTGATCACGGTGGTCCTGGGATAACGCCCGAGGAGGAGACGATCAAGGAGCGGAACGCCGCGATGCTCGCGGAGCGACGCGACGCCGGCCCTCCGTTGCCCGCGGACTGCCCGGTCCCCATGCTGCCCGTGGCCCAACTGTATCTACGCGACGTACATCTGCTTCGGCCGCCCGGACAGGCCGATCTGCTCCAGGTTCTCTGGTGTCCTTACGACCACGATCCGGATTACAAGCCGTCGACCGCGCTGTTCTGGCGGTCCGCCGCCGCGGTCGTCGACATCCTCGCCACACCGCCGGAGCCGTACGAGGTGAACTATGAGGGTTATGTGCCGGATCCGTGCGGGCTGGCACCGGAAGCAATCACCGAGTACCCCGACAGCCTCGATCTGAGCCCGCAGATGCGGCTGATGGTGGAGGACTGGAGCAGGTGGCAGGCAGCCGGCGCCGACGTGGACAGCTCCTACGCGGACTGTCCGCGGGACTTCTATGACATCCATCTGGCAGACGCGCCCGGATGGAAGGTCGGCGGCTGGCCTCCATGGGGCCGCACCGACCCCAACCCCCGATACTGCACTGTCTGTGATGCACAGATGGTCCCGCTGCTGACCATCGCCTCCTTCGAATGGGACGGCGGTGACGCACACGGCTGGGCACCTTGCGAAGACCAGGACGCCGCCAACGCCGCCAACACCGTCGGTCATTGCTGTGGCCAGAGCCCCTCGCAGCCGACCAAGGTCGAAGTCGGCAGCACCGACAACATGCAGATCTACGTTTGTCCGACCTCTCCCGAGCATCCGCACACCGACCTGATCCAATGAGCCATCGGGCCTGTCACACACCCTTCGCAGTCGGTGGCAGAGATGCCGCCGCGTCAGGGTGTGTGACAAGCCGTTTGCCTCACTGGTGCCAGCCGGACCGCTTCGACCAGTCCCCATCACCACGTCATCCGGCCATGCCGGTGACAAGTACCGGACCTCGGCACAACGCCGACGCCAGCCCGTCCCCCGACCAGTGGCCACGCTGAAAACGCTCACTGAGCCACATCGGAACTGCTCGTCCGGCGGTTCCAGCGACCCCGGGGCAGGCCAAAGTGGTCCAAGGGTGACAGCCATCACGGTGCCGTCGTCGCCGAAGGAAACGGGACCCCACAGCGGGGCCGTGGTGCTGGTCGGGTAGGTGTCGCGTAGCTCGTACGCCCGGTTCCGGTATGCCTTCACCTGTCCTTTGGCCAGCAGGTCGTACGACCAACGGCCGTCGTTCGATGCTGTGGCGCGTCATCAGCCGGGCCTGGTGTGCGCCCGGACCAGGTGACCCTCAAGGCCCCTGTTGCGGCGGTGTGTGCCGTATCACGACCCCAAAGTTGGCCCAAGTTGTCTGCATCACAGCGGAAATGTCCCATTGGCGTCCATGCTCGACAGGGACAGCGGCTCCCGAAGTGGAGCCCGACGTGATGGGCGCGAGGTTCCGAAGTGGCCCATGACGCAGCCTTCGTGACGTTCCTCCTTGTTCCGCTGGAAAGGTGCCCATCATGGCCGCTTACCTCTGTCCTCCTGCCGTGATACATGGCGAGCACGCCGTGGAGACCAGCCAGATCGTGGCGGAGGTGCGCGACCGGCACCCGCACGCCGCGTGGGCCCCGCGGATCGACGGCATCGCGGCCAGTACGGGCATCGAGACCCGCGGGTGGATGCTGCCGCTGGAGACCGCCGCCGCGCCCGGCGACGGCGGCGCCCTACAGGGTGTCGGCATCGGGCCCGCCCAAAAGGCGCTGGTACGCGGCGGGTTCACCCAGCAGGACGTGGACCGCGTGATCGCCGCCCTCGAGGCGATACCCGCGCCGCAGACCGTCCAGGAGCGCACCGCGCCGGCCTGGGAGGCTGTGCAGTCGTACGGGGAGCGTGCGGCGCGCGGGGCCCTGCAGATCGCCGGCCTGGACGCCGCGGACGTCGACTGCCTGATCACCAGTCACTCCACCACACCGGCGCTGCCGGGTCTGGACATCGCCCTGGCCAACAGGCTCTCGCTCCGCAACGACGCGATGCTGCTGCCGGCCACGCAGTGGGCCTGTGTCGCGGGGACCCGCTCCCTGGCCCTGGCGGCGGATCTCGTGGCCGCGGACCCCGAACGAGTGGTCCTGGTCGTGATCGCGGAGGCGCTGAGCACGACCTACCAGCCCGCGGACGACACCCTCGAGTCCCTGATCGTCCGGTTGCTGTTCGCGGACACCGCGGTCGCCGCGGTGGTCACGGGCCGCCCGACGCGCGAGTCGGTGCTGCGACTGGACGCCGCCTGGCACCACACCCTGCCCGGCACCCACGACCTGCACCGCCTGGAAACGCGCGCGGACGGCACCCACTTCGTGATGGACCGGCGTGGGCCGCGCGCGGTGCAGGAGACGGTCACCGCCATGTGGGAGTGGCTGCGCGTCCGTTATCAGGACGACCCCGACTCCTGGCACCCCGACGTGCTGCTCGCGCACCCCGGCGGTACCCGGGTGCTGGAGTACATGGAACAGACGATGCCCGACGCATGGCCGTCGGGGCTGCTGGACTACAGCCGGGACAGCTACACCAGCGGCAACCGCGGAGGCGCCGCCGTGTTCGACATCCTGAGGCGGGCGTACGACGCCGGGCAGAAGCCGGGCGATCGCGCCGTTCTGTACGCGGCGGCGCCGGGCCTCACCGCCACCGCCCTGGAAGGGGAGTGGCTGTAGCGGGAGCGCGGGCCGTCCGTACCAGCGAACGGGCCGCCCGCATCGCCGGTACCGCTGAGGGCGCCGTACGTACCCGTCGGCTGACGCGCACGACGCCCCGACCCTCACCGCACTCGCGTACGCCGGCCGCGGCCCCGCCCCGCAGCCGCGTCACCTGGCGACGTGCGCCCAGACCACCTTGCCGGTGTCCGTCCACCGCACTCCCCACCGGGTGGTGAGCCTGTGCAGGATGTGCAGGCCGCGCCCGCCGTCGTCGAGGAGGCCGCCCCGGCTCAGACGCGGCCTGCCGTTCCCGGTGTCGCCCACCTCGCACAGCAGGCCGTGACCGGTCCTGATCAGTCGTACCGTGATGGGACCGGCGGCAAAGCGCACCGCGTTCGTGACCAGCTCGCTGACCAGCAGCGGCACGTCGTCCAGGGTGCGGCCCGTGGTGTGCCACTGCCGCAGCAGCGCGGAGGCGTGCGCGCGGGCACGGGCGGGCGCGTCGTCGCGGGCGGGCAGCCGCCAGGTCGCGGTGTCCTCCTTGCGGTAGCCGATCAGGCGCGCGAGCAGCAGGGTCACGTCGTCGTGCTGGCGCACGGGCGCCAGCACGGAGACGACGTGCCGTGCGGCCTGCTGCAGGGCGTCCCAGGGGTGCACCGTGGACACGGCATCCGCCAGCCTGCTGATGCCCTCGTCGATCGACAGGCTCCGGTCCTCCACCAGACCATCGGTGTAGAGGGCGAGCAGGGAGCCCGGGGGCGCGTCGAACGTGTGCACGTCGAACGGCTCCCGCAGCGCGAACTCGGCGCCCAGGCCGGGGTGAGGGCGGACCGCGAGCGGGCCCGCGTGCCCGTCCGCAAGCACCAGGATCGGGGGAAGGTGACCGGCGCTGGAGAGCGTCAGGTGGTGGCTGACCGGGTCGTAGAGGGCGATGCAGCAGGTGGAGCCGAGGGCGCTGTAGCCGGCAGCCAGCCCGGACTCCGCGTCGTCCAGCAGCGTCACGGTCTCGTCCAGGTGCTCCAGCACCTCGTCGGGGGCCAGCCCCGCGGACAGCAGCGCGCGGGCCTCCATGCTCAGCTGGCCCATGGCTGCCGCGGCTCCCAGGCCGTGCCCGACGACGTCACCGACCACCAGCGCGGTACGGCCGTCCGGCAGCGGAAAGCTGTTCACCCAGTCGCCGCCGACGCCCGCGCTGTCGGGGGTGGCGGGCTGGTAGACGCTGGCGATCTCGAGGGTGTCGCCGCCGCTCCGGGGCAGCAGCCGGCGCTGCAACGCCAGCACCTGCGTGTGCTCGCGCTGATGCTGACGGGCCAGGTCGACGTGATGGGCGGTCCTGGCCACCAGTTCCTGGAGGTCGAACAACTCGCTGTCGCGGAAGGGGCGGTCCGCCCGCCGCCAGACCTCCGCCACGCCCAGCACGACGGGTGGCGCGCCGTCCAGGACCAGGGGTATGCACGCCACACTCGCCGACCGGTCGCCGGGCACCAGAGCACGGATCACCCGCGGACTGCCGAGCAGCCGCTCGACCGCCTCCCGGTCGGGTACGACGATGGCCTGCGGGGCGTCGTCCCGCCGTACCGCCTGTGCCAGCAGGCGACTCGCGTCGCTCGGAAGGTCGTCGCCCGGAGTCACGTAGCCCGCGGGCCACGCCCGGTCCGGCACCAGGGCTGCCCGCCGTAGCCGGATGCGCCCCTGCGCCCGTTCGGTGACTCCCTCGCCCGTCCACACGGCGAAGTCGAGGTCGACGGCGGCCACGTCTCCCCACGCCAGCAGGGACTCCGCCAGCGACTGCGCGGTCTCGCCGATGTCCAGCGAGGTGCCGATCGCGGTCTCGGCGGCGTACAGATGCAGCCTCCTGGCCATGGCGATCAGGGAGACGGTCAGGCCCTCCTGCGGCGCCGCGGCCGGCAGGATGCTCATCGAGACCACCAGCTCCGACCCGTCGCCGCGCCGCAGTCGCTGGATCCGGGCGACGTGCGCCTCACCGATCTCCAGTACCTGTCGCAACCGCCGTGTGACCGTCGGTACGTCGCCGGGGGGCAGGAGATCGGCGAAGGCACTCCCGGCCACGGCGTCCAGACCCGCGAACACGGGGGCGTCCAGATTTGCGCGGGTGATGCGCAGATTCCTGTCCAGGTTGACCACGCCCAGAATCTGGTCCTGCCGGTCGGCCGCCGGGTTGTCGGGTCCGCCCCGGCCGGTGGTGCGGTCGCCCCGTGCGTCGGCCGGACCGGCGCCCGCTGCCGCTCCGCCGTGCGGGACGTAGCGCCCCAGGGCGCTGCTGACCAGGTCGAACGGCGAAGAGGACGAGGGGGAGGGCGTGGAGTCCATGCGGCTCTCTCAGCAATCCCCGGCGCAGCGCCGGGGCCGTACTCGGACCCGTGCGACGGGGCCCCGAGCTCCCTGACCGCACACCCCATTGAATAACACCAGGGGTCGCTTCGCCCACACCAGCGGATCGCGCGGTGAACGCCGACGGTGAGGAAATGCCGCGGCCGGTGGGGGCCGCGCTCACCTTGCCGGTGTCGAGGTCTGTGCGGGCGGCCCCGTCCAAGGGGCAGGTGGCCAGTCGGCCGCAGGGCCAGTGCGCTACGCGGAGTGACCACGCTCGGCGCCTGTCACAGATCCGCCGCCGGCCAGACGTGCCGGCAGCCCCACGCGGTGTGACGGCGGCGCTCGTGTGGTCGCGGTGGCGTGGGCCCGGTGGGTGCTCTCGTGGATCGGCGCGTTCTCCGGCCTACTGGCTGTCTGGCTGACCGACCCGCTGGAGCGGCACGTGATCAACATCCTGCACCGGGAGGGCGACACCCATGGCGCGCACACGGACGACTACCCCCTGGCCCTGGTCCTGTTCACCGAAGCACCCGGCGACCCCGCGGATGGCGGCCTGCTGCAGTTCACTCCTCGCTCCCACGATCTGAACGGCCTGGAGACCGCCGCCGCGCGCCACGCGCACCACCGGCCGGGCGACGGCTACCTCCTGCGCGCGGCCACCACGGCTCATCGGGTCACCCCCCTGCGCCGGCCCGGTCTGCGCCGCGCCGTCATGAACTTCGCCTACACCATGCCGGACCGGCAGCAGGCCAGCCAGGACACCGTCCTCGCGACGACCGACGGTGTCGGCCGAGCCGTCGGCGGAGCCACCTGCGCAGGAGGTCGTAGTCGTATCCCTTGTCGGCATGGAGCTCGGTCGGGCACCCCGGCGAGGGCCGCGGCCCGAGCGGGCGGGCGGGACGCCGCGCACGCGCGGATCCAGGCCGAGGCCGTCGTGCATGTCGGCGCCCTTTCGATCCGCACCCGCCGGGCCGGACAACGGTGGCAGCTGTCCGCCCCAGCCGCCACGAAACGGTGTCGGCCGGTCAGAGGCCGGGCATGCAACGAGTGGTCAAGGCGGTGATGACGAGGGGGGCAACCGATGACGTCGCATCTCGGAGCGGGGGCGCTGGTCCTGTTCTGCTACGTCGATGTCATCGCGGTTCTCGCGATCGGAGACTGGATCTCGCATGTCGGTCTCCTTCTCCTCTACGGCGGCCCGATCGCTTTCGTCGCCGGGTTCTCAGCCTCAGCTCTGCATGACGCCCACCTGCGGAACGCGAAGCGCGACGCGGGCCGATAGGCACTTCCGGGGCCGGCTCGGGGCACGCTGTGCGCCATGGTGAGGGCGCAGACGCCGTCCACACACCGGCGCTCCAGGCGGCCGCGGGAGATGGTCTGCGCCAGGCCGACCATCCAACAGGCGGGGCAGCCGCGGAAGGCGACCAGGGCCAACGGGGCCGCCAGCAGGGTGGCCGGGCCGACGACGGGCACCAGGGCGATCGAGCCGATGATCAGCCCGAAGCCGATGGCGCCGCGCGCCAGGTGGCGCGGAACGGAGCTGCTGGCGAAGTTCCTCCCGGGCGCCGCGGAGTGTGCCGTGGGCCGGGCCTCCGCGGGCTTCACCATGCTGACGGTGTTCACGGTCGAGGGTCCCCTCCGCCTGGTTGGCCGATGGCACGGTCAGGTGATCTGTCGGGCGCTGCAAGTGAGTGACGCAATGCCGCGCGTGCTCTGTGCAGTCGCGATTTCATGGCGGCGTCGCTCAGACCGAGCGAACGGGCGACGGTCTTGCCGGGCAGGCCCTGTATGTCCCGCATGATCAGGACGTCCCGTTGGTCACGGGGGAGGGCACCGACCGCAGCCGCGATCCGCGCAGCCTCCAGCCTGTGCAGCACCGCGTCCTCGGCGGACCGTTCCGCGGACGCCTCCGGTTCGGCCGACGCCTCGTCGCTCCGTGAGACGAGCAGCCGTACCTGCCGGAGGCATTCGTTGCGCACGATCCGGAACATCCATGAGGCAAGCGCACCGGTGGCCCGCAAGGTGCCGATCTTCCGGTAGAGGATGATCAGCGCCTCCTGCGCCGCGTCCTCCGCGTCCTGCCGCGAGGCACACAGCGAAAGGGCGAACTTGCGCACGTGAGGCTGCGATTCCGTGACCACCGTGGTGAGCGAAGTGACGTCGCCGTCCTGAGCTGCCCTGATCAGCCGCTCGTCCGGCCAGGATGACCGCTGGTTCATGTGCCGCCCATCTCCTGAAGGCGCCCCGCGCGGGCGCTGGTCAGCCTCGGCTCCTGTAGCGCCGCATCAGGTGCCGGCTGCACGCGCCCACGAGCAGGGCTCCGATCACTACGAGGCCGGTGACCATCATTGGTGTTTCCTCCCGGTTCCGCCGGCCCGTTCGGCCGGTACACGGATAAGAGGCGGCGAGGTCCGGGGAGGATTCACCTCCGGCCGGGGTTTCTTCGAACCGTGCACAGCCCCGCTCGGGGCTGGTTGCGGAAGGAACAGGAGGGGGAGCGAGGGTGATCCCCCGTCAGTCGCGGGCACGAGTGTCGGGCGTCACTCCGTCGGCGTGCCGAGCCGAAGCCGGTTGCCGTCAGGTTCGCGCAGCTCACGCTCACGCGCCCATGGAGCGTCACGCACCTGCACGCCGAACTCGGAGGCGATGGCGTCGACATCACGCATGCGGAGGTGGAGCAGCGGCGTGGGCCGTCTGCCGGCGCTTCCTGTCTGCGGTCGTGCGCCACTGGGTCGGTGACATTCCGTAGGCCTTGCGGAAGGCACGGTTGAAGTGGGAGGGGCTGGTGAATCCCCAACGGGCGGCCACCGCGGAGATCGTGAGGTGGGCCGCGCCGGGACGGGCCAGCTCGGCGCTGCATCCTTCGAGCCGTCGTTGGCGTACCCAGCCGATGACCGTGGTGCCCTGCGCGTGGAAGAGCTTGTGCAGGTAGCGCAGCGAGATGTGGTGCTCGTCGGCGATCATCCGGGGAGAGAGTTCGGGCTCACCGATGCGGGTCTCGATGGAGGCCTTGATCCGGTCGAGGATTGTTTCCGCCCCTGACACGGACACGGCACGCGGGTCCGTGTCCAACAGTTCTTCGGCCAGAGTGGAGAGAAGATCCGCGAGGGTGCGGGCGAGCCTCTCGCGCACGAGTGGCGAGGCGGTGCCGATCTCCCGCGCCAGCCCGGACAGGAGCGGCAGTATCAGCGCGGTCGGCCCGTCGGGTGTCTCGCCGATGGCCCTCGCGGTGAGGCGGCGTACCTCCGGCTCGCCCAGCCTCAGCATCGGACGGGGAACCATCAGGACACGAGCCCGATGAGGCTCCGGCAGGACAAGGGTGAACGGTCGGCTCGCGTCGTAGAAGGCCAGGACTCCAGGCGCCAGCCGCGCGGAGCGGCCGTCCTGGGACAGGACGGCCGACCCCTCCAGCTGGATGCGGGCGAAGATGTACGCGCGGCCGTCCGTCGCCGCGCCCTGTGGGGTCCGGACGACCTTCACCGGGTCGGACTGCTCGGTCGCGACCTGAAGCGATCCCAGCCGGTCCGCCCTGAGGAACCCCTGCCAGGACCCCGTGTCCTCGCGGACGCCGAGATCCAGTTCGACGTAGGCCTTCGAAAGTGCCTGCTTCCAGGCCGTCATCCTGTCCGCGGGCCTGACTGTCTCCGTGGACAGGATCGTGTGCGGCACATCAGCCGTCAGCGGCGCGTTGCTCGGCATGTCATGCCTCCTTCTCGATGGAGCGTCCGCCCCGTGCGTGTTGCAGCCACTCGGTGGGAGACGTGCCGTACTCCCTGCGGAACGCCCGCCCGAACTGGGCGGTGCTGGTGAATCCCCAGCGGCGTCCCACGCCTCCCACGCCGAGGCTCCGAGTGGTGGTCCGTGTCAACTCCCTGCGACACTCCCGCAGACGGAGCTCGCGGATCCAACGGCTGACCGTCGTGCCCTGCCCCTCGAACAGGCGGTGCACGTAGCGCACGGAGATGTGATGGGCCCGTGCGATGGCCTCGGGAGTGAGGTCCGGGTCCGCCAGATGCCAGCGAATGAACGCGTGGATGCGCAGCAGCAGGACCCGGTCGGCGCCGGGCAGCCGGGCCGGCGCCGTGCCGAGCTGCTGCGCGGCGGCAGCGGCCAGCAGGTCCACGGCACTGCCCGCCAACTGCTCGGCGGCGGACCGGGAGTAGGAGTCGGACGTGTCCGCCAGACGCGACATGAACGGCGAGAGGAGGGCCGCGAGCCCGCCCTCCGGGCGCATCGGCCGCGCCGTGACCTGCCTGAGGTCCGCCTCCGACAGCCCCAGGCGGCTCCGCGGCACGGCGAAGATCTTCAACTGGAACCGTTGCGGAAACCGTGTACGGGAGGGGCGAATGGTCTCGAGGAACGCGACATCACCCGGTCGTAGCTCTGTGGCGCGGCCATCCTGCTCGACCTGGGCGAGGCCCCGGGTGAGTACAGCGGCCCACACCTCCCGGCCGTCACCGCGGGCGATGAAGCGAGGGGTCCGGTGGACCACTCCCGGATCGCATTCGACGGTGGTGATCCCGAGGTCACCGAGGTGGTCGGCACGCATGGTGGCGGCGTACGTCCCACCCTCCGCCGAGATGTCCATCCCCACCAGCTGCGCGAGGACGGCGTCATGCCAGAAGTCCAGACTCTCGCTCAGGGGCACGGTGCTCGTGCACAGCACCTGACCCCGATCTCGCCTCGCGGCGACGTCTCGGCCGCCGTCGGAGGCCGCCGGGAATGAACTGATGTTCGCTGACATACCGGCCAGCGTGCCTGGCGAGCGGCGGCGCACGCATCAGTCGGCCGACTGGTCCTGCTCACCTGTTCAGGTGTCCGCCCAGGAAAGCACTGCCCAGCATCACGGCCGCCCGCGTCGGCGGGCTGTCGCGCAGCGCGGTCAGCGACACGAAGTCGTGGATGGTGCCCAGGAACCGGGCGGCGGTCACGGCGACACCGGAACGGCGGAGCCGGTCCGCGTAGCGCTCTCCCTCGTCCCGCGCCACGTCGGCCTCCGCCGTGATCACCATCGTCGGCGGCAGCCCGGCAAGCTCCGCCAGGCCGGCCCGCAAGGGCGACGCGGTCGGCTCGTCCTGCCGCCCGGAGCGGCCGGCGTACTGCTGCCAGTACGAGCGCAGGGCTTCCCGGGTGAGCAGATACCCCGTGGCGAACTCCTGCTGTGAGGGGCTGTCGCAGTGGGCGTCGGTCAGCGGGTAGTAGAGCAGTTGCGCGCGGATGCTCGGGCCGCCGCGCAGCTTCGCCATCAGGGTGAGCGCCGTGCCCATGGTGGCGCCGGCGCAGTCTCCGGCGACCGCCAGCCGGCCGGCGTCGAGGCCGAGTTCCCCCGACTGCCGGACCGTCCAGTCCATCAGGGCGTAGCACTCCTCGACGGCCAGGGGATAGCGGGCCTCGGGAGTACGGCTGTACTCGGGGACGACCGCGGCCACGCCCGCGCCGCGCACCAGCTCACTGATGAGCCAGGCATGGGTGTGTGCGTCCCCGAGCATCCACCGACCCCCGTGGATGTAGAGCACGGTGGGGAGCGGGCCTGTCGCGCCGGCCGGCCTGAAGATCCAGAAACCCACCAGCCCGGAAGGTCCCACGGGCGCCACGTGGAAGGCGGCGTCCACCTCGAAGTCGTCGACGACATGGATCTGGGACTCCCGCAGCGCCTGCCGGCCGTCGTCCGGTCCCAACTCGTGCAGGAAGGGAGGTACTTGGGACGCGTGGACGAGCCGCTGCACCAACGGATCGAGGATCACGGCCGGCCGCGGCTCTCCGCCGGCTTCTCCTTCGGGGCCCGGCCGCATCCGGTTCGCCTCTCGCTCGGCCCCTCGGGGGTTCTGATTCGTCGCATGTCACCTGTCGCTCAGCAGGTCCCGCAGCTGGTGGCGACTGCTGATGCCGAGCTTGGGATAGACGTTGTAGAGGTGCGAGCCGACCGTGCGTGGCGAAAGGAAGAGCCGTTCGCCGATCTCGCGGTTCGACAGGCCGTTCGCGGCCAGTCGTGCGATCTGCTGTTGCTGGGCGGTCAGTTCGGCCAGCCGATCGGGTGAAGCGGGAGCGTCGGCCACCCCGGCCGCGCGCAGTTCGCCGCGGGCCGACGCGGCAAGGTGGGGGGCGTCGAGCCGGGCCGCGACCTCGACCACCGCGGTCAGCTGTGCGCGGGCTTCCAGAGGCCTTCTGCGCCTGCGAAGCCAGATCGCGTAGTGCAGACGAGCCTGGGCCCGCTCCAGCGGCCACTTGTCCGCCTCCGCGTTGACCAGGGCCAGCCGGAAGTGGTGCTCGGGGTCGGCATCGTCGTCGACGAGGGCCGCCGCATGATGCATGAGGAGCGTCATCCGGGTGGTCGGCCGGGGGCCCTGACGCTCTCGCACGTCCCGGAGGATGCGCGCCGCCTCCTGCTGCCGGCCGATGCGCTGGGCCGCGGCGGCGAGTTCGCTGACGCAGCGCGGCGAAAGGAAGGGATCGAGGGGGGAGCAGTCCTCCCCGAACAATGCCCGCAGGTGCCGGAAGGCGCCGTCCGCGTCCCCGAGGACCATCGCGGTGAGGCCGCAGGCGCGCAGCATTCTGGCGTGGGTGGACCGGTTCTCGTCCAGACTGACGGAGCGCCAGTGGGGCCCGGTGAACGGGACGTCGGGCATCGACTCGCCACGGAGCGCGCGGAGGGTCACGTGCAAGGCTTCGAGGTCCATGTCGACACGGGGCAACCGGTGGACGGCGGCATCGGAACGGCCCTCCTGGATCACCATCTCGGCCTCGGACCACCGTCCGATGCTGACGAGGGTGTCCACCTGGGCGGCGAGCGTCCATGCACGGGGGCCCAGGGTTCCCTGTGCGCCACGTAGCGCGCCAGCCTGCCGGTATTTCTCCGCGCACAGGTCCGACTCGTCGGCGTTGTAGGCGACCCAGGCGGTTGCCAGCAGGCGGGCCTGCCGGTCCCCGCCGTCCAGGGGTCCGGAGCGCGGGGCGGTCAGTCTCCGCAGCGTCCTGCCGGCATGCGCGGCCGGATCGATGCCCACCGACACGGCGGCTTCCAGGGACGCGAGGACCTCGGACCCGGCCGGCTCGGGAAAGAACCCGCCCTCCTGTGCGCACTGCTTCTGCTCGGCCCGCGCCGCCCGTATCGCGTGGTCGAGAAGACGCGGCAGCTGAAGCCGATGCTCGGGCAGCCCGGACTGGCGGGAGATCCCCATGGCGATCCCGGCCAGCGCGAAGGAGGTCGTGGCACTCCTCGGGGGTGTGCGCTGCCATACGTCCACCAGCAGGTCGAACGCCTCCTGCTGGAACGAGAGAAGCGACAGTGCTCCACTCATGGCGCAGGCCGCGACGCACCGCAGTTCCGGGTCGGTGTTCACCTGGGTGAACTGCCCGTACAGATCGCGTACCCAGTCCGGGTCGCCGAAGTCGCTCGCTGCTACCAGTGCTTCGGCGAGGCGCCGGGCCCGGTCGTGGTCGCGGGCGCTGAAGCGGGCGGCCTGCTCCAGCACCTTCGCCGAGGCGAAGGGGTCTTCGGCCCGCTGAGCCGGGGTGGCGGCTTCCTCCAAGGCCGCGGCCACCGCCTCGTCCGGGCCGATGGCTGCTGCGGCCAGGTGCCAGGCTCGATACGCGGCGGTCTGGCCTCCTGCGGCGGCGAGATCCCGGTGGGCCTGCTGCCGCAGCTTCGCGGCGTGCCGGTGATACGCCGCCGTGCGGATCAGCGGATGGCGGAACGTGACACGGCCGTCCGCGATGGTGATCAGATCGGCTTCCTCCGCAGGGACCCACACCGTGAGGTCCTGGGCGCCCAACGCGGCCATGACGGTCGTGAGCTCCTCCTCCCGCAGGGCGGCCGCGGCGTACAGCAGCGCGCGCCGCGTTCCTTCCGGCAGTGCGCCCAGGCGTGCGGAGAACATCTGCTGGATCCGCGAGGTCTGCCGCAGTTCCGCACCTGTCGGCGCCGGCCCGGTCCCGCCGCGGGTCGCCCGGCTCAGTTCGACGACCGCCAGCGGATTCCCCTTCGCCTGCCGCAGCAGGTCCAGCCGGACCCTGCCGGTCGGTGCGCCGGGCTGCGCGTCGAGAAGCCGGGCCGACGCCGCGAGGGACAGCGGGCCGAGCGACAGGACGGGAAGATCCGCGGGGATCCCGGCGGGGGGAGCCTCTCCGCGTACGGTGAACAGCATGGCCACGGCCTGGTTCGCCAGGCGTCGCCGCACGAAGAACAGGACGTCCAGAGAGTCGCGATCGCAGTCCTGGAGGTCGTCCACGGTCAGCAGGACCGGGCTCGCCCGGGTGATGCGCTCCAGGAGTGTCATGACCGCGGCGCGCAGCGACTGCCCCTCCGGCGGTCCGGCTTCCGGAGCCGCCCCGAAGGCCGTGCGAAGCGCCACGCGCTGGTGCTCCGGCAGCGCGTCGACCTCGCCGAGCACCGGGAGGAGAAGCTGGTGCAGGGAGGAGAACGCCGGTGGTTCCTCGGAGCCCCAGCCCTGCGCCGACAGGACCCGGGTCCGGAATTCCCCGGCTCTCTCCTCGGCGACCCGGAGCAACCGGGACTTGCCGGTTCCGGCCTCTCCGAGCAGCAGCAGAGCCTGGGGGCGGCCACCGCGTACGTCGATGCACCGCAGGATCCGGTCGACTTCGGCCTCCCGGCCGATCGCCGACATGACACGCGGTCGGGAGCCGACGGGGTCCGTTCCTTCGGCGCAGGCTGCCGCGGACCTCACCTCGATCTCCGTCATCGCACTCCGTCCACCGAGCCCCGGACAGGACCGCCACGCTCGTACTGATGCGCTCGCGGCCGGTCGACAAGGGCGCTGTGCCCTCCTGCGTGGATGCTGCCAGGGAGCCGGACCGCACGCTTCTGTCATGTGACCAGTCATGCTCGGGGCGGGCCTGGCAGGATGGCAGCAGGGCGATGAGCAGGGAATTCGCTTCCACCCCGGTTCGCCGGGCGCACGGCTGACGGACAAGGGAGAGCATGGACCTCGGCGCGGACCAGGCACGCACGCCGGAGATCCTGGGCAGGGACCGCGCACTGGCGCGGATCGCTCAGCTGATCGACGACGCTGACGGCAGCGGCCCGAAAGTACTCGTGCTGACCGGCGAGCCGGGGGCGGGGAAGAGCACCCTCGTGGAATGGGCGACCTCGCAGGCCACGGCCCGCGGCCGACGCGTGCTCCGGGTGCGAGGCTGCGAAGGCGAGCAGGACCTCGGACTCGCGGGGATGCATCAGCTGCTGCGCCCGGTCCTCGCCGGTGTCGATCGGCTTCCCTCGCGGCAGCACGACGCGTTGCGCCGCGCGTTCGGTACGGACGACACCGACGAGCCGCAGTCGCCCGACCCGCTGATGATCCGGGTCGGCGTGCTGACGCTGCTCTCGGACGCGGCGACGGAACGCCCGTTGGTGATCGTCGTCGACGACGCCCAGTGGCTGGACGTCGGCTCGCTGGACGTGCTCGCGTTCGTCGCCCGGCGCCTCGAAGGGGAACGCGTCGCCATGGTCCTCGCGGCACGCGACGACGCGGTGCCGGCGCGCTTCGACCGCGACTTCCCGCATCTGACCGCAGGACCCCTGGACCGGGCCGCGGCGGGGCTCCTGCTGGACAGACAGCCGCATCCGCCACGGGGCAGGGTCCGGTCCCAGATTCTCCAGCAGGCGGCCGGGAACCCGCTGGCCCTCATCGAGCTCACGCGAGCCTTGGGCAAGACCCCGGGCAGTCGGGGAATCGGCTCGATCGACTCGCTCTCGCTCCCCCTCACCGCTCGGCTGGAGCGCCTGTTCGCCGCCGATCTTCCCACCCTGCCCGAGGCCACGCGCCGGGTGCTGCTCCTGGCGGCGGCAGCCGGTACCACCCAGCTCTCGGACGTTCTCCACGCCGCCCCCGACGTGGACGGGCCGCAGGTGTGGGGGCCCGCCGAGGAGGCGGGGCTGGTGCGCGTCGAGGGCGGCCAGGTGCAGTTGTGCCATCCGCTGGTGCGCTCCGCCGTCTACCAGGCCGCCTCCTTCGCCGAACGCCGTGCGGCCCACCTGGCGCTGGCCGCCGCGCTCGCCGACGAACCCGACCGTCGTGCCTGGCACCTGGGCGCAGCGGCACTCGGCCCGGACGAACAGGTTGCCGGAGCTCTGGCCCAGAGTGCGGAACGCTCCCGGCGGCGTGGGGGATACGCGGCCGCGGCCACCGCGCTGGAGCGCGCCGCGGAACTCACCCCGGACCCGGAACTGCGTGCCGGACGCCTGCTCGCCGCTGCCGCGTCGGCCATGTACGCGGGCCATCCGCAGTGGGTCGGTGAGATCGCGGCCCGGGTCGACAGCCTGACGGACGACGCCCGGCTCACCGCCGAGGCGTCCCTGCGCGGCGGGTGGTCCCTGGCGGTGACCCTCCGGCACGACGACTCCCTGGCGTTCCTGCTGCCCGTGGCCGAGTCCATGGCCACCAAGGCACCTGCCCTGGCGCTGGACGCGCTGGCAACGGCATCGACGCCCGCATACAACTCCGGCGACCCCTTCTACCGGACCGAGCTCGAGCGCATCGGCGGCCTCATGGCGCCGCGGCCGGACAGGAGCGACTGCCTCTGGACACGGGCGGTCAGCAGCCCGTTCGCGGACCGGAAGGAGATTCTGAAGAACCTGACCCACGCGGTCGACACTCTGCGGGACCCTTCGCTGGCCGAGTTCGTCGTGCTCGGCGCCGTGGCCTGGATCCTGGACGAGACCGACCTCGCCGTACGCCTGCTCGGTCAGGCCATGGACCATCTGCGACGAGCCGCGACGGCCGGCGCCAACGCCACCGCGGCGCAGGCCCACGCCCTCGCACTGTTCGAGAGCGGAGCATGGACGGCGGCCCGGTCCGCCGCCGAGGACGCCTTCTGGATGGCGGCGGAGGCAGGCGCGGACAACGTCACCGTGGGATCACCCATCCTGCAGGCCACGTTGCGCGCCGTTCGCGGGGACCACGCGGCCGCGCGTGCGCAGGTGGGCGATGCCGTGCGTGGTGTCGACCTGCGCAAGTCACGCAGCCTGTACGTCCGTTACTGTCATGCGCTCGGTATGGCGGCTCTCGCGGAGGGCGATCACCACGCGGCGTACGAGCAGTTGCGGCGGACCTTCACCCAGGACTTCCACCCCGCACCGGTGCACTACCACGCTTCGTACTACTACCTCGCCGATCTGGCCGCCGCAGCCGTCCGCGCCGGCCGGGCGGACGACGCCCGTGCCGTGCTCCGCGCAGCTGAGAAGAGCCTGGGAGCGTCCCGCTCCGCTCGGTTGGACGCGATCGTTCATCGCGCCTCCGCCCTGCTGAGCGGTCCCGGTGAGGCGGAAGCCCACTTCCGTGCGGCGATATCCGGGCCGGCCGGCGTCCGATGGCCTTTCGAATACGCCCTCGCGCACCTGGACTTCGGCGAGTGGCTGCGGCGGCGGCGACGGTCAGCGGAGGCGCGCCCGCTGCTGGGCACCGCCCTCGAGACCTTCGAACGCCTCGACGCACGCCCCTGGATCGAGCGCACCACCGCCGAACTCCGCGCGGCGGGCGTGGCCGTGGCGGACTCCGCGGCACCCGAAGCCGTGGCCGACCTGACGCCGCAAGAGCTGCAGATCGCCCAACTGGCCGCGGAAGGCCTGACCAACCGGGACATCGGTGCCCGGCTCTATCTGTCTCCGCGCACGATCGGCTTCCACCTGCACAAGATCTTCCCCAAGCTCGGCATCACCGGCCGCGCACAACTGCGCGACGTTCTCGGCCACATGCCCCGTTCGGACTGACTCGACCGGCCGCGGAAGCATCCGCGGGCTCGGCCACGCGCACGGGTTATCTGCGCCCACCGTCTGCCTTCAGACGGCGCGAGCGGGAGCGCCCTCCGCCCGACCCGCTGCCGGGCCGGTGAGCTGGAGGGCGCCCGTGTCTACTGCTTGATCTCCCAGTCCTGTGAGCCGTCCCCGGCCGCGTTCTGGAGGGTGAGCGGTGCGTCGGCGGACGCGCCGGTCAGGTAGAGGCTCGTGTTCCTGACCGACTGGAGCCGGTAGTAGCCGTCGTCGGTCCTGACGAGGTTCCAGCTGCCGGTGCTGCTGTCGTCGACCCACTGGCCGATCCGCTGGCCGGCCGTCGCGTTGCCGGTCCAGATGGCCGCCGCGCGACCGCCCGACTTGTTCAGCAGGGTGACGCCGCCGTTCGGCCCGGTCACGACGTGCCAGTACTGGGTGTCCTTGTTCGCGGTCGCGCCGGGGTCCTCCAGCCGGACGTCGGGCACGTCCCCGTTGCCGATGTTGGCGTCGTTCGTGCGGCCGCCGGTGCCGATCACCTGGCCCGTCCGCCGGTTCACGAGCCGGTGGTAGGGGCCGTCCGAGTGACCGAGATCGACCTCGGCGTAGGCGATCTGCGACACGCCCTGGTTGTTGAGGATGGAGATACGGCCGGTGCCCTCGACGTACTGGAGGTTGCGGCTGTATCCGGCCCGCGAGGTCGTCTGGTACTCCTTCCAGACGCCGTCACTTCGTCCGCTCTCGTTGACCCACACGTTGCCGCTGCCGGCGGCGTTGTAGACCAGGCGCCCGTCCGGGAGGCGGATGACGACGGGGCTGCCTCCCGTCGCGAGGGGACGCGAACCGCTGTCGACCGGCAGGGAGGTGACGGCCTCACCCGTGGCGGAGCCGCGGTAGAACCTCAGCGGGTCGTCGGCGACCACGTACCGGGTGTTGGCGCCGCCGCCCCAGTACTCGAGGGTCAGCAGCCACTTGCCGTCCGCCGTGCGGACGACGTTCGTCATGCCCGGCCGCCCGCCGCCGATCTCCGTCTTCCCGCCTCCCATGTCCTGGGTCGACCCGGCGACGTCCACGACGGGGGCGCTCCAGCGGGCGGCACGCCCGTCCCAAGTCCTGTGGGCGAGGATCTGCCCGTGCGAGTCCGGGGCGGTGTCGTTCGCGGGGTCGAGCCGCGGGACGCCGGTGACCGGGTCGAAGCCGACGTAGTCGTTCTCGTCGGAGTAGAAGCAGACCAGCCGGCCCTTGTGGACCATCAGGTACGGCTCCCAGAGGGGGTCCACCTGCCGGTGGGTGTTCGCCGCCGCGATGTTCTGGCCGACCGCGCCCGCGCTGCCGCCCTGCCATCCACCCGTCGCGATGACGTTGACGACCTGCCAGGTCCGGCCGTCGTCGGTGCTGGAGTACAGGGCGATCGCCATGTCCGCGCGGTCGCCGTCGTTGGACGGCGTCCAGTTCGGATCGGCTGCCTTGTGTTCCGTGTAGTAGGCATCGTCCCCCGACACGACACTCGCCAGGAGCAGCGTGCCGGCCTTCAACATCCCGACCTGCTGCGGAAGGACGTAGAGGTACGGGTTCGTCCAGTTGCTCGTGTACTTCGCGTACTGCGGGTCGCTGGAGAGGTACGCGGGTGCCTTGACCTCGGACAGCGGCTGCCATGTCGTCCCGTGGTCGTCGCTCTTGTACACCGGGAGGGTCTGTCCGTCCGCGCTGCCCGTATCCGCCACGACCGTGGACTTCTCGAACGACGCGACCAGCCGCCCGCTCGGCAGCTGCGCCGACTTGGGGTAGACCGCGCAGTTCCCCCGCCCCTTCAGACAGGGCTCGTTGCCGAGCTGGTAGACGGTCCCGCCCGTCGGGGCGTAGGCCTGCGCGGTGCCCATGGGTATCGCCAGCAATGCGGACGCCGCGACGAACGTGCCCATCGCTTGCCCTGCTCTTCTGTTCTTCATAGCCCCTCCTCTGGGGGTGGCCGGGTGATGCCCGGCGGTCAGGAGACGAGTACGCGTACGTCCCAGGCGCCGAGGTCCAGTGGTGTGCCCGCGGGGACGGAGGTGCCGTCGAGCGCGTCGGAGAGGTCGACCGGGGCCTGGATCCGGGCCGGTTCCCAGCTCCAGTTGTGGACGATGTGGACGCGCCTGCCGTCGGGGGAGGTGCCGGTCGTGGCGGTCACGGAGGCCGGGAGGTCCTGCCACGCGCTGCGGGGGGCCGGTGCCGTCCAGCAGGCCAGGGCGCGGGCGAGGTCGCGGCCGGGGACGGTGCCGACGCAGGTGACGCGGCCCGAGCCGTGCGGGCGGGTGGTGACCGCGGGCCAGCGGCCGAAGTGCGGGTGGTCGTACGACACGAGCACGTCGGCGTCGGTGACGGTCAGGCCGTCCGCCCAGAGCGTCGCCGTCGACCCCTCGGGGAGGTCGAGCGGTCCGCCGGGCGCCGGCCGCACCGGGATCTCCATGTGCAGGTTGCTGAACTCGTCGTAGGAGACGCCCGCGGCCTCGGTGAGGCGTCCGGGGGCCGCTTCCCGCCGGGCGCGGGCCTCGTGGTCGGCGTAACCGGTGCGCGGGCCGACGACCAGGTGGCCGCCCGCGTGGGCGTAGGCCGCGAGCCAGTCGAGGGTCGAGTCGGCGGCGAGGTACAGCGCCGGGACGACGAGGACGGGATGGCGGCGGACGGCCTCCTCCGGGGTCAGACCCTCCCTTTCTCCGCGCGGGTCGTGCAGTTGGCGGGCGTGCACGATGCGTACCTGGCGGCCGGCCTCGAAGGCGCCGCGGTAGAAGGGGTCGAAGATGCGGTGGTAGGCGGCCGGGTCCGGTTCGCCGTCCGGCTCGGCGAGCGGCGGATACTTCTGCATGAGCCACTTGCTGGGCGTCGAGTAGACCATCGTGATGTCGGCGTCCGGTTCCAGCCCGGCGACGAGCGCCCCGGCCGTCTCGAACTCGCCGCCCAGCCGCGCGAGTTCGGCGTAGGTACGCCCTGGCTGCCCGGTGTGCGGGAGGACACCGCCCCAGTACGTCTCCGCGCCGAAGTGCAGCGTGTTCCAGTGCCAGTACTCGATCATGCGGGCGCCGCGGGCGACCAGCGCCCAGGCGGCCTGCCGCCACTGTCCGTCGTACGCGGGGCGGTTGTCCCAGGGGAAGCCGATGGAGCCCGCGTTGGTCTCGGTGACCAGGAACGGCTCCTGGCGCGAGGAGAACATCCAGTCGGCGGTCTGGTACAGCGCCGGAACCCCCGTGGTCTGCCAGATCTGCCGGTGGGCGTCGGGCGTGCGGTCGGGCAGCAGCAGACTGTCCTGCATGCCGTAGTACGGGTTGCCGGAGGCGATGTCGAGGCGGTCGGTCAGCTCGTCATCCTCCACGGCCGGCCGGGTGTAGGAGATGCAGGTGGTCACGAAGTGCTCGGGGCGGGCGTACTCCCGGACGATGTCGGCCTGCCAGCCGATGAACTCGGTGACCTGACGGGCCTGGAACGCGCGCCAGGCGACGTCGTACTGCGGCTGCGCGTTGCCGTCCGGCGTCCACAGGTCCGCCCAGGTGGACAGGCGGTGCGACCAGTAGACCAGCCCCCACTCGCGGTTGAGGGTCTCGACGTCGCCGTAGGTCTCGCGCAGATGGTCGACGAAGCGCTGGAAGACGCCGTGGTTGTGCAGGAGTTCGTTGCCCGGCTCGTTGTCGACCTGGAAGCCGATCACCGCGGGGTGGTCGGCGTACCGGGCGACGACCTTGCGGATGACCCGCTCGGCGTGGAAGCGGAACGCGGGGTGGGTGAAGTCGACCTCCTGCCGGGCACCCCACCCGATGCGTTCGCCGGTGCGCCGCTCGCCCGTGATCTCCGGGTACTGGCGGGCCAGCCACGGTGGCACGGCGTACGTCGGTGTCCCGAGGACGACGGAGATGCCGCGCTCGTGGGCGCCGTCGAGGACGGGCTGGAGCCAGTCCAGGTCGAACCGCCCGCTGGAAGGCTCCCAGGTCGACCACACCGACTCGCCGACCCGGATGACGGTGACATGCGCGTCGGCCATCAGGTCGAGGTCGGTCTTGAGGCGTTCGTCGGGGCACTCGGTGCCGTACGGGGGCCGGTACTCGTGGTAGTACGCGGCACCGAAGAGAACGCGGGCGGGCAGATCCGCCATGAAGGGAACCTCCGGGAGAAAAGTGAGGGGAAGTGACGGGAGACGTGAGGGCGTTACTGCTTGACGCCGCCCGCGGCCAGCCCGCTCTGCCAGTACCGCTGGAGCAGCAGGAACGCCACGACGAGCGGGATGATCGAGAGCATGGAGCCGGTCACGACCAGCGCGAGCATGTCGCTGCTGGAGCCGGCCCCGCCGTTCTGCGCCTGCGCGGCCCAGGACGACAGGCCGACGGTGACCGGGTACAGGTCCGGGTCGTTCAGCATGATCAGCGGCAGGAAGTAGTTGTTCCAGGTCGCCACCAGGGTGAACAGCAGAACCGTCACCAGGCCGGGACCCAGCAGGCGCAGGACGATGCGGAAGAAGATCCGGGCCTCGCCGGCGCCGTCGATCCGGGCGGCCTCCAGGAGGCTGTCGGGGACGGCGTCCTGGGCGTAGATGCGCATGAGGTACAGGCCGAACGGGTTGACCAGCGAGGGCAGGATGACGGCCCAGGGCGTGTTGACCAGGCCCGCCTGGGCGAAGAGCAGGTAGGTGGGGATCGCCAGGGCGGTGGTGGGGACCATGACGGCGCCGAGGACCAGGTTGAAGGCGGCCCGGTCGCCGCGGAAGCGGAACTTGGCGAACCCGTACCCGCCGGCGGCGGCCAGCAGCGCCGCTCCGAGGGAGCTGACACCGGCGTAGATCACCGTGTTGAGCAGCCAGTGCGCGAAGACGCCGTCGTCCTGGGCGAAGGTCGCCCTGATGTTCGTCAGCAGCTGCGGGGCGTGCGAGAACCACAGGCCGAAGCTGTTGAACAGGTCCTGCGTGCTCTTGGTCGAGGCGATCAGGAGCCAGAACAGGGGGAGGAGGAAGTAGGCGAGGACGGCCAGCATGGCGATCGTCAGCGGGGTGCTGCGGCGGGGCGCGCGCTTCCTGGCGGGCGCGGTGCTCACCGGCTCCACCGCCTTCAGAGCGACCGTGGCCGCCGGGGTCGACGAGAGCACCCCCTGGTCGAGCGGAGCCGAGAGCTTGGGGGAGGTCATGGGGTCCTCCTGCGGTTCGCGGTGAGCAGGACGGCGTAGGAGGCGATCACGATGACGAGACCGAGGAGGAAGGACACCGTGGCCGCGTAGTTGACCTGCTGGCCGGTGAACGCGAGGGAGTAGGCGTACAGGTTGGCGGTGTAGGAGCTGCTGATGACGTCCGGGGCGACCTTCATCAGCAGGTTCGGCTCGTTGAACAGCTGGAAGCTGCCGATCACCGAGAACAGCAGGGTCAGCATCAGCGCGGGGCGGAGCGCGGGCAGCTTGATCGACCAGGCGGTGCGCCAGGCGCCGGCCCCGTCCATGGCGGCGGCCTCGTACAGCTCCGGGGGGACCGTGCGCAGGGCGGCGTACAGGATGATCATGTTGTAGCCGACGAACTCCCAGGTCACGATGTTCGCCAGGCTGCCGAGCATCCAGCCCTCGCTGAGGAAGTCGGGCACCGGCAGGGACAGTTTCCGGCTCAGCTGGGCGAACGGTCCGAAGTCCGGTCCGTACAGATAGCCCCACATGAGGGCGGCGACCACGCTCGGCACGGCGTACGGGATGAAGATGCCGAGCCGGATCACGCGCGCGAGGCGGAGCAGGCCGCTGTCGAGAGCCAGCGCGAACGCCAGCGCCAGCAGCAGCATCAGGGGGACCTGGATCACGAAGAACAGGGCGACGCGTCCGAGGCCGTGCAGGAGCTGGGGGTCGCTCAGCGCCGTGACGTAGTTGTCGAGGCCGACGAACGCCGTTCCGCCGATCAGGCGTTCCTGGAACAGGCTGAGGTAGGCGGCGTAACCGAGCGGGGCGAGGAAGAGCAGGAGGAACAGCACCATGAACGGGGCGACGAACAGGGGTCCCGCCGTACGGCGACGGCTCATCTCAGCCGCCCTTCACGGTGAAGCCCTGGCCCTTGGCGTACGTGGTGAGCCGTGACTGCCAGGTGCCGAGCGCGCGGACGGTGTCGGTTTTGTCGGCGAGGGACTTGCCGACGGTCTCGGTCCAGTCGGTGGCCGCCTGGTCGAGGAACGGGGGCCACTGGAAACCGGAGTCGACCGTGGAACCGATGTCGGCGAACAGCTGGTTGACCTTCTGGCCGCCGTAGAACGACGGCGTCTGGCCGATGAACTCGGCGTCCGTGAGCAGGGCCTTGGTCGCCGGGAAGAAGAACTGCTCGGTGGCGAACATCCGTGCGCTGGCCGGGTCGCTGTTGAGGAACTGCGCGAACACGGCCGCCGCTATGGGGTTCTTGCTCGAGCGGATGACCGCGGTGGTCGAGCCGCCCCAGTTGCCCGAACTGGGCTTGGCGGGATCCCACTGCGGCAGCGGGGCCGCCCGCCACTTGCCCGCGGTGGCCTTGGCGGAGCCGGAGAGGAAGACCGGTCCCCAGGCGGCGGTGATCCAGGTGGCGTACTTGCCCTTGTTGAGGGCGGCGTACCAGGCGTCGGTGAAGTCCGGCTCGACACCGATGACCCCCTCCTTCGCGAGCCCGCCCCAGTATTCGCCGAGCTTCCTCGACGCGGCGTCGTCGACACTGATGGTGATGTCGCTCCTGCCGGAGGTCGCGTAGGGCTTGGCGCCCGCCTGCCACTGGAGGCCGTGCCAGGCGGCGGGCTGGTTCGCCGCGAGGTTGGTGAGGTAGACGTCGGGGTCCGCCTTGTGCAGCTTGCGCGCCGCCGCCGCGAACTCGTCCCAGGTCGTGGGCACTTCGATGCCGTGCTCGTCGAAGATGTCCTGCCGGTACAGCATGCCCATCGGGCCGGTGTCCTGCGGGATCGCCCACACCTCGCCGCCCGGTCCGCTGACCTGGCTCCACGTCCAGTCGACGAACTGTCCCTTGAGTGCCGCGGCGCCGTACGGTCGCAGGTCCAGCAGGCTGTCGGTGATGGTGAACGTCGGAATGGCCTGGTACTCGATCTGGACCATGTCCGGGGCCCCGCTGCCGGCCTTCAGCGCCGTACGCAGCTTGGTGTACTGCGGGGTGCCCTGGCCCGCGTTGACCACCTTGACCCTGACGGCCGGGTACTTCTTCTCGAAGAGCGCGACCTCCTTGGCGATGTCGGGGACCCAGGTCCAGAACGTCAGCTCGGTCGGCGTCCGCATCGCCTTGTCGATGTCGGCCTGGCCGACCGGCTCGGTGGAGGCGGGGGAACCGCCGGAGTCGCCGCCGCACGCGGTGAGGGTGGCGCCGAGCGACAGGGCGCCCGTCGCGGTGAGGAACAGACGACGGCTCATCTGGGAAGGGCTGGGCTGTGACGCGGAAAGGGGCATGGTTGAACTCCCGCCGGTGGCATGGGTGGCAGGCACGCCGGGCGAGGGCGTGCGCAGGATGTGAGGGAGGGCGCGGTCGCGACGACCGGGGCTCGAACGCCGGCGGTCGGGTGCGGGTCCGGGGCGGATCCGGCACCGACGGGCGTTCTACGGGGAGCGGAGGCGGAGGTCGCGGCCGATGAGGAGGACTGGGGTGGAGCCGAGGCGGATGCCGAAGCCTGGCTCAGGGGCCTCTGCCGGATCCGGGACGGAGCTACGCCGCCTGGCAGGGGCCGTCCGCGGGAGCGGGACGCCACCGGTACAGCGGGCTCGGCGTGCGCGCACGCGCCGGGAAGAAACTTCGCCGTCCGGGTCGATCCGGGGTGATCAATGGTGGCTGGGCGGGCCTCCGTCCGGGAGCGGGGGAGGGGACGCGTCGCCGCGGGAACGGGAGGGAGTACGCCGTCCGCGAGCCGGGGTCGTCCGGTTCGGCGGGGGCGGGGGCGGGGGCGCGGTCGAGGCGCGGACGACGAGATCGACCGGTGGGTCGCTCGACGGCAGAGGATCCGCCTCCGGGTTCTCGACGGCGTGCACGAGACGCTTGAGTCCTTCCTGCGCCACGGTGTCGAACGGTTGCCGCACCGTGGTCAGCGGAGGAGTCACATAGGCGGCGACCGGGACGTCGTCGAAGCCGACGACGCTGATGTCCTCCGGCACCCGTCGTCCGGCCTCCGTCAGCGCACGGATCAGGCCGATCGCCATGTCGTCGTTGGCGGCGAACACCGCGGTGACCGCGCCGTCCTGGGCCAGTTCGCGTCCCGCCCGGTACCCGGACGCGGCCGACCAGTCGCCCTCGACGACCGGCGGTGCGTCCCTGCCCTGCGCGGTCAGCGTCGCGTGCCACCCCTCCAGGCGGTCCCGGGCGGCGAACCACCGCTGCGGACCGGCGAGGTGGTGGACCGTCGCGTGACCGAGCTCCAGAAGGTGTTGCGTGGCGGTCCGGGCCATCAGATCGGCCCCGTCCCCCGCGGTCAGCAGCGTGGGCGCGGCGACCGCAGAGGGGGCGCCGAGGACGAGGACCGGTACGTCGACGCGGAGGGACACATCGCTGTCGGCGCCCTCCTCGTCGATCGGCTCGGAGATGACGATGCCGTCCACGCCCTGGTCGAGGAGCGAGTCCACGGCACCGGCGATGCCCGCGGGATCGCCTTCCATCGTGTTGACCACGCGGAGCGCGTAGCCGGTGTCCCGGACGGCCCGCTCGACGCCCATGAGGAGTGAGGCGGGGCCGTACAGGGCCGTGCCCAGCGTGACCACGCCGATCGAGCGGGTCCGTCCGGAGGCCAGCGCGCGGGCGGCGTTGTTGCGCCGGTAACCGAGCTGCTCGGCGGCTTCGAGGACCCGTCGGCGTACCTCGGCGGAGACGTACTGCTCGTCGTTGAAGACCCGCGACACCGTCTTCTGCGAGACCCCGGCCAGCCGGGCCACGTCCACGCTCCGCGGCGCCGCGGCGCTTCCGCCCCGCCCTGTCCCTCGCGTCATGGTGTGTCTCCCGATGGCCGCACGATCGAGCCGATGATGTCAGACGCCGACTGGCTGACTGCGCAGTCATGTCTGCGCTGTCATGCCGACGGGGACATGTCTACGCAGTCATGCGGACGTCGTCAAGAGATCGGAACGTATCCGTAACGAGGCGGACGCTCCCGGCCCGGCCGCCCCGCGGCCCGGCCGACGCGCGATTGTCAGTGGCCGGTGTCACGCTGAAACGACACAGGATCTGCGAAAGGGAACAGCTGTGATCACGACCGACCTCACTCCCGGCTCCCCCTGCTGGCTCGACCTCGGGGCCCCCGACGTCCGGGCCGCCGCGGCCTTCTACGGCGCGGTGCTCGGCTGGGAGTACGAGTCCATGGGCGGCGAGGGCGAGGAGATGGAAGGCGGGATGTTCAAGAAGGACGGCAAGACCGTCGCCGGGCTCGGCAAGCTGTCCGAGGAGGGCGCTCGCTCGGCCTGGATGGTCTACTACACCGTCACCGACGCGGACGCCACCACCCGGGCGGTGGAAGACGCCGGCGGCACCGTCCGGGTGCCCCCCAGGGACCTCGGTGAGTGGGGGCGGATGGCCCAGTACACCGACCCGTCGGGCGGCGAGTTCGCCGCCTGGCAGCCGGGGAAGAACGAGGGCTTCGAGCTGGCCGACGAGCCGGGCTCACTGTCCTGGACCGAGCTGTACACGAGCGACGCCGCCGCCGCGCGGCGGTTCTACGGCTCCGTCTTCGGCTGGCAGTTCAGCGACATGGAGATGCCGGGCGGCGGGGGCACGTACACCCTCATCACGCCGGCCGGGCTGACCGAGGACCGTATGCAGGGCGGACTGATGCAGCTCGGCGAGGAGGACCTCTCGCTGACGAACGGACGGGCGTACTGGCACCCGGTGTTCGCCGTCGCCGACTGCGACGCCGCCGTAGCCGCGGTCACCGGGAACGGCGGCAGCGTGCAGATGGGACCGGTGGACGCGGAGGGCGTCGGACGCCTCGCCGTCTGCCTCGACCGGTCGAAGGCCGACTTCGTGGTGCTCACCCCGTCCTCCCCGAGCTGAGCCCTCTCCGCTCCGGACGGCAGCGGGACGCACAGCAGCGCCGCCGGACCCCGGTGTACTGCCCAGGCGGGCGGTGAAGGCGATCCCCGCGGCGCACTCGCCGGCCGCGCACTGCCCCTTGAGACGTCCGACGGCGAAGTCGCCCCCGGCGCCGCCGGCCGGCCGGTTGTCGGACGGGCCGAACCAGACCGTACGGCCCGTGCGGCCCAGGGCGACGCGTGCGGGCGCGCACAGGGCCGCCGGCACCCGGTCGCCCCGGCGGCTGTGGCCATGAGGAACTCACCGGCGGGGCAGCCGGTCAAGTCGTCGTCACCCATGCCCTCGTGGCCCTCGTCGTCGACCGGCCCGGCGGCGTCAGGCGGCCGGCCGGACCAGGCCGTACTCGTGTGAGGCGCCGACAGTGTCACCCAGGGACTGGAGCGGGGTCGCAACGTTTGCCCCTACTTCCCCTGGAAATAACCCTGTTGGGCCTCGGGCCGGGAGCCGCTGCAACACCGTCACACCGGCCGGGCCGATGCCCCGCGGACGACCGGACCCCGGAAGGGCCGCGCTCCGGATCGCCCTGGGAAGGGAGGAGCGTCGTGCCGCAGTCCGACGACGAGTGCCCTGCCGTTGTTCAAGGACAGCTCGCCCGCGACGGTCCCCACCCCGCCCGGCCTCGCGGACGCCGCCGGGCCGGGGCCTGGTGGACCCTGACCGCCGGGCTGGCCGCCCTGGTCGCGGGCGTCGCCCTGGCTCAGGGCCTGCTCATCGCCACGGGACTGGTCCTGGCCGGCATCGGCGTGCAGTTGTTCGACGCGCGGAGCGACGCGGCGGGTGGACGGCCCGGTCGGCCGCCCGGTTGAAGGTGCTTCCCCGTTTCCCGTGCCGAGGGCCGTGGCGCCGTCGCACTGGGTCGGGGAGGCTGACTGCGTGCGGCGTCGTTCCGTCCCCACACGTTCGTCGCTGCGCCCGGATGCGGGCTGGGGGGGCTTATGTGCTGATCGTTGCGATGGTCGCGGGAAATCCCGGAGTGCCCTCCCGGCCCGGTACCGCCCCTCGAGTCAGTCGACCGGCCAGGTGTGCGCCGGGGCGTTGAGATGCATGTAGTCGATGTACTGCCGCGTCATCCGCCGCAGGGCCTCATGGCGGTCGGCGCCGGGGGCGGCGGCCAGGTGATGGAACATCTCCTTCTGCCAGACCGCGCCGTTGCGGGCGGTGACGCACCGCTGCTCGATGATGCCGAGCAGGGGCTCCCGCCAGGCCGTGTCCATCCCGGACAGCTCCAGGCCGCGGTGCGCCAGCGGCAGCAGGCGCCGCAGGACCAGCTCGGGCACCGGCACCTCGCCCATCCCCGGCCAGTACAGGCGCGCCTCGATGCCGTGCCGCGCCGCCATGTGCAGGTTGTCCTCGGCGGCGGCGAAGGACATCCGCGACCACACCGGCCGTTCCTCGTCCACCAGGGCGCGGGTGAGGCCGTAGTAGAAGGCGCCGTTGGCCAGGGTGTCGGCGACGGTCGGGCCGGCCGGCAGCACCCGGTTCTCCACCCTGACGTGCGGTGTGCCGTCGGCGACTGCGTAGACCGGGCGGTTCCAGCGGTAGATGGTGCCGTTGTGCAGGGTCAGCTCGGCCAGCTCGGGGATGTCACCGCGCTCCAGCGTCTCCGTCGGGTCCTGCTCGTCGCACAGCGGCAGGAGCGCGGGGAAGTAGCGCAGGTTCTCCTCGAACAGGTCGAAGACGCTGGTGATCCACCGCTCCCCGAACCACACCCGCGGCCGTACCCCCTGCACCTTGATCTCCTGCGGCCGGGTGTCGGTGGCCTGCTCGAACAGCGGGATACGGGTCTCGTGCCACAGCTCCCTGCCGAACAGGAACGGCGCGTTGGCGGCCAGCCCGATCTGCACCCCGGCGATGGCCTGTGCCGCGTTCCAGTACGCGGGGAAGTCCTCCGGGGAGACCTGGAGGTGGAACTGGGTGCTGGTGCACGCGGCCTCCGGGGTGATCGTGTCCGCGTAGGTGCGCAGCCGGTCGACGCCGTCCACCTCGATCCGCAGGTCCTCGCCCCGGGCCGCGAAGACCTGGTCGTTGAGCAGCCGGTAGCGGGGGTTCTCCGACAGCGCCGACTCGCCGATGTGCTCCTGCCGCAGCGTGGGCAGGATCCCCACCATGATCAGCTGCGCGCCGACCGATCGAGCCCGCTCGTCGGCGTGGTTCAGGGCGGCGCGGATCTCGGACTCCCACGCGTCGGGGCCGCCCTCCGTCAGCCGGCGGGGCGGCACGTTGATCTCGAGGTTGAACCGGCCCAGCTCGGTGGCCCAGGCGGGGTCCGCGATCGCCTCCAGCACGTCGCTGTTGCGCATGGCCGGCTCGGCGGCGTCGTCGACCAGGTTCAGCTCGATCTCCAGCCCGACCCTGGGCTGCTCGGAGGCGAACCGTGCCTCGCGCAGCATCTGGGCGAACGCGTCGAGGCACTCCTGCATCTTGATCCGGTACCGGCGCCGGTCCTCGCGGGTGAAGACCATCGCCGGAACGTCCCGCCCCATGGGGCCTCCCGGAGGTCCGGGTCTGTCCTCGGACAGCTGTCACGTCCAGCGTCGCACCACCGGGCGGCCCCGACCACGTGAGCGAGGTGTGGAGCGAGATGCCACCCCGGTGTCAGGCCCAGCCGAAGCGGCGGTCCACGAGCGCCGTGAACTCCTCCAGGGTCAGCAGCGCGTCCCCGTTCTGGTCGGCCGCGTCGAACAGCGCGGAGGCGGCGTCGGCGTCCCCCAGGGCCCAGACCGGCAGATCCCCCGAGGCGGCGAGGGTGGGCCCCTTCGTCCGCAGCGCGGTGATCACCTCTTCGCGGGTCAGCGTCCCGTTCGCGTCGAGATCGAGTGCCTCGAACAGCTTGCGCGCCTTGTCGCTCATGGTGATTTCCCGTTCATGATGCTTGCTGGTCCCCGTCGGCTTCCCGTTGCCCGTCGGTTCCTGTTCCCCGTCGGTTCCTGTTTCCCGTCGCCGACGGGCGGGGAAGGCCCCCGGCCCGCTCCCGGAGGAAGACGCTCACGCTCCCCTCCGGGTTCCCCGCCGCCGGCACCGTACCCGGTCACGGCTTGCGGGCGAGGCCTCCGTGCTCGGCGATGATCTCCGGGGCGGACGCGGAGGGATCCGGACGCCAGAGGGGCACGGAGACGACGCCGGGCTCGATCAGCTCCAGCCCGTCGAAGAACGAGGTGATCTCCTCGACCGTCCGCAGGTTGTACGGGACGGCGCCGCTGGCGTTGTAGGCGTCCTGAGCCGCCTCGAAGACGGGGTCGACGCCCCGGGAGCCGTCGTTGATCGAGAGGTAGCTGCCCGACGGCAGGGCACCCATGAGACGGGTCACCAGCTCACGGCCCTGCTCGTAGTCGGAGACATGACCCAGGATGTTGCTCAGGATGAGGGCGGTGGGCCTGCTGAGGTCCAGCGTCTCGGCGGCCGCCGCCAGGATGCGGTCCGGGTCGAGGACGTCGGCGTCGATGTACGCGGTCGCGCCCTCGGAGGTCGAGTAGAGCAGCGCGCGTGCGTGCGCCAGGACCATCGGGTCGTTGTCGACGTAGACGATCCGGGCCTCCGGCGCGATCCGCTGGGCGACCTCGTGGGTGTTCTCGGCGGTCGGCAGGCCGGTACCGATGTCCAGGAACTGCCGGATGCCCGCCTCGGACACCAGGTGGGTGATGTTGCGGCGCAGGAAGGCCCGGCTGCTGCGGGCGATGGTGACGATGCCGGGGAAGACGGCGGTGTAGGCGTCGCCGGCCTCCTCGTCGACGGGGTAGTTGTCCTTCCCGCCGAGCCAGTAGTTCCAGATCCGGGCCGAGTGCGGCACCGAGGTGTCGATCTTCTGGTGCACCGACGATCCGGGCGTCGTCGCTGAGTCGCTCATGGGTGGCGTCCGTCTTTCAGCCGAGGCGTGCAGGTTCCACCGCACAACGTACGTCCCAACGGCCACGCCGTGCACACCAGTTCACCTCTTCGAACGACCCGGTTCCGCGGGGCCCCGCTTCGAGCGCGTGACGTGCGGTGAAGTCGGGGGCCGTGGGTGGGGGGCCCGGTGTCCGCGCCGGCAACTCCTGTGCTGGACTGGGCGCATGGAAGCGCGGGTGGTCGGAGTCGACATCGGTTCGGTGGCGCGGGGCCGGTTCGCCTGGGCGGCGATCGACGCTCCGGCGCCGTCGCTCGCCGGGCAGGGGAGCGATCCGGAGACGGCGGTGCGGGCCCTGGCCGAGCGCCTGGCCTCGGGTGGCCGGGCGGCGCTGGTCCTGGAGGCGCCGATGTCGGTGCCGGTCCCGGCGGCCGACCGGGCCGACGGGTGGGCGGCGCTGGGCCGGGCGCGGACCGGTGAGGGGAACCGAGCCTGGTCGGCGGGCGCGGGCGCCGGGGCCCTGGCCACGGGAATCGCGCAGGCCGGATGGCTGCTGGCCCGGCTGGCCGGGACGGTTCCCGGTGCGAGGGCGACCACCCGGCCGGACCGGTGGGCCGCACCGCACGGCCCCCGGCTCCTCCTGGCCGAGGCGCTGGTGTCCGGCGCGGGCAAGCCCGTGCCCACGGCCGGTGACCCGCACGCGGCCGACGCCGAGGCCGCGGCCCGCGCCCTTGCCGAGCGACTGCCCGACCTTCCCCGGATCGCCACGGACGTCCGGTGCGCCCCGCACGGCTCGCTCAACCTCCTTGCCGCAGCCGCGCTGTGGGCGGGTCTGGACCTTCCGGGTGACGAACTCCGCACGGACGTCATGGTGTTGCGCGCCCGGCCGGCCTGGCGGATCCCATCAGGTCAATCGTCCCGGACCCTTGACTCGTAACCCGCCAGTGGCGATCCTCGTCGCATATCTTGCGCGGTCATGACAATCCCGTGTGGGTCGTGGGCGTCCCCGGATCCCTGGCGTCCCGGCTCGTCGACCGCGCGCTCCCGCCGACCGAGGGACGTGGGCAGTGACCATCGCTGGACGCCCGTACCGCAGACACCGGCAGATCACCGTCGTGTCGTTGCTCCTGCTCGTGCTCTCCATGACCTTCGGGCCGACGCCGAGTTCGGCCGCCGGCGCCGACTGGTGGAACCCGACCGCGCGGCCCGCGCCCGACTCCCGGATCAACGTCACCGGTGAGCCGTTCACCGGCACGAACGCCCAGGGGGAGGTGCGCGGCTTCGTCGACGCGCACGACCACCTGTTCGCCAACGAGGGCTTCGGCGGCCGGCTCATCTGCGGCAAGGTCTTCTCCGAGGCGGGTGTCGCCGACGCGCTCAAGGACTGTCCCGAGCACTACCCCGACGGCTCCCTCGCCGTCTTCGACTACATCACCAAGGGCGGCGACGGCAGGCACGACCCGGTCGGCTGGCCCACCTTCAAGGACTGGCCAGCCCACGACTCGCTGACCCACCAGCAGAACTACTACGCCTGGGTGGAGCGCGCCTGGCGCGGCGGCCAGCGCGTGCTGGTCAACGACCTCGTCACCAACGGCGTGATCTGCTCGGTGTACTTCTTCAAGGACCGCAGCTGCGACGAGATGACGTCGATCCGCCTCCAGGCGAAGCTGACGTACGACCTCCAGGCCTACATCGACAAGATGTACGGCGGCACCGGCAAGGGCTGGTTCCGGATCGTCACCGACAGCGCGCAGGCCCGCCAGGTGATCGCGCAGGGCAGACTCGCGGTGATCCTCGGCGTCGAGACCTCGGAGCCGTTCGGCTGCAAGCAGGTGCTCGACATCGCGCAGTGCAGCAAGGAGGACATCGACAAGGGCCTCGACGAGCTGTACTCGCTCGGCGTGCGCAGCATGTTCCTGTGCCACAAGTTCGACAACGCGCTGTGCGGCGTCCGCTTCGACGAGGGCGGCCTCGGAACGGCCATCAACGTCGGGCAGTTCCTGTCCACGGGCACCTTCTGGAAGACGGAGAAGTGCACCGGCCCGCAGCACGACAACCCCATCGGCACCGCGGCCTCCGCGGCGGAGAAGGACCTGCCGGCGGGCGTCGAGGTACCCGGCTACGACGAGGACGCCCA
The DNA here is from genome assembly GCF_042723915.1 of Streptomyces sp. NPDC058335. NCBI lineage: Bacteria > Bacillati > Actinomycetota > Actinomycetes > Kitasatosporales > Streptomycetaceae > Streptomyces > Streptomyces sp. NPDC058335. The sequence continues at coordinate 339,506 of NZ_JBHXHX010000008.1, read as the reverse complement.
GTGCAACGTCCGCGGGCTCAGCGACCTCGGCGAGTACGCCGTGCGCGGCATGATGAAACGCAAGATGATGCTCGAGATCGACCACATGAGCGTCAAGGCCACCGGCCGCGTCCTCGACATCTTCGAGTCCGCGTCCTACCCCGGCGTGCTCTCCTCGCACAGCTGGATGGACCTCAACTGGACCGAGCGGGTCTACGGCCTCGGTGGCTTCGTCGCCCAGTACATGAACGGCTCCGAAGGATTCAGCGCGGAGGCGAAGCGCACGGACGCCCTGCGAGACAAGTACGACGTGGGCTACGGCTTCGGCACCGACATGAACGGCGTCGGCGGCTGGCCGGCCCCGCGCGGCACAGGCACCTCCAACCCGGTGACGTACCCCTTCCGCAGCGTCGACGGCGGGTCCCTCATCGACAGACAGACCACCGGCGACCGCACCTGGGACCTGAACACCGACGGAGCCGCCCACTACGGCCTCGTCCCGGACTGGATCGAGGACATCCGGCTCGTCGGCGGCCAGGACGTGGTCGACGACCTGTTCCGGGGCGCCGAGTCCTACCTCGACACCTGGGGCGGCACCGAGACGCACCAGGCGGGCGTCAACCTCGCCAAGGGCGCGGCGGCCACGGCCAGTTCGGAGGAGTGGAACCCCGTCACGAACTACGCCGCGGGCCGCGCCGTGGACGGCGACCCCGCCACCCGCTGGGCCGGCGACTGGAGCGACGACCAGTGGCTGCGGATCGACCTCGGCGCCACGAACCTGGTCGGACGCGTCACCCTCGACTGGGAACGCGCGTACGGGAAGTCGTACCGGATCCAGCTCTCCGCCGACGGGCAGAACTGGCAGACCGCCTGGTCCACGACGACCGGCGACGGCGGCCTGGACACGGCCCGCTTCACCGGCACCCCCGCCCGCTACGTCCGCGTCCAGGGCGTGGAGCGCGGCACGGAGTGGGGGTACTCGCTGCACGAGGTCGGCGTGCACAGCGGCTGACCCCGGCCCACCGGCCCGCCCGCCTCACCGCGGGCGGGCCGCCACGAGCACGAAGGACACGCACATGGCACGGATGCCGTCGGCCGCACGGCGCCGGCAGCTGACGGAGGCGGCGATCCGGGCGATGACCCGCGACGGCGTCGCCAGGACGACGACCCGGTCCATCGCCGCCGAGGCGGGCGTGTCCCTCAGCGTCTTCCACTACTGCTTCGACTCCAAGCAGGCCCTCGTCGAGTCCGTCATCACGACGATCACGGATCACTACGTCACGGTCGTCCGGGAGGCCCTGCGCCCGCGGGCGACGCTGGAGGACACCGTCCGGGCCGGCTTCCAGGCGTACTGGGACCACGTCCGAGCCCGGCCCGACGAGCACATGCTCACCTACGAACTGACCCAGTACGCCCTGCGCCAGCCCGGATTCGAGCACCTCGCGCGACGCCAGTACGAGCTGTACGCCGACACCTACGCCGAACTCATCGAGCAGCTGCGCACGGGCATGGACTTCCGGCTGAGCGTGCCCGTCCCCGTCCTGGCCCGCTATCTCGCCGCCATGACCGACGGCCTGACCCTCAACTATCTGGTGCTCGGTGACGAGACCGTCTGGACCGACATCCTCGACGCCGTCACCGCCCACATCGCGGGCCTCGTGCAGTCCCCGTGACAGGGCGTCACCCGGCTCAGGAGCGGGCGCTTCGGTGGAGATGGTCGAGGGCGTCGGCCACGACGCTGCGCCGGTACCACTCGTGCCAGGTCGCCACATCGCGGGCCAGCGCGTCCAGGGCCCGCTCCTGAGGGCCGGACAGCCACCGGCCCGCCGCCGGCCAGTGCGCGGAGACCACTCCGACACTGGTGCCCGCGCCGCCGACCAGCGGCGCGCAGTACAGGGAGCGGGTCCCCTCCGCCAGCAGGACCTCGCGCATCCGCGCACCGGCGAACACCGGGTCGGTGGCCACGCTCTCCACCACCACCCGGCTCAGCGTCGTGTGGGCGACGGTGCACGGTGCCCGGACGCGCGACACCTCGGCGAACTCGTCGGCGAAGGCCTCACCCAGGTTGCACCGCGCCTCCAGCACCAGGGTGTCCTGAGCCTCCTCCGCGCACAGCAGGTCCACGGAACGCGCCCCGGTCACCGCCAGCGCCTCGCGGGCCGCGGCGTCCAGCACCCGGCGCCGCTCCACGGGTGAGACGTCGGCGTGTCTGAGGAACGGCGCCGTGGGCACGGGCGGGTGGTCCGACCAGGCGGGCGCCCGGCCCGCCGGGGGAGTGGTCACCACCGCCGAGGCGAGCACCCGGACGGGCACGTTGCAGTGCTGGGAGGCACCGCTGAGGAGGTCGAAGGCGACGGCCGCCGTCGGCAGCCCGTACCGCTCCACGAGGACCCCCTGAGCCACGCCGATCAGCGCGGAACTGCGCAACTTGGCGCGCAGGCCGCGTACTTCGGCGTGCAGGTCCCCGACCGGCAGGGGCGGCGCAGGGTCGGCCGGGGCCGTCACCTGGCTCGGGTCGGGAGTGGCCCTGAGGCCCTCGAGGGCCGCCTCCACGGTGGCGTGCGGCCGGATGCCCGGCAGCCCCGCGAGCCGCAGCGCCTCCCGCACATGCGGTCGCGGCTGCACGATCGGCAGCGGCCGGCCCGCCGCGGCCAGCCCCCGGGTGACCTGGTCGAGGGCGCGCACGGCGGCCGCGCTCGACAGATGGACGTCCGTCATGTCGAGGACGGCGTGGGTCTCCGTGACCTCCGCGTGCGCCAGATGCGAGGCGAGCGCATGGGAGAAGTCGTCGGCGTTGGAGGCGTCCAGGGTGCCGCGCACCTGCAGGAACGTCACCTGCCCCAGGCTCTCGCCGTCCAGCGGCGAGGCCTTCATCATCAGCGGGGCGGGTGACTCGCCGGCCCGGCAGGGCTGATCGGACATCATGAGGAGAGGCGCCTCCCGTTACGGATGGATCATCAGCCGGCCGCGTCCTGACCGAAGACGTCCACCATGCCCAGCGGCGGCGACCGGATGCAACGACCCCCGGTCCCGTGTCCGCGCGGGCAGGCCCGCACGCTCATCCGACGTACTGGCGTGCGGGCGACGAGCGCCGGGCGCGTTCCAGCAGGGCGATCCGGTGTTCGATCTCCGGCGGTACGGGCGACCGCTGCCTCAGCACCCAGGGCAGTCCGGCAGCCGCGTGCGCGAACGCGCGGACCGATGCCGCGTCCCGGGGGACGGTGAGCGCCAGATGGGCCGTACGCCGCAGCGCCGACGGCAGCGGGCGGCGCAGCCAGGTGAACCACAGCGTGTTGCGCAGTCCCAGGACCCGGCGGGCCGTGCTGTCCCGCAGCAGCGAAGCCTGGTGATGGACGGTCAGCTCCTCGACGTAGCTCAGCCACCAGCCCCGCCGCAGCAGATCGGTGGCCAGGAGTTCCTCCTCGCCGCCGAGCCACAGGCCGGGATGGAAGCCGCCCGCGGCGCGGAATGCGTCGACGCGCAGGACGGTGGCCGCCGCGAGGAAGGAACCGAGGGCCGGTCCCGGCAGGTCGCCCGGACCCGACAGGGGGGATTCCCGGAGTTCCTTGACGACGGGGTCCTCGGTGCCGTCCGGCTCCACGACGATCCGGGCGGTGACGGCGGCCAGCCGCCGTCCCGCGTCGAGCAGGTCCGCCGCCCGCCGCAGGCTCCCCGGCTCCCACCAGGTGTCGTCGTCGCAGAACGCCACGTACGGCGTACGGACGTGACGCACCGCCAGGTTGCGGCCGACGGCGCCGAGATTCGTCCCCGGCTCCAGCAGGAGGACCTCGGGAAAACCCCGGCGCACGGCTTCGGCCGTACCGTCGCCCGAGGCGTTGTCGGTGACGATCACCGGCGGCCGTTCGGGCAGTTCGCGCAGGCGGGCGAGAGTGCGCAGCAGCTCGTCCCGGCGGTTGTGGGTGATGACCACGACCGTCGTGCGGCCGTCCTTCGTGCGTTCGCTCATACCGGCCTCCGTTCGGCCTCCACGGGATCGGTCCCGTCCAGCAGCCGGGCCGCCCTCTCCACGCGCGCGGGCAGCGGGCGGCGCCGGGCGAGCGCGGCGGGCAGCCGGACCGCGACCTCGCGCAGGGCACGGCGGGCACCGGGCTCCCCGCTCACCGCGGAGGCCGCGAGCCGGGCGCCCGCCCGCAGGACGACCGGGAGCGGGCGGCGCAGCACCAGCGTCAGCACCTCGTTGCGCCGGACCTGATGGCTGCGCCCGTCCCGGCCGCCGGGCTCGGGAGCGTGCCGGGCCGTCAGCGAGGGCTCGTACGTGACGCCCCAGCCGCCGGCCGCGAGGTCATAGGCGAGCAGAGTCTCCTCGCCGCCGAAGAAGAGCAGCGGGTGGTAGCCGCCCGCGTCGAGGAAGGCGTCGCGGCGCGCCACGCAGGCGCAGGCCAGGAAGCCCAGCACCGGACGCCCCGACAGGTCGGGTTCGAACGGCAGGGGCGAGGCCGCGAGCACGGCGTTGAGCGGGTCCTCGGCCCGGTCGGGGCCGACCAGGGTGCGCGCGGCCACCAGGCCCAGCCGGGGATACGCGTCCAGGAGATCCGCGGCGCGGCGCAGGCTGCCCGGCTCCCACCAGGAGTCGTCGTCGCTGAACGCCACGTACGGCGTGGCGGCCTCCCGGACCGCGAGATTGCGGCCCACGGCACCGGTGTTGGCCCCGGGCCTGATGAGGCGGACGGCCGCCGGGTGCGCGCGCACCACCTCGCGGGTCGCGTCGTCGGAGCCGTTGTCGACGACGACGACGGGCGGGCGTTCCGGCAGCGCGGCCAGCGCGTCGAGGGTGCGCAGCAGGCTGTCGGGCCGGTCGCGGGTGATCACCGCGACCGTGATCCGGCCGTCATGGGCGGGCTGAGGCGACACGCGTCTGTGCTCCCCTCTCCGAAGGTGTGCGGCCGTGCCGCAACAGCGATTGCGCCGCGGCGGCGGCCTCGTCGGTGTCGATGCCCAGCAGCCGGGGGTCGGGCACGTCGCCGTGCGGGTCGCCGGGCGGGCCCGGTTTCCACAGGGCGAGATGGCGCGGCGAACGCGGCGGGCCCCACAGCTGTGGCGCCACCGGCCCGAACAGCGTCACGGACGGCGTCGCGTGCGCCACGGCGAGATGCGCCAGCCCGGTGTCGCCACTGATGAGCAGCGCGGCTCCGGCGACGAGCGCCGACAGCTCGCCGAACGGCAGTCCGCCGCGCAGCACGTCCCGCTCGGGCAGGCCCGCGCGCTCGGCGACGTCCAGGACCAGCGCGTCCTCCCCGGGACCGCCGGTGACGACGACCCGGTGGCCGTCCCCGCGCAGCGCGCGCGCCACGGCCGCGTACCGCTCGGCGGGCCAGCGGCGGGCCGCCGACTCCGCTCCCGGATGTACGACGACGGCGCCCGGCGCGGGTGAGACGCCGGCCGGCGGCGGCAGCCGTACGTCGGAGGGGTCGGCCGGGATGCCGTGGTGGGCGAGGAACCGGCACCACCGGTCGCGTTCGTGCTCGTCCGGCCGCCACTTGGGCGGTGGCGGGTCGGGCTGGGCGAAGGCGAGCAGCCGGCCGGGGGAGAGGGCGGCGAGCGCGTCCCGGCTCTCCGGACCCTTGCCGTGCAGGTCGATCGCGACCTGCGGCGGCGGTCCCGTCCAGTGCGTCAGCGCGGGCACGCCCCGCCCCGGCGCCTGCGCCGGGAGGACCGTGTCCACCGCCCCGGTGGACAGCGCGGCCTCGCGCAGCGCCTGGGGGAGCGCCAGCACGACCTCGTGCCCGGGGAAGGCCCGGCGGACACCGCGCAGCGCGGGCACCCCGGCGAGCAGATCGCCCAGGCCCAGCGCGCGCAGCACCAGTACCCGAGGTGTCACCGGTGCCCCCGTCCGTGTGCCAGGCCCGCAGGCCGCGGGGACAGCGCCGCCTTCTCGGCGATGCCGGTCGTGGAGCGGCCGTCCAGATAGGGGAAGAGGACGACCTGCCCGCCCCAGCTCTCCACCAGCGGGGCCTCCGGCAGCCGCTCCAGGGCGTAGTCGCCGCCCTTGGCCCAGATGTGCGGGCGCAGTTCGGCGAGCAGCCGCTCCGGGGTGTCCTCGTCGAACACGGCGACCGCGTCCACGCACTCCAGCGCGCGCAGCACCCTGATCCGGTCCGCGACCGGCACCAGCGGCCGCCCGCCTCCCTTGCGGCGGCGCACGGAGGCGTCCGAGTTCACGCACACCACCAGGCAGTCCCCGGTACGGCGGGCCGCCTGGAGCAGGGCGACATGGCCGGCGTGCAGCAGGTCGAAGCAGCCGCCGGCGGCCACGACGGTCCCGCCCGCGGCCCGTACCCGGGCGGCCGTGCGCAGGGCGTCGTCCGTCGGCTCGGCGTCGACCGCCGGCGGCGCCGGCACCGGCGGCGCGGACACGGCACGGGCGCCGCCCTCGGCGACGTACCGGGTCGCGGCGTGCACGGCCCCGCGGACCGCGGACTCGGTGAGCTCGCCGTCCGCCAGCAGTCCGGCCGCGGTCGCCGCGAACCGGTCCCCGGCGCCGCAGGCGTCCCCGTCCGCCGTCACCGGCGACGGCACCAGCAGAGGCGTGTCGCCGTGCGACAGCAGTGCGCCCCGGCCGCCCAGCGTCACGGCCACCGAGGCCGCCCGCCAGGCCCGGACGAGCGTGTCCGCGTCACGGGCCGCCGTCTGGAGGGCGCCCGCGCCCTCGGGCCGCTCGTCGCCCGCGAAGCCACGCGCCTCGCTCGCCGACGGCGTGACCAGCCGCACCCCGGGCACCGGCCGCTCCCCGCGCGGATGCGGGTCCCAGACGACGGGCACCCGGGCCGCCGCTGCCGCCAGTTCCTCCCGCAGCACCTCGGCGGTGCCGCGGCCGTAGTCGGCGACGAGGACGGCACCGGCCTCGGCGACCGCCCGGCGCGCCTCGTCGGTCGCCTCGCGGGCCCGGCCGTCCCCGTCGTCCAGCCGCAGCAGCGGTGTGCCCTCGGCGAGGACCCGGGTCTTGCTGGACAGATCACCGGTCAGCGGCAGCCGCACCAGCCGCACCCGGCCGCCCAGCGCCCGCACCAGACAGGCACTGGACTCGTCGTCGCCGAGCGCGGTCACCAGGGTGACGGGCCTGCCGTCGGCCGCGGCGAGCCAGGCCGCGAGGGCCGCCCCGCCCGGCCGGGTGATGCGCCGGGCGGCGCTGACCACCGGCACGGGCGCGTCCGGCGCCAGCCGCTCGGCCCGTCCGCACAGGTCGTGGTCGAGCAGCGCGTCCCCGACGACGAGCAGCGGGGCGGGGGAACTCATACGCCGTCCCTCCCCGCCGGGTCCGCCCACCGGTCCACGCGCGGGCGCCGCCGCTCCATGGCCAGGCGCCGTTCCACGGTCCGGTCGAAGGACTCGCAGAGCATGTGTACGGCCACCAGGTGCAGCTCCTGCACCGTGGCGGACGTCGCCGCCTCCACGCACAGGGCCGCGTCGGCCGCGCCCTCCAGGGGGTTGGGCGACGGCCCGGTCAGCGCCCAGACGGTCATGCCGAGGCGGGCCGCCTCCTTCGCCGCGACGAGCAGGTTCTCGCTCGCGCCGCTGGTCGACAGCAGCATCAGCACGTCCGCGTCCCGGCCGTGGGCGGCGACCTGCCGGGCGAAGATCTCCTGCACGCCGTAGTCGTTGGCGATCGCCGTGGTGGAGGACGTGTCGGCGTGCAGGGCGAGCGCGGAGAACGGCGGGCGGTCGTCGCGGTAGCGGCCGACCAGTTCGGCGGTCAGGTGCTGGGCCTGGGCGGCGCTGCCGCCGTTGCCCGCGACCAGCAGCCGGGAACCCGAGCCGAGCCGGTCGGCGAGGGTGGCGCCCCACCGGTTGACCACGGGTACGGCGTACTCGCGGAAGCCTTCGAGGGCCTTCATCAGGTCGTCGCAGTGAGTGACGTCGGTGGCGAGTTTCATCGGACGACTCCCGACAGCGAGGGGACGGAGGAGACGGCGCTGTAGACCTGGGTCACCCCGTCGGCGACGCGGTCCCAGGTGTACCGGGCGAGGACGCGGCGCCGGCCCGCGGCGCCGTACCGGGCGAGCCGGGCCGGGTCGTCGAGGAGGCCGCGGATCGTCGCGCCGAGGTCGTGGTTCTCGTCGGGCGGCACGAGTACGCCGGTGACGTCGTCGACGACCGTGTCGAGCTGGCCGCCGACGGAGGTCGCGACGACGGGCGCGCAGCAGGCCATGGCCTCGACGGGGACGATGCCGAACGGCTCGTAGCGGGGCAGCGAGAGCACCAGATCGGCGCTGGACATGAGCTGGGGCATCCGGTCGGGGCTCACCCCGCCCAGGAGGGTCACCCGGTCGTCCACTCCGCAGTCCTCGGCGATCGCCCGCAGCCGTTCCGCCTCGGGTTCGGCGCCCAGCAGGGCGGGCTCGGGCCCGCCGGCGATGAGGAGTTCGGCGTCGGGGATGCCGGCCAGGGCGCGGATCGCCCGGTCGAACCCCTTGCGGGGGACGAGCCGGCCGACCGAGAGCAGCCGCCGGGGCGCCGTGGGGGACCGCCGGGCCCCGGTGACGGGCGCGAACCGCACCGGGTCGACCCCGCAGGGGACGACGGAGATGCGGTCGCGCGGCAGCCCCATGGCGATCAGTTCCGCCACCTCGTCCTCGCAGGTGGCGATGATGCCGCCGCACTCCCGCCCCACCGCCGACTCGATCGCGAGGCGCTGCGGCGGGCTGGTGTCGGCGGCGCCCTGGTGACGCTTCTTCACGGTGCCGAGCGCGTGGTACGTCTGCACCACGGGCACTCCCAGGGCGCGCGCCCCGGCCACCGCCGCCATCCCGGACATCCAGAAGTGCGCGTGCACCACGTCGGGCGGCTCGGTGGCCCACTCCTGCGCCAGCCACGCGCCGAACTCCGGCATGTACGGCAGGAGTTCGTCCTTGGGTATCGGGGCCGGAGGTCCGGCGGGCACATGAACCACCTTCACCCCGTCCGGTGTGGTGACCCGCTCCGGCAGTTCGGGGTCGTCGCGGCGCGTGTACACGACGACCTCGTGGCCCCGGCGGGCCAGCTGTCCGGCGAGCTGGGCCACGTAGACGTTCTGTCCGCCCGCGTCCGGTCCGCCGAGCTCGGCCAGGGGGCTGGCGTGCTCGGAGACCATGGCGACGCGGCCGGCGGTCGGGTGACTGGGGCTCATCGGGTGACCTCCTTGATCAGGCGTTCCCAGTCGTCGCGGAAACGCCGTTCTCCGTAGCGGGCCTGAACCGCGGCCCGGCCGGCCTCCCCTGTCGCGCGGGCGTACGCGGGATCCGCGGCGAGGCGGCGGACGGCGTCCTCCAGTACGTCGAACCGGTTGGAGACCACCCCCGCCTCCTCGGGCACGGCCTCGCGGATCTCGGTGGTGTCCAGTGCCACCACGGGCATCCCCAGGAACATGGCTTCCAGCAGGGACAGCCCGAGCGACGTCCAGCGGATCGGGTGCAGGTAGAGGCGGCAGCGGGCCATCGCCGCATGCAGTTCGCCCTGCGGCAGGTCGCGGCTGCGGCAGCGGTCGGGCGGCAGTCCGAGATGCTCGGCGAGTCCCTCGGTGCGCATGCCGAAGACCTCCAGCGGCGCCCAGCGGGCGAACCGGGGCAGCAGATCCGTTCCGGTGGTACGGCCGCGCCGCACGGGCTCGTTGACGACGACCGCGGCGCGGGCCTCCTCGCCGGTCCACAGCGGGCCCGGGTCGATGATGCCGTGCTCGATCACCGTCGTCGGTGCCCGGCCGTTGTCCCACATCAACCGGTTGAAGTGGGTGACGTGCACGACCGGTATGTCGGTCCGGCCGGCGAGCGGGTGGCGGGTGTCGACGGCCGTCCCGTGCGGGCTGTTGTGCTCGACGTACACCGCCGGGACGTCGTCACCGGGGCGGCGGCCGGTCCACGCGTGGGCCAGCTCCAGCTCGTGCGGGCGTTGCAGCACCATCAGGTCGATGTCCGCCTCGCGCAGCTCGTCGGGCCCCACCTCGCGGACCGTGGGCGGCCATTCCCAGGTTCTGGCCCGGCCGAGCCCGTCCGGCCCGCGGTCCGGGGTCACCGGGACGAGGAAGGTGTACGGGCCCTGGACGAACGACGTCAGCCACGAGCCGTGCACATGCCAGACAAGAATGTTCATGCGTGCTCCTTGAGCAGTTTCCGCACCGCCTGCACCACGTCCTGGCCGGTGACCTCGTCCAGACACGGATGGCCGGCCACCGGACAGTGCCGGGCCCGGCTGTCCGCGCACGGCGCCTTCTGGTCGCCGAGCAGCACACTCGGCACGCCGTACGGCCCCCAGCGCTCCGCCGGGACGACGGGCGCGAACAGGGACACCACCGGCGTGCCGACCGCCGCCGCCAGATGCGCCGGGCCGGTGTTGCCGCACACCACGACATCGGCGGTGCGCAGCACGCCCGCCAGGGTGCGCGGCTCGGTCCTGCCGCCGAGGTCCACCGCCGTCCCGCCGCTGACCCGCCGGGTCAGGTCCGTCTCGTCGGGCCCGCCGGTGACGATCACCCGGTGACCGGCGTCGGCGAGCAGCGCGACGGCCTCGGCGCAGCGGTCGGGACTCCAGGCGCGGGCGGGCGCGCTGGCACCGGGGTGGACGACGACGTACGGGCCGTTGCCGGTCAGGGCGACGGTGTCCGGCGACGGCAGGACGCGCAGCCGCCCGTCGTCGCCGGGCGGCAGGGGGAAGCCCAGCGCGGCGGCGGTGTCGAGTGCCGCCTCGGCCTCGTGCCGGCCGGGCAGCCGCCGGTGCCGCACGTCGAGGAGGCTGCCGGGAAAGTCGACGCTGTCGGCACCGATCCGGCCGATCCCGGCCAGCCGCAGCACCAGCGCGGTGGGCAGCGGGCTCTGGTGGAACGAGGTCAGGACGAGGGCGACGTCGAACGCCGCCTCGCGCAGCCGCCGCACCAGGCCGTCGACGTCCGCCTTCCGCACCGGGGGCGGGTCCACGCCCTCCCACGGCGCCGGCCAGACCAGGACCTCGTCGACGCCGGGCAGCAGCCGGGCGGCCGGTTCGCCGCGCGGGCCGCACAGCATCGTCAGGTGCGTGCTGTGGGCGGCGACCGCGCGGACGGCGGGCCCGGCGAGCAGGACGTCGCCGAAGCTGTCGAGCCGTACGACCAGTGCCTTCACAGCCGTCCTCCCCGGGTCTGCGCCAGCAGCCGGTTGACCGCCGTGAGCAGGTCGGGGGCGGTCGTGGGCGCCGACTCGACCTCGTCGGGCAGCGTCACCGCCGTCGGGATCAGTACGCCCCGGGCGCCCGCGGCACGGGCCGCCAGCACGTCGGCCCCGATGTCGCCGATCACCACGCAGTCCTCGGGAGCCACGCCCAGCCGGCGGGCCGCCTCGACGACCAGCCCGGGACGCGGCTTGCGGCAGCCGCAGCCGTCGTCGGGCGCGTGCGGGCAGTACACCCAGGTGCCGAGACCGCCGAGCAGGGCGTCCACCCGGTCGTTGACCCGGCGGACGTCGGCGTCCGTGAGCAGTCCGCGGCCGATGCCCGACTGGTTGCTGATCACGCCCGTCGGGATGCCCTCGGCCCGCAGCAGGTCCAGGGCCCGCTTCGCGCCGGGCAGCAGGCGCACCCGCTCGGGGTCGCCGTTGTAGGGCACGTCCTCGACGAGGGTGCCGTCGCGGTCGAAGAGGACGGCGGCGACCCGGACGCGGTCGGCGGTCCGGCGGCTCACGGCCGGCCTCCCATCGGCAGCGCCCGCCGATGGCGTACCAGGCCGTCCAGCCAGTGGCGCACCGCGAGCGGCGGAATGAGGACGCTGGTGGCCGCCATGGTGGCGACCTCGTCCCGGGTCCGCGGGCCGGGCGTGATCCGGGCCGCGGCGAACTCGGCCGTGCCCAGCAGCCACAGGGCCCCCGCCGCGGCGGCTGCCCGGCGCCGGCCGGCCAGCGCGCACAGGGACGCGGTGAGCGCGGCGGACGTCACCAGGACGTGCCGGGGGAGCCGTCCGCGGGGCGCCTCGGCGCGGGTCCACCAGTCGCGGCCGTGCAGCCGGGTCATCAGGACGTCGTCGGCGTTGCCCCGCTGGGCCCGGACCGACACCCAGCGGTCGGCCGGCCGCACCGGGTGCCGGGTCGTGCGCAGGCCGCGCCGCAGCGTCCAGCCGGCCCCCAGGACGCGCAGCGCCAGGTCGGCGTCCTCCCGGAACGCCCGGCGGAACCGCTCGTCGAAGCCGCCCACCCCGGCCAGCGCGGCCGTCCGGTAGGCCATGTCGGCGGTCGCCCAGGCGGCCTGCTCCAGCCCCGCCGTACCGCGCTCCCAGTCGGTGGGCCTGCGGTCCTCGGGGAGCGGGACGGTCAGTCGTCCCTGGATGCCGCCCGTGTCCGGGCCGGCCGCGTCGAGGTCGTCGGCGAGGAGCCGCGACCACTTCGGCAGCACCCGCACGTCGTCGTCGAGGAACACCGTCCAGGGCGTGCCGACCGTGCGCCAGCCGGCGTTGCGGGCGGCGGCGGGCCCCCGCCCGCCGCTGCGCAGGGTGCGCACCCGCCCGCGCAGCGCACCGGCCGCCTCCAACGGCAGCTCCCCGGCGGGCTCGGGACGGTCGTCGACCACGACGACCTCCTCGGGCGGATGGTCCGCGGCCGCGGCGAGGGCGCGCAGACAGTCCGCGAGGCAGGGCCGCCCGATCGTCGGGATCACCACCGAGTAGGCGGGCGCGCCCGTCATGCGAACACCTTCTTCCGCCGGACCGCGAACGGACCGAGGGCGAGCAGGTCCACGGGCGCGGACCCGAAGCACTCCAGGGCGTCCCGCGGGTCGTCGACCATCGGCCGGCCCGCCGTGTTGAGGCTGGTGTTGACCACCACCGGCAGCCCGGTCCGCCGTTCGAAGCCGTCGATCATCCGCGCCACCAGCGGTTCCGCCGTCCGGTCCACGGTCTGGATACGGGCCGTGCCGTCCACGTGGACCACGGCCGGGATCCGCTCCCGCCACTCGGCGGCGACCTCGTGCACGAACAGCATGTACGGGCTCGGCAGCGGCCCGTCGAACAGTTCCGGCGCCCGCTCCGCCAGCACCATCGGGGCCACCGGACGGAACTCCTCCCGCCCCTTCACCGCGTTGAGCCGCTCCAGGTTCTCCGCCCGCCCCGGATGCGCCAGCAGCGAACGATGGCCGAGCGCCCGCGGCCCGTACTCGCTGCGCCCCTGGAACCAGGCCACGACACCGTCCCGCGCCAGCTCCTCGGCGACGGCCTCCGCGATGTCGGCAGGCTCCTCGTACGGTACGGCCGCCCGCTCCAGCCAGTCGCGCAGCTCGTCGTCGCTCCAGCCGCGGCCCAGCGCGGCCGTCGGCATCGCCTCCACCGTCTCCTTCTGGTGGGCGATGTGCAGCGCGGCGCCCAGCGCCGTTCCGGCGTCACCGGCCGCGGGCTGCACCCAGACCCGCTCGAACGGTCCCTCCCGGTGCAGCCGGGTGTTGGCCACGCAGTTCAGCGCCACCCCGCCCGCGAGGGTCAGCACGTCCTCACCGGTGCGCGCGTGCAGCCACCGCACCAGGTCGAGCAGCACCTCCTCCAGACAGGCCTGCGCGCTGGCCGCGATGTCCGCGTGGTCCTGCGTCCAGGGAGCGCCCGCGGCACGCGGCGGGACCAGCGACGCCCATGGCACGGGACGGGCCAGGAAACCGCCCTCGCCGTCCGTGCGGACGTACTCGCGCAGCCGGTCGAGGAAGCGCGGAGTGCCGTACGAGGCGAGTGCCATGACCTTGAACTCGTCGCTGCTGCGCAGGAATCCGAGGTGCTGGGTGAGGTCCTCGTAGAACAGGCCCATCGAGTCGGGCAGGGACTGTGAGCCCAGGACGGTGAGTTCACGGTTCGCGTAGCGGCCCGCGAGGTGGGAACCGCACTCGCCGCGGCCGTCGAGCACGAGGACGGCGCAGTCGGGGTACGGGGACGCCTGCCCCGCCGAGGCGGCGTGGGCCACGTGGTGGGGGACGAAGCGGACCTTGGCCGGGTCGAGGCCGGGCAGCGCCTCGGCCAGGAACTCGGGGGCCCGGCGCGCGTACTCCTGCCGCAGGTGGTCCCAGGGGTCGTTCAGGCCGAGCCGGTCCGCCGGGCGCGCGAGGTCGGGGTCGTAGGAATAGGCGACCGCGTCCAGCTCGGACGGGTCGAGCCCGGCCTGCTCCAGGCACCAGCGGGCGGACAGTTCGGGCAGTTCCCAGGCGGAGAAGGGAACGGGGCGCTTGCCGTGCTTACGCCGGCTGAAACGCTCCTCCTCCGTGGCCGCCACGATCCTGCCGTCCATGACGAGCGCGGCGGCAGGATCGTGGAAGAGGGCGTTGATTCCCAGTACGCGCATGCGATGCCTCCGTGGCGGGGGTGGGGGACGAGTCTCAGAGCTGCGGCTCCCGCGTCGGCTGGGTCGCGGCGAAGTAGGCGATCGTGTGCTTGATGCCTTCCTCCCAGGGCACCCTCGGCGCCCAGCCCAGCAGCTCCCGGGCGAGCGTCGTGTCCGGGCGGCGCCGCTGCGGATCGTCCACGGGACGGTCGACGAACTCGATCCGCGAGCCGGACCCCGTCAGCTCCACCACCCGGCGCGCGATGTCCCGGACCGTGACCTCGTCGGTCCCGCCGATGTTCACCGGCCGCACCGAGTGGCTCGCGGCCACCAGCAGGACCCCGTCCACCGTGTCGTCGACGTAGCAGAGCGACCGCGTCTGACCGCCGTCGCCCGCCACCGTCAGCGGCTCACCGGCCAGCGCCTGACACACGAAGGTGGGCACCGCGCGCCCGTCGTGGGCCCGCATCCGCGGCCCGTACGTGTTGAACAGCCGGACGATGCCCGCGTCGGCGTCCCGGGCCCGCACATGGGCCGTGACCAGTGCCTCCGAGAACCGCTTGGCCTCGTCGTACACACTGCGCGGGCCGACCGGATTGACGTTGCCCCAGTAGTCCTCGCGCTGCGGGTGCACCAGCGGATCGCCGTACACCTCGGACGTCGAGGCCAGCAGGAACCTGGCCCCGTCACGCTCCGCGACGGCCAGCATGTTGCGGGTGCCCAGACTGCCGACGTCGAGCGTCTCCAGCGGCAGCCGCAGATAGTCGGCGGGCGAGGCCGGACACGCGAAATGCAGGACCAGGTCGTACGGCCCCTCCAGCCGCTCCGGGCAGTCCGCCGAGGACACGTCGCACTCGACGAACCGGAAGCCGGGGTGGCCTTCGAGGTGGGCGATGTTCGCCCGTGAACCGGACAGCAGGTTGTCCGCGCAGTCGACTTCGGCACCTGAAGCCAACAGGCGCTCGCACAGGTGGCTGCCGAGGAAGCCGGCTCCGCCGGTCACCACGGCACGACGCCAGGGCAGGCTGGGGGTCGCATCATTCATGGGACGTCCTTCGCTCGCGCCCGGGAACGCCTTCACGAGGTCGGCGCACTGCTCCGGTGCGGCACGGAAGTGTGTGGAGTGGTGAAGGAGCAGGACGCGCGGAGTGCTGCGCAGCAGTGCCGTCCTGGTCGGCCGCCGTTTTCCCGACGGCACTGGCTCGGAGTTCCCGTGCCAGTAGCTTTCACACGTTGATCCCTATTGTGCTCAGGCACCGACTGTCCCGCGACCGCGGCGCAGCGGCACCGGGCACCGGCGGCACCACCGGTCCCAGGGGCACCTCGGACACCACGGCGCCCCGAGTCACCCGGCGGATGCGGTGTCGGCCGGGCGGCGCGGGGCACCCGGGGCCGTGGCGGGTCCGTCCCGGGCCCGCCGTGCCGAGGCTGGAGGTGAAGGACATGGGTCATGGTGGGAACGTCATCGACGAACTGGTGACCGATCATCGTGAGGTCGAGGAGCTGTTCGGCAAGATCGAGGCGCTGCCGTCCGGCAACAAGGACCGCAAGATGTACGCCGACCAGGTCACGATGGAGCTGGTCAGGCACTCGGTGGCCGAGGAGGCCTACCTCTACCCGGCCGTCCGCGAGCACGTGGCGGGCGGGGACGCGCTGGCCGACAAGGAGCTCGAGGACCACGCCAAGGCCGAACAGATCATGAAGGACCTGGAGAGCTGCGAGGCGGACGACCCGCAGTTCGACCGGCTCGTCGGCATGCTGATGAGCGAGATCCGGGAGCACATCGCCGACGAGGAGGGCAACCTGTTCCCGCGGCTGCGCTCGGCCTGCCCCCCGGACGCCCTCGACGACCTGGGCGACAAGGTCCGCATGGCGAAGAAGACCGCACCGACGCGTCCCCACCCGTCCGCCCCGGACAAGCCGCCCGCCAACAAGATGCTGGCGCCGGGTGTGGGCATGGTCGACCGGATGCGCGACGCGCTGAGCGGACGCGGCACCCTGCCGTGAGGGCCCGTGCGCCCTGTGAGCAACCGCACTCGGCACAGCAAGTACCCGACAGCCATGCCCCTTTGGGCACGTGGAGGCAGCACGGCGGGGGCGGTCCGGCGACCAGTGGCCCGTCCCGTCTGCCACGATGGTCCGCGCCGTAACCGATCAGGTGGAGTGGCCGCGCAGCGCAGCCGGCGTTCCCCGGTTCCGCCGCCCCGTGACCTCCCCTCGCACCCTCGGGTACCGCACTGTGTCTTCACCTTCCGTCTCCGCGCCCACCCCTGCCCCGGGCAGCCCCTCCCGTGACGCCTCACGCTCGCCGTGGCGGTCCCTGAGGCACCGCAGCATGCGCTGGTGGTCCGTCGCGAACTTCGTGTCCAACGCCGGCACCTGGATGCAGCTCACCGTCCAGAACCTGCTCGTCCTCCAGATCACCGGGTCCGCCGCCGCCACCGGCCTGTCCATGTCGGTGCAGGCCGCCCCCGCGCTCTTCATGAGCGTGCTGGGCGGTGCCGCCGTCGACCGCTGGCCGCGCAAGGTGACGGCCGCCGTCAGCCAGGCCCTGCTGGGCCTGGTCGCCTTCACCACGGCCGTGCTCGTCGCGCTCGACATGCTCGACATGACCTCCCTGATGGTGCTGGCCGCCGTGACCGGCACCATCGCCACCGTCGACGGCCCGGCCTGCGCCCTGCTCGGCAACGATCTCGTACCGGTGGAGGACGTGCCCTCCGCGATCGGCGTGGGCGCGCTGGTCCACAACGCGGGCCGGCTCGTGGGCGCGGCGCTCGCCGGTGTCACGGTCGGCTTCCTCGGCACGGCCGCCGCCTACGCGGCAAACGGGCTGTCGTTCCTCTTCGTCACCGCGGTCATCCCGTTCCTGCGCCCGGCGGCCGGCGCGGCCGTACGCGCCGTCGCCCCCCGTGCCGGGAAACGCGACGACATGACCATCCGCGAGGGCCTGGCCTTCTTCGCCCGCCGGCCCCGCCTGGTCGCCCTCGCCGGAGTCACCGGCATCAGCGCCGTCTTCGGGCGGAACTACGGCCTCACCCTCGCGGTGCTCGTCACCGGCCCGCTGGCCGGTGGCCCGAGTGCCTTCGGCACCGTCTCCACCGTCCTCGCCGTCGGCGGCATCCTGGGGGCGGTCCTCGGTGCCCGCCTGCGTCGGCCCTCGGTGCGCATCGTGGGCACCCTGGCGGCGGCGGGCGGACTGCTCCAGGTGGTGGCCGGGCTGTCGCCCTCGCTGGCCGTCCTGCTGGTGCTCGTGCTGCCCATGGCCGTCGTCGAGTCCGTCTCCGACACGGCCGGAACGGCCGTCCTCCAGAACGACCCGCCCCCTCACCTGCGGGGACGCGTACTGGGCGTGTGGGGCAGCATCGGCACCGTATGGAGCCTCGGCGGCCCGCCCGCCCTGGGGCTCCTGATGGAACTCGCGGGCCCGCGCGGCGCCCTGGTGACCGGCGGACTCGTCGTCGCCACCACCATCGCCGCCGGTCACGTCCTGCGCACCCGCCGCATCCCACGACCCGTCCAGCTCCCGACGCGCCCGGGGGAGGAGATCCCGGGGCGGGAGGCGCTGGGAACGGCGGCCTGAGCCAGGACCTGTCCGTGCCCCTCGGCGACCGCCCCTCAGGCGATCAGTGCCTGACCGGGCCCCAGCAGGTCCATCAGCTGTGTGCTGTGCAGTTCGGTCACGGGGGCGAGGAGGTCGGGGTGGCGCAGGAGAGCCGCGGCTTCGCGGTCGCGTGCGTCGGGGGTGAGCAGGCGGCGGAACTCCATCGGCACGCCGGTCGTGTGATCGCCGCCGTTCAGCCCGGCCACGGCCAGCGCGGCCAGCTCGGGGTCGGTGAGCAGGCAGGCCGCCCAGCTCGCCACCACCTCGTCCACCCAGCTGCGCCAGGCATCCGTACCGTCCGTACCCGTACCCGTACCCGTACCGGTGGCGTCCGAGTCCGTGCCGCTGATCCAGTCCAGCCTGGCCGAGCCGCCCGGCCCCGCCATGCCGACCAGCGCGGCGTCCATCACGGTCGGATAGCGCAGCCAGGCCGCGACGGTCACCGCCTGGCGGGCCTGCACCTCGCACAGCGCGGACGCCAGCGCGCCGCCGCAGGCCGGGTAGGCCCGCGTCAGCCACTGGGCGGTCGCCGCTATGAGAGGGGAGAGATCTGCGCGCACTGATGGCCGTCCGAGCTGCGTACGGGGGAAGGGACCTCTGGCACCGTAGCCCGCGTCCCCCACGCGGGGACATGGCCGAGCCCCCGGGGAGGACGTGGCTTCGGCCACACCCGGGCGCCGGCCGTCGTGGTCAGTGGCGCAGAAGGTAGCGGGTGAGCAGGGAACGGGCCCGGTCCGGGCTGACGCCCAGCGCCGTGCCGACGGACTCCCAGGACAGTTCGTCGTCGCGCACCGCCTGGGCCGCCTCCTGACCGATGTCGGGCAGCAGCCGCTCCAGCATGGTCACGGCCTTGAGGGCGGCCACCGGTGCCCGGTCGGTCAGGGAGGTCAGCTGCTCCTCCAGCTGGTGCATGAGGTGGGTGAGCTGGTCGGGGAGCGGAACGGTCCGGCGCTCGACGGCACGGATGTGCACCCTCCAGTCGCTGCGCGCGGCGGAGACGTCCAGGTCGTACAAGCCGTCGTCCGACACCCGGCACGCGCCGTCGATCGGATGGGTCTCGCCCCGCCAGCCGCACGCGCAGGCCGCGCGGAAACCGGTCGCTCTGGGGCGGCGCAGCTTCCCGTCGTACGCCCACCACTCGCTGGTCTCCACCACGCTGTCGGCGCTGCTGCCGAGGTCCAGGTACACCGGCTTGGGTTCGCTGCCGTCGGCCAGGACCGCGCCCGCGATGCCCTCGTGGGACTCCCCGAACTCCTCAGTCGTCCAACCCACGCGTCTTCCCCCTTGTCCGTCGCCTGCCCCAGCGGGACGCCGGCGCACGGCACCGGCGTCCCGCAGACGAACATGCCCCGGGCCGGCCACCGGTGAACCGCCCGCCCCAGGCGTTCACCGGCCGTCCGCCGACCACGCGCCGCACGTCCCGCTCCGCCTGAACCCGCACTCGTCCTGTCCCGGTCGCCTCGGCCGCACGAGAGGCATTGCGTCAGCGCATGCCTGCCGCCTCGAGCAGGGTGGCCACCGTGGGCGCCATGAGTCCTGTCGACCTGTCGGCTCCGATTCCCGCACGGTCACTGGCCTCGGCCCGGTCGGCCGCGGCCAGCGCCGACTCCAGCTCCTTGAGGGCCAGCTCGGTGCAGTAGGCGGGCGTGCCCGGCTGCCGGCGCCACGAGTCGGCCAGTACGCCGGCGTCGAAGGGGTCGAAGGGGGCGAAACAGGTGTCGTCCACGAGGCGCATGGCCACACGCCGTGCCTCGTCGGAGTCGGCCGCGACCGGGATGGCGATACGGCCCGGCGTTCCCGCCGGAACGCCCTGGGTCTGCTGGGTGCCGGCCAGGGCGGCGTTCCACGCCGGCCTCGCCGCCGGGTCAGGGCGCGGTCGGGCCGGCCGGTGCGACACCGAGCGCTCGGGCCAGCAGGGCGCGGGAGTGCGCGCGGGCCTCCGGGGGAGAAGAGGGACCGCCCCGGCAGCCTTCGCCTGCTCGCCCAGGTCAACGTCGCCCTCGGTCCGGACGACACGGTGGACCGGGCGCGCTGCCGGATGCGCGACCACTACGCCTTCACCGGCCGCGCCGACCACATGGTCGACGGCATGCTCACCACCGCCCACGCAGTCCGGGACACGGCGGCCGCCTTCGCCGGCATCGGCACCGACGAGCTGACGTTCTCCTGCTGGACCTCGGACCCGGACCAGATCGACCGCATCGCCGACGCGATGAACCAGCGGCGCGCACGCGGCCCTCCCGGCCCCACTCCGGGAGGGCCGCCCATGATCTCCGGCTCCGCGACGTCCTCGACCCCGGTCTGCGGCCCCCGCCCCCGGCTCCCCGATTGTCGGCGTCGCGATCGAGACGATCCCGCCTCCCAGCCGTATGTGGGGGGAACGAGGGGCCGTGCGCCCCGGACGCGCCGTCGATCCAAGGGACTTGCCTCATGAACGCAACCGCTGCCATCGGTGTCACCGGTCTCGGTGTGATGGGCCGCAACCTCGCGCGGAACTTCGCCCGCAACGGCTACACCGTCGCCGTCCACAACCGCACCGCGGGCCGCACCCGTGCGCTCGTCGAGGAGTTCGGACACGAGGGCGCGTTCGTCCCGGCGGAGACGGCACGGGAGTTCGTCGCCGCGCTCGAACGCCCCCGCCGACTGATGATCATGGTGCAGGCGGGCGCGGTCACGGACGCCGTCATCGACGAGTTCGCCCCGCTCCTGGAGCCCGGCGACATGATCATCGACGGCGGCAACGCCCACTTCGCCGACACCCGCCGCCGCGAGGAGGCCCTGCGCGCGCGGGGCCTGCACTTCGTCGGCACCGGCGTGTCCGGCGGCGAGGAGGGCGCCCTCAACGGGCCGTCGATCATGGTCGGCGGCTCCACCGAGTCGTACGACGTGCTCGGGCCGATGTTCGAGGCGATCAGCGCGCGGGTCGGCGGCGAGCCCTGCGCCGCGCACGTCGGCACCGACGGCGCCGGACACTTCGTCAAGATGGTGCACAACGGCATCGAGTACGCCGACATGCAGCTCATCGCCGAGGCCTACGACCTGCTGCGCCAGGTCGCCGGATACTCCCCGGCCGAGATCGCGGACATCTTCCGCGCCTGGAACGAGGGGCGTCTCGGCTCCTACCTGATCGAGATCACCGCCGAGGTCCTCGCCCACGCCGACGAGGCCACCGGCCTGCCGTTCGTGGACATCGTGACCGACGCGGCCGGACAGAAGGGCACCGGCCGCTGGACGGTGCAGACCGCCCTCGACCTCGGCTCCCCGGTCACCGCCATCGCCCAGGCCACGTTCGCCCGCGCCGCCTCCGGCCAGACCGACCTGCGCGCCGCCTACTCCGGACTGCCCGGCGGCACCACCCCCGCCATCAGCCGCACGGAGGCCGCCCGCTTCACCTCGCAGGTGGAACACGCCCTGTACGCCTCGAAGGTCATCGCCTACGACCAGGGCTGGAAGATGATCCAGGACGCGGCGGGCGAGTTCGGCTGGAAGATCGACCTCGGCGCGGTCGCCGGGATCTGGCGCGGCGGCTGCATCATCCGCGCCACGTTCCTCGACCGCATCCGCACCGCGTACGCCGCCGACCCCGAACTGGTCAGCCTGCTCGGGGAGATGGAGTTCGCGATGGAGATCACCGACGCCCAGGTGCCCTGGCGGGAGACGGTGGCCTCCGCGGCCCGCCGGGGCATCCCCGTCCCCGCGTTCTCCGCGGCCCTCGCACACTACGACACCCTGCGCGCCGACCGGCTCCCCGCGGCCCTGCTCCAGGGCCAGCGAGACTACTTCGGCGCGCACACCTACGGCCGTACCGACCGCCCCGGCGCCTTCCACACCCAGTGGGCCGAGCCGGGCCGCCCGGAGACGGACTCGGCCTGAGCACACAGGGCACACCCGCTTGCCCGGCCCGGCGGAACCGGGCCGGGCGAGCCGGTGAGGCCGGTCAGGCGCGCGGCGCCGGGAACGTCGGGTACTCGACGCCCGACACGTGCTGGACGACGCGGACGACCTGGCAGGAGTAGCCGAACTCGTTGTCGTACCAGAGGTAGAGGATCGCGTTGTCGCCCTCCACCTTGAGGGCGCCGGCGTCGACGATCGAGGCGTGGCGCGAGCCGATGAAGTCGCTGGAGACCGCGTCGGGGGCGCTGATGAAGTCGATCTGGCGCTTCAGCGGCGAGGTCAGCGACACGTCCCGCAGGTAGTCGAGGACCTCGTCCCGGTCGGCCTCGCGGGCCAGCTGGAGATTGAGGATCGCGATCGACACGTCCGGCACCGGCACCCGGATCGAGCTGCCGGTGATCCGCGCCTTGAGGTCGGGGAGCGCCTTGGCGACGGCGGAGGCGGCGCCCGTCTCGGTGATGACCATGTTGAGCGGCGCGGAGCGGCCACGGCGGTCGGACTTGTGGTAATTGTCCAGCAGGTTCTGGTCGTTGGTGAACGAGTGGACGGTCTCCACGTGTCCGCGCAGCACGCCGTACTCGTCCGCCATCGCCTTCAGCGGCGGGACGATCGCGTTGGTGGTGCAGGACGCGCAGGAGAGGATCCGCTCGTCCGGCTTGACCGTGTCGTGGTTGACGCCGTGCACGATGTTGGGGACGTCGCCCTTGCCGGGCGCGGTCAGCACCACCTTGTCGATGCCGGGGCGCAGGTGCTTCGAAAGCCCCTCGCGGTCCCGCCACTTGCCGGTGTTGTCGATGAGGATCGCGTCGTTGATGCCGTACGCCGTGTAGTCGACCTGGCTCGGGTCGTCGGCGTAGATCACCTTGATCTCGTTGCCGTTGGCGAGGATGGTGCTGTTGTCCTCGTCGACGGTGATCGTGCCCTGGAACTGGCCGTGCACGGAGTCGCGGCGCAGCAGTGAGGCCCGCTTGACGAGGTCCTGCTCGCCGCCTCCGCGCACCACGACGGCGCGCAGCCGCAGCCCGTTGCCGGACCCGGACTTCTCGATGAGCAGGCGGGCTACGAGGCGGCCGATGCGGCCGAAGCCGTACAGCACGACGTCGCGCGGCTGCCGGCGCTCGATCTTGTCGGCGCCGGTGGCGCCGGCGACGGCGTCGGCGGTGAACTCGAGCACCGACAGACCGTGGTCGTCCGCCCGGTAGTGCTCGGCGAGGAGACCGATGTCGATCTGGGACGGGCCGAGGTCCAGCTCGGTGAGGGCCTGGAGGAACGGCAGGGTCTCGGTGACCGAGAGCTCCTCACCGGCGATCTGCCGGGCGAAGCGGTGGGTCTTGAGGATGCTCACCACCGACTTGTTCACCAGGGAGCGGCTGTGCAGCAGGACGGTGACGTCCCGCTCCCGGTGGAGCTTCCCGATCATCGGGATCATCGACTCCGCGATCTCCTCGCGGTTCTTCCAGTTGGTGAACGAGTCGTCGTTGACAGTCACAGAATTCTCTTTCGAGCTAGGTGGCGCTCATATGCTAACCGCCTCGTGTGCCGATCATTCAAGCGCCCCCTCGCTCAGGTGTGCGGAGCCCCGGAGGTGCCCGGAGCCCCGCCCTGCCGCCGTGCGACCGACGCGCCCTCACGCCTTCTGCGCCGGGGCCCCGGCGCCCGGCCGGCGCGGGATGCCCAGGGCGCACAGCGCGCCGAGCAGGACCACGGCGACACCGACCCACACCGCGGGGCGCAGCCCGTCGACGAACTCCTGCGGCCCCCGCATGCCGCCGTGCGCCACGAACACCGTGCTCAGTACGGCGATACCGAGCGCGCCGCCGATCTCGCGGACCGTGGTGTTGGCCCCGGAAGCCTTGCCCGCGTGCTCCTCGGCCACCGAGCCGAGGACGACCGCGGCCGTCGGCGCGAACACGAGGCCCATGCCGGTACCGGCCACGATCATCGGGATCACCATCGAGGAGTACGCCGTGTCGGTGCCGACGATGAGGTTGTTCCAGCCGAGGCCCACGCCCTGCAGAAACAGACCGAGCGCCATCAGCCGGCCGCCGCCGATCCGGTCGATGAGCAGTCCGGCCACCGGGGCGACGAACATCGGCATCAGCGTCCAGGGCAGGGTGCGCACACCCGCTTCCAGCGGAGTGCGGGGCGGTGCGATCTGGAGGTACTGGGCCAGCAGGAAAAGCGAGCCGAAGACACCGAAGTACATCGCCGCCGAGACGAGGTTGGTGAGGGTGAAGGCCCGCACCCGGTAGAAGGACAGCGGCAGCATCGGCTGCGGGACGCGCGCCTCCCAGGCCACGAAGGCGGCCAGCAGCACGAGGCCCGCCGCGAACGCGCCCAGCACCGTGGCCGAGGTCCAGCCGTCCGGCTCGCCGTGCACGATCGCCCACACCACGGCGCACAGTCCGGCCGCCGCGAGGACCATGCCGACCAGGTCGAGGCGGGCGCCGGGCAGTGCACTCTCGCGCAGCGCGAACAGCACCAGCGGGATCGCGATCAGGCACACCGGCACGTTGATCCAGAACATCCACCGCCAGTCCAGCCCTTCGACCACGGCACCGCCCACCACCGGACCCATCGCCACGGCGAGCCCGCTCACGCCGGACCACACCCCCAGCGCCATGCCGCGCAGCCGCTCCGGCACGGCCTGGGACAGCAGGGTCAGCGACAACGGCATCACGGCCGCCGCGCCGAGGCCCTGGACCGCGCGGAAGGCGATCAACTCTCCGCTGGAGTCGGCCAGACCGCAGCCGGCGGAGGCCATGGTGAACAGGACGACGCCCGCGACGAACACCCGTCGCCGTCCGAACCGGTCACCGAGCGCGGCCCCCGTCATGAGCAGGCAGGCGAAGCTGAGGACGTAGGCGTTGACGAACCACTGGAGTTCCTGTGTGTTCGCCCGGAGGTCGACGGCCAGGGTGTGCAGGGCCGTGGACACGACGAGGTTGTCGAGCGCGACCATGAACATGGGCACGCTGCAGGCGACCACGGCGAGCCACAGCGGCACGCGCCGCCGCTCTCCGGCGGGGGTGGCGACGGCGGGCCCGTCGAGCGTGGGGGACACGGTCATGACGGGCTCTCTCCTCGGGGAAGGGTGGGGCGGAGTCTCAGGCACCGGTGCGTTCCTGCTCGGCGAGCCGGCGGCGGGCGTCCGCCCAGTCGACGGGCAGCCCGTCGGCCGGGACCTGCCAGAACGTGAACGCCGAGCCCTTCGTCGTGGAGCGCAGCCCGGTCATGATCGACCGGTGCGGTTCGGTCCTCGCGTACCGGTACAGCGCCTCCTTGTCCTCCCAGGCCGACAGGGTCCAGAAGGTGCGCCGGAGAGGCTGGGCGATGAGCGAGGCGCCGTACGCGCCCGGAGCGCGGGTGACCTGTCGCCACGCGCTGAGGGACTTCAGGAAGAAGCGCGGTACGTCCTTGAGGGAGCGGACCTCGAAGCGGGAGGCCATGACGTAGGCCTCGGCGCCCGGGGCGGGCTCGCCGAGCGTGGTCCAGGGCAGGGTGGGCATGGCTGCGGCCTTCCGGGAGGGGGCAGGACTGAGGAGAGGCATCCGTTGCGCACGATTGGATACCTTCACTATCCATGTTAGACAGTGGAGGTATCCAATTTCTAGAGCGGAGTCGTCCCGATGCGCATTTCCGAGCTGAGCCGCCGCAGCGGTGTCTCCGTGACGACGATCAAGTACTACCTCCGCGAGGGCCTCCTCGCTCCCGGCCGGCAGACCTCGGCGACCCAGGCCGAGTACGACGACCAGCACCTGCGCCGACTGCGCCTGATCCGTGCGCTGACCGGCGTACGGGGGCTGTCCGTCACCACCACCCGTGCGGTGCTGGACGCGCTGGCGGCGCACACCGGCGACACCCACCTCCTGCTGGGCCTCACCCTGGGCTCCGTGTCCCTGTCCGGAGAGTCCGCCGAACAGGACCCTGCGGCCGGCGAAGTGGAGGCGCTTCTCCAGGAGTTGGGCTGGCGCGTGCACGAGTCGGCGCCCGCGCGCGCCACCCTCGCCGAGGCCCTGACCTCCCTGCACTCGCTCGGCGTCCCCATGGACCGGCACACCCTGCTGCCCTACGCCCGCCTCGCCGAACGGATCGCCGTCCTGGACCTCGACCAACTCGACGGCCTCACCGACCCGTTGGAGGCGGCCGAACGCGCTCTGCTGCTGACCGTCCTCCTGGAGCCCGCCCTGATGGCCCTGCGCCGCATGGCCCAGGAGAACGAGTCGGCCCGGCGGCACGCCCCGTAGGCGCGTCGACCCCCGGCGTCCTGCGGCCGTCGAAAGATGAAAAGCGGGTCGAGGGCGGTGGCCGAAAACCCGATTGCCCGTCGTGGGAGCGGGTACGCGAGGCCGGACGCGCCAACCACCGCTACCTGGGGAGAACTGCCATGGAGACACCCGACCGCGACGCCACCGCCGCCGCAAGGGCGCTGGACGCCCTGGCCAGGGACACCGGGGACACGGCCGCCCTGGACACCCTCGCCCACTGCGAGGTCCTGGTGCCCGTGCCCGAGGACGCCACCGACGAGGACGTGACCAACCCCAGCATGCTGGCCCTGCCCGTCCTGGAGCAGCCGGGCACGGCACCCGTCGTCCCCGTGTTCACCTCCGAGCCCGAGATGGTCGACCTGCTCCCGGGGGTCGCCCGCTACCGCGTGGTGCCCCTCGGCGCGCTCGCCCACCAGTGGCCGGAGGGCGAGCTGTCGCTCTCCATCGACGCCGCGGGCGACCACCCGCTGACGCTCACCTCGGAGGGGGTCCGGACCCTGCTGGCCCGGTAGTCACCAGGCGCCCTCGCTTCCGGCTCGCGGCAGCGAACAGGCCGTGACCATTGCCGGTGAAGGGGCTGTGCCCGCACTCGCGGCCCCTGCGACGATCTCCCGACCGCTTGACGAGCAAGCGGTTTCGTCAACCCTGGGGGATCCATGAGACCGACCCGTGCGGCACTCGTCGTGGCCGTGGGCGCACTGACCCCGGCCCTCCTGCTGGCCGGCCCCGCCGTGGCAGCCGGCCCGGCCTCCATGCCCGTCACCGTATCGGCCGAGGTGACCGTGGGCACGGACACCGAGTCACCGTACGACTCGATGTCGGAGGACGACCTCCGCATCGAGATCCTGCGCGTGCTTGCCGACGAGAGCACCGGCATCGGGGTGCGCAGGGAAGCGCAGGAGGCACTCGACGGCTCCGTCGAGGACCTGCGCCACTTCCTGAAGACCGGACGCTGGATCGCCCAGGACGAGGACAACAGCGTCGCCATCTTCCGGATTCTGGCCGACCCCGACAGCGGAAGAGCCGTGGTACGGGAGGCCGAGGAAGCCCTTGAGGGCACCGCCGAGGACAGGAGCCGCTTCCTCGAGACGGGTTACCGGCTGGCCCGTGCCGAGGACGACCGGGTGGCCATCTTCAGAATCCTTGCCAGGCCGGACATCAGCGCCGCCCTGCGCGCCGCGGCGGAGCAGGCGGTGCAGGGCACCCCGGAGGAGATGCGTCACTTCCTGGAGGTCGGCCAGTACGAAGTGGGCTAGCGCGTCGCGTCGGTCAGCATCCGGGCCAGTACCTCGCGCTGGATCGGCAGCACCTCGTCGTGGAGGTCGCGCCCCTTCGGGGTGAGGGCGACCCACACCCCACGCCGGTCCTCCATGCAGACGGAACGCTCCACCAGGCCGTCCTTCTCCAGCCGCCCTATGAGGCGGGAGAGCGCGCTCTGGCTGAGGTGGACGCGTCCGGCGAGGTTCTGCACCCGGCACTGGTCACCCGGCCGGGGTGCCTCGGTGGCGAGGATGTCGAGTACCTCGAAGTCGCTCGCCCCGAGACCATGCGGATGCAGCACGCGGTCGATCTCGCACGTCGTGCGCGCGTGCACCGACAGAATGTCCCGCCACCGGTCCTCGAGGTCGATTCCGGCCGTCTTCGCTGCCATACCTGCACGGTAACACCGATTTCACAGTTTGTTTACCGTGCAACTAGTGCCGACGCAAGGGAATTCTGGGCCGGAGTGGCTCAGGAGGCCTCCGGGTCCTGGGTCAGCCCGACGAGGTTTCCGTCGGCGTCCTTCACGAAGGCGATCAGCTTGCCGCCGCCGACGTCCTGCACGTCCTGGAGCACGTCGGCCCCCGCCTCCACCAGGGCCGCGAGCCGGGCCCGGATGTCACTGACGTGCCAGTACGGCACCGGACCGGTCATGCCCCTGGAGTGCCCGTTCGGGTCCAGCCCGACGTCCTGCCCGGCGGCCTTGAAACCGACGTAGTAGCTCTCGTCGGCGTACGGCTCGACCTCGAGCAACGCCCGGAACAGGGCCTTCGCCCGGTCGAGGTCCTTGACGGGATAGATGATGGTCTGCAGGCCGGCGGTCATGGCGTACTCCTCGCTGACGTGGGGACCGACGGATCCCGTCGGTGGTTCCACGCTAGGCCGAGGCCCTGCCGACCGCTTCTCCGATCCTGACCGTTCGGCGAACGCACGCCGGAAGCGAGCCCCCCGCGCCGCGGCGGTCCGGTTTCTCGGGGCGTCGACCTCGGGGTGGGGGGCGTCTGCTTGCCGGGGTTTGACGAGCTGCCGGTTCGGGGCCGGCGAGGGCCGGTGGGCTCAGGGCAGGGCGCGCACGCAGGGAGCGTGGCGCCGCCGACCTGGTTTCTCACGCTCGTATCCGGTGGGCGTGCCCGACCGGGGGTCCAGCGAGCGGCGGTCCGGTTTCATGGGGCGTCGACCTCGGGGTGGGGGGCGTCTGCTTGCCGGGGTTTGACGAGCTGCCGGGTCGGGGCCGGCGACGGCGGGCGAGGGCCGGGTTGCGGCTCTCGCCCGCCGTCGGTCCTCGCCCCCGGCCGGCCGTCACGTCGACTCTCGTTTGACCAGTTCCGTCGGCAGGATCACCGCGGCCGGGTCCTCGCCGCCGATCTGGGCGAGGAGGACGCGGACCATCTCGCTGCTGATCCGGTCCCAGGGCTGGCGGATCGTGGTGAGCGCCGGAGTGGACGCGGTGGCCGCGGGGGAGTCGTCGAAGCCGCCGACCGCGACGTCCTCCGGCACCCGGCGGCCGGCCTGCCGCAGCGCGGCGAGCACCCCCTGTGCCATCAGGTCGGACGCGACGAACACCGCGTCCAGCTCGGGCGCCTGCGCCAGCAGCCGCTCGGCGCCCGCCTCACCGCTGGCCCGGCTGTAGTCCCCGGAGACGATCAGCCGTTCGTCGATCCCGATGCCCGCCTCGGCGAGCACCTCCTTGTAGCCGGCGAGCCGCTCCACACCGCCGGGGGTGTCCAGCGGGCCCGTGACCACGCCGATCCGCCGGCGGCCCTGCGCGAGCAGATGGCGGACCATGTCCCGCGCGCCGTCCCGGTCGTCGGCGGCCACGTAACTCACCTTCGACCCGATCCCGATCGGCTTGCCGCAGGCGACGAGCGGCACGCCCGCCTCCCGCAGCTCGGTGGCGATCGGGTCCCCCGAGTGGCTGGACACCAGCAGCACCCCGTCGACGTGTCCGGCGGTGATGTACCGCGTTATGCGCCGCCGCTCGTCCTCGGTCCCGGCCAGCATCAGCAGCAGCGGGACGTCGTGCCCGGCCAGCGCCTGGGTGCAACCCCGAAGCAGGACGTTGAAGTTGGGGTCCTCGAAGAACCGCTCCTGAGGCTCCGTCAGCAGGAAGCCGACGGAATCGGAGCGGCCGGTGATCAGGGAGCGGGCGTGCCGGTTCACGACGTAACCCGTCCTGCGGATGGCGGCGTTGACCGCCTCCTGGGCGGAAGGGCTGACGTAGTGGCCGCCGTTGAGCACGCGCGAGACGGTCCCTCGTGAGACTCCCGCCTCGCGCGCCACGTCGTGGATCGTCGGCGGCTTGCGCCTGCCCCCCGTGTTGCTCATGGTCATGACTTTACGGCCCCGGACAGCAGGTCAAGGCTCCAGAACCGCTGAATGACGAGGAACAGCGCCACCAGTGGGATCACCGCGAGGAACGCGCCGGTGATCACCAGCGTGTACAGGGCCGGGGTGTTGGCACCCTGCTCCAGCAGCGTGAAGAGACCGAGCGTGATCGGGAACCTCTCGTCGTCGCTGAGCATGATGTACGGCAGCAGGAAGTTGTTCCACACGGCGACGAACTGGAACAGGAACACCGTCACCATGCCGGGGATCATCATCGGCAGCGCGATCCGGGTGAAGATCCGCCACTCGCCGGCCCCGTCCATCCGGCCGGCCTCCACCACGTCGCTCGGCACGGCCGCGGCCGCGTAGATGCGCGCGAGGTAGACGCCGTAGGGGGAGAGGATCTGCGGCAGCAGCACGGACCAG
Organism: Streptomyces sp. NPDC058335; assembly: GCF_042723915.1. NCBI lineage: Bacteria > Bacillati > Actinomycetota > Actinomycetes > Kitasatosporales > Streptomycetaceae > Streptomyces > Streptomyces sp. NPDC058335. Next base: position 309,510 of record NZ_JBHXHX010000008.1, on the reverse strand, counting down.
TAGGAGTCCGTGAGATCGGCCTGGGCCATCAGCAGGTACTGCGGGATGGCCAGGATGATCGGAGGCATCAGCACGCCCGCCAGCAGGACGTTGAACATCGTCTCGCGACCGCGGAAGCGGTACGTCGCCAGCGCGTAGCCGCTGAACGCGGACACGCACGTCGACAGCAGGGCGCCGAGACCGGCGTAGAGGGCGGAGTTGGCCATCCACTGCCAGTAGATGCCGTCGCGGTAGGCGTTGAGGTCGCTCAGGTTCTGGGTGAAGCCGGTGCCGGGCAGGAACGTGAACGTGGAGAACAGCTCGCTGCCCGACTTGGTGGACGCGATCACCACCCACGCCACCGGCAGCAGGCAGTACAGCGCGCCCAGCAGCAGCGTGATCGTGGGGACGAGGGCGATCCGGCGGCGCAGCGGCGGACGGTTGTTCCGCTCGGCGTCCGTGGCGCCGGCCGCCGACGGGACCTTCTGGACGGCAAGAGAACTCACTGGGCTGCCCCCTGCTTGTTACGACGGTTCGCGGCCCGCAGGAAGCCGAAGGACAGCAGCAGCGTGGCGATGGCGATGATCACGGCCTGGGCGGCCGCCGAGTAGATGTCACCGGTGCCGAACGCGTCCCGGTACACCTTCATCAGCGGACTCCACGTCGTGGACACGGAGTTGGTGAGCGGCTTGAGGGTGGTCGGCTCGTTGAACACCTGGAGCGTCGCGATGATCGAGAAGAAGAAGGTGAGCACCAGCGAGGGCGCCACCATCGGGATCTTGATCCTGAGCGCGATCTGCAGCGGGGTGGCGCCGTCCAGCTTGGCCGCCTCGTACACCTCGACCGGGATGGCCTGGAGCGAGGTGTAGATGACGATCATGTTGAAGCCGGTGCCGCCCCAGACAGCGATGTTCGACAGGGCGAGGTACAGCGGGCCGCCGTCCAGCAGGTCCGGCTGCGGCAGGCCCAGCCTCTCGAGCACGAAGTAGAACGGACTGACGTCCGGCAGGTACAGGAACCCCCACAGCAGCGCCGCCACGACACCGGGGATGGCGTAGGGCAGGAAGATCGCGAGGCGGGTGAACGGGGCCAGCCGCACCTTGTCGGAGTCGAGCATCAGCGCGAACACCAGGGCGAGGCCCAGCATCACCGGGACGACGATGCAGCCGTAGCCGAGGACGCGCAGGGCGCCGTCCAGCAGCTCGCTGTCGGTGAAGGCGGCGGTGTAGTTCTCCAGGCCGGCCCAGACCTCCGTGCGGGCGCCGGCGCCCAGGCCGAGGCCGGACACCTTCACCTTGTGGAAGCTGAGCCACAGCGCGTAGCCGATGGGCAACGCGAAGAACAGGGCGAAGAGGATGGTGGCGGGGAGGAGGAAAGCGTACGGGGCCCCCTTGACCCCGTACGCCTTCCGGCGTGCGGTTGTCACTCGGAGACCTCGAAGCCCTGCTTCTTCATGTCGGCCACGGTGTCCGCCTGCATCTTGTCCAGGGCGGCGGAGAAGTCCGACTTGTCCTTCGCGGCGGCACCGAAGGCGTCCTTGAAGGTCGTGTAGGCGACGTTCACGTTCGGGCCCCAGGCCGACGGCGCCGTGGTCTTCGCGATCTTGGCGGCGGTGGTGTAGAAGTCCGCCTGGTTCGAGAAGTACTCCGGCGGGCTGATGAAGGCGCCGCTGAGCTGGGCGGAGCTGGAGGCCGGGTAGATACCGCTCTCCTTGGCCAGCGCGTTGAGCGCGTCACCGTCGGTGTTCAGCCAGGCGGCGAACTTGGCGGCGGCGTCCTTGTTCTTGGAGTCCGTCGTGACGGCGGTGGAGGAACCGCCCCAGCTGCCGGTGACGTTGTCGGTCTGCGACCACTGGGGGAGCGGGGCCATGGCCCACTTGCCCTTGGTGTCCGGGGCGGCGGTGGTCAGGGTGCCCGGCGCCCACACGGCGCTGACCCAGGCGATCTGCTTGCCGGTGTTGAGCGCCTTGTTCCAGGCCGGGGTGTACATCGGCTGGTTGTCCACGGCGCCTTCCTCGACGAGGCCGCCCCAGAAGTCGGCGACCTTCTTGGTCGCCGCGTCGTTGATGCCGACCTGCCACTTGTCGCCGGAGGTGGTCCACCACCTGGCGCCGGCCTGCTGGGCGAGGCCCGCGAAGAGGCCGGAGTCGTTGGCCGAGAAGGTGGTGAGGTCCGTCTCCGGGGACTTCTTCTTCAGCGCGCGTGCGGTCTCCGCGAACTGCTCCCAGGTGGTCGGGACGGTCAGGCCGTACTTCTTGAACAGGTCCTCGCGGTAGTAGAACATCATCGGGCCGATGTCCTGCGGCACCGCGTAGACCGCGTCCGTGCCCAGCGTCGTCTGCTGCCAGACGCCGTCGGCGAACTTGCCCTTCACGTCGCCGACGTTCTTCGATATGTCCGCCAGCGCGTCATTGCTGACGAGCGTGGGCAGCGCCTGGTACTCGGCCTGGACCAGGTCGGGGGCCTTGCCCGCCTTGTGCGCGGTGAGGATCTTGGTGACCAGCGTGTCGCCGGACGCCTGCTTCTTCACCGTGACCGTGATCTGGTCCTTCTTGCCCGGCCCCTTGTTCCACAGGTCCACGACCTTGTCCATGCCGGGCGTCCACGTCCAGTACGTGAGCGAGACCGGCCCCGACTGGGCGTCGCTGTCGTCGTCGGACGAGCCGCATGCGGCGAGTGCGGTGGCGCCGAGCGTGACGGCGACGGCGGAGGCTGCGACCTTGAACAGCCGCCGGCGCTGGGTGTTGGGCATGGGTTTCTCCCCTGACCTGGGTTCCCGCCTGCTGCGGGAACCTGCCATGCGTCACATGAACCGAGGTCCTCGCCCGTCGCGAGGCCCTGTCATGCTTCTGTGAGCGTTCACAGTAGAGAAACATCCCGGACACTTGTCAATGGTTGTTGCTGTGCGGTTATGTTGGGCTCGCACCGCCGAGAACGTGTGTGCACGTTCCCAAATGATCGATTAAACGGGAGAGATCCATGCCGGAGACCACCCCCAAGGGCCTCACCAGGCTCGCCTTCGGTGGGGACTACAACCCCGAACAATGGCCGGAAAACGTCTGGCGGGACGACGTGCGGCTGATGCGCGAGGCCGGCGTCACCATGGTGAGTGTCGGGATCTTCTCCTGGGCCCTCCTGGAGCCCACGCCCGGGGTCCACGACTTCGGCTGGCTGGACCGGATCATCGACCTGCTGCACGAGAACGGCATCCGCGTCGACCTGGCCACCCCCACCGCGGCCCCGCCCGTCTGGTTCTACCGCGAGCACCCCGAGGCGCTGCCCGTCACCGCCGACGGCGTCCGCTACGAGTTCGGCTCCCGCGCGGCGATCTGCCACAGCAACGCCGACTACCGCGCGGCCGCGGCGAACATCGCCACCCGGCTCGCCGAGCGCTACGGCGACCACCCGGCGCTCGCGATGTGGCACGTCCACAACGAGTACGGCGTGCCGGTCTCGGCCTGTTACTGCGAGTCCTGCGCCGCCCACTTCCGCCGCTGGCTGGAGACGACGTACGGCACGGTCGACGCGGTGAACGAGGCCTGGGGCACCGCCTTCTGGGGCCAGCGTTACGCGGCCTTCGGCGACATCAACCCGCCGCGCACCACCCCGACCGTCGGCAACCCCGGTCAGGCCCTCGACTACCGGCGCTTCGCCGACGCCACCATGCGCGAGAACTTCGTCATGGAGCGCGACATCCTGCACTGCCTCGCGCCCGGCGTCCCGGTCACCACGAACTTCATGACCGCGCTCAGCCAGTGCGACTCGGTCGACTACTGGGCCTGGGGCCGCGAGGTCGATCTCGTGACCAACGACCACTACCTGATCACCGACGGCCGCCGCACCCACGTCAACCTGGCGATGGCCGCCGACCTCACCCGCTCCGTCGCCGGCGGCGCCCCCTGGATCCTCCTGGAGCACTCCACCTCGGGCGTCAACTGGCAGCCCCGCAACCCGGCCAAGGCCCCCGGCCAGATGGCCCGCAACTCCCTCGGGCACGTGGCCCGCGGCTCCGAGGGCGCCATGTTCTTCCAGTGGCGGCAGTCCCGGCGCGGGGCCGAGAAGTTCCACTCCTCGATGGTCCCGCACGGCGGCACCGACACACGCGTGTGGCGCGAGGTCGTCGAACTCGGCGCCTCCCTCGACTCCCTGAACGCGATCCGTGGCACCCGCACCGAGGCCGACGTCGCCGTCCTGTGGGACTGGCACTCCTGGTGGGCACAGAACCTCGCCTGGCGCCCCAGCGAGGACCACGACCCGCGCGAGCGCGCCGACGCCTTCTACGAGGCCCTCTACGACCGTCACCTCACCGTCGACTTCGCCCACCCCGAGGCCGACCTCTCGCAGTACCCGCTGGTCGTGGTGCCCGCCCTGTACCTGATGACGGAGGCGGCCGGGAACAACCTCAAGGCGTACGTCGAGAACGGTGGCACGCTCGTCGTGTCGTACTTCTCCGGCATCGTCGACGCGTCCGACGCCGTCCACGAGGGCGCCTACCCGGGCGCGCTGCGGGACGTCCTCGGCCTCACCGTCGAGGAGTTCTCCCCGCTGCTCCAGGGCGAGCACGTCCGGATCACGGGGCCCGACGGCTCCGAGCTGAGCGGCGACGTGTGGACCGAGTTCGTCGAGCCGCGCGGCGCCGAGACCGTCTGGACGTACGCCGACGGCCTCACCGCCGGCCGCCCGGCCGTCACCCGGCACCGCCTCGGCGAGGGCACCGCCTGGTACGTCTCGACCCGGCTCGGTGCCGAGGGCCTGGACGCCCTGCTGGGCTGGGCCGCCGAGGACGCCCGCGTCGCCCCGGTCGCCGACCTGCCCCGGGACGTCGAGGTCGTGCGCCGCTCCGGCGAGACCGGCAGCTACCTCTTCGCCATCAATCACACCGCCACCGACGCCAAGGTGCCGCTGGACACGTCCGGCACCGAACTGCTGACGGGCGAACGAGCCGCCGGCCGCCTGGTGGTCCCGGCGGGAGCCGTGCGGGTCGTACGACTCGACGGCTGAGCCAGACTCCCCCTCCGCCCGTGGAGCCGCGAGCCGCGGGCGGAGGGGGTCCCTCACCCCGAGGGAGACCCACCCCCATCACGTCGAAGGGACGACGGACGAAGATGTTCCATCCCAGACGCACTCTCAGAGCCCTGCTGCTCCCGCTCACCGCGGGGCTCGCGCTCACCGCCCTGCCCGCGCAGACCGCCCAGGCGGCTTCCACGCTCACCAACGCCGGCTTCGAGGCCGACGGCGCCGGGGCGGCCGCCCCCAGCGGCTGGTCCGAGTACGGCGACACCGGCGCCTCGTTCGCCGAGTCCGGCGGGCACGGCGGCAGCTACCGCCTCTCCCACTGGGCGTCCGCCGCCTACAAGGTGGAGACGTACCAGTACCTGTCGGGACTGACCAACGGCAACTACAAGCTCACCGCCTGGGTCCGCTCCGGCGGCGGCCAGAAGTCGGCCTACATAGCCCTGAAGAACTGCGGCGGCGCCGAACAGCGCACCGACCTGCCGGTCTCGGCGAGCGGATGGCTCCGTATCGTCGTCCCGGTCAATGTGACGAACAACCAGTGCACGGTCAGCGTCAACAGTGACGCGAACGCGGGCAACTGGATCAATGTTGACGACCTGACCTTCACGTCCGGCACGACCGGACTGTCGATCAAGGGTGCCGACATCTCGTCCATCCCCAAGAGCGAGGCCAAGGGCGGCGTCTACAAGACCGCTTCGGGCACCACCGGCGACCCGGTCACCATCCTGAAGAACGCCGGCATGAACTACGCGCGCCTGAAGGTGTGGGTCAACCCCGCCGACGGCTACAACAACAAGGCGCGCGTGCTGGCCACGGCCAAGCGGGTCAAGGCCGCCGGCCAGAAGCTCCTGGTCGACTTCCACTACTCGGACATCTGGGCCGACCCGGGCGCCCAGAGCAAGCCGAGCGCCTGGGCGGGACACTCGTACAGCCAGCTCAAGACGGACGTGTACAACCACACGTACGACGTGCTGAACGCGCTCAAGGCCCAGGGCACCACGGCCGACATGGTCCAGGTGGGCAACGAGATCAACGGCGGCATGCTGTGGAACGAGGGCTCCACAGCCAACTGGAGCCAGCTCGCCGGCCTGCTCAACTCCGGCTACGACGCCGTCAAGGCGGTCAACTCGTCCACCCCGGTCGCCCTGCACCTCGCCAAGGGCGGTGACCTGACCGGCACCCGCTGGTGGTTCGACAGCGCGGTCTCCAACGGCGTGAAGTTCGACACGATCGGCCTGTCGTTCTACGGCTACTGGCACGGCACGCTCGCCGAGTTCCAGACCACGCTGGACGACGCGGCCTCCCGCTACGGCAAGCCGGTCTTCGTCGCCGAGACGGCCTACCCGTTCCGCCTCGACAGCGAGGACTCGCACGAGAACATCATCGACCTGTCGAGCGAACTGGTCTCCGGCTACCCGGCCACCCCGGCCGGACAGCTCGCCTGGATGAACTCCGTGGCCAGCATCGTGGAGGCCGTCCCGAACGGCCGCGGTCTCGGCGTCTTCTACTGGGAGGCCACCTGGACCGCAGTGAACGGCAACGGCTGGGACCCGACCGACGCCACCTCCGGCAACGGCTGGGAGAACCAGGCCCTGTTCGGCTACGACGACCGGGCGCTGTCCTCGATGGCGTGGTTCAGCCACCGCTGACCGTCATCACGTGACCTCGTGACAGCGGGCCCGGCCGCCACTCGGCGGCCGGGCCCCTGCGCGTTCCCCGCCCCCCCCACGCGAACTGCCGTACAGGGGATGGGTGTTCGATCCCGGCCAAGGGTCGCGGAGTGCGGGACACGGTGGCCTCAACTGCGGAACAGTGGGCAGACGCGGTACGAGGGGCCCCGATCCAGGGACGGAGGGGACGACCATGCTGAGGACTCCCGTGAACGAGCGGCGACTGCACATCCTGGAGTGGCTGAAGGAACCGGCGCGGCACTTCCCGCCGCAGCGGCGCGCGGACCTCGTCGAGGACGGCGTCACCGCGGACATCGTCGCGGCGAAACTGGGCGTGCACCGCAGGGTGGCCGACACCCACCTCGCGCTGCTCACCGACCTGGGTCTGCTGCGCGCCAAGCGGATCCGGCTGCGCACCTACTACCGGCGCGACGAGATGCGCATCGCCGAAGTGGCCCGCATGTTCGAGAAGGGCTGGTAGGGGGCTGGTGGGGGCCGCGCGGACGGCCTACCGTCGGGGACCCGCACCAGTGGAAGGCACCCCGCGTGGACCGACCCACCGCTCTCGTCCCCGTACGCCACCTCTCCCTCGGCGGCCACGGCCCCGAGGACGTCGTGCCCGATCCGTACGGGCGCGTCCTGACCGGAGTCGCGGACGGCCGGATCCTGCGCGTCGACGGCCTCCACGATCCCTCCGCCGCCCGCGTCGAGGAGGTCGCCCGCATCGACGGCCGCCCCCTCGGTCTCGAACTCCTCCCCGACGGCGACCTGTTGGTGTGCGACGCCGAGGGGGCGCTGCTGCGCGTCGGCATCGAGGGCGGCGCCCGGGTCGACGTACTGGCCGACTCGGCGGCGGGGGAGCGGCTGCGGTTCTGCAGCAACGTCGTGGCGCTGCCCGACGGCACCGTGTACTTCACGGTGTCGAGCCGGGCCCACCCCCTGCACGACTGGATGGGCGACCTCGTCGAACACACCGGCACCGGACGCCTGCTGCGGCTGGCCCCCGGTGACGACGAACCCGAAGTCCTGCTGGACGGGCTCCAGTTCGCCAACGGCCTCGCGGTGAGCGCCGACGGCAGCTTCCTGATCGTCGCCGAGACCGGCGCCCGCCGCCTCACCCGCTACCACCTCGCCGGCTCCGCCGCCGGAGGAGCCGAACCCCTCGTCGAGAACCTGCCCGGATTCCCGGACAACCTGTGGCGCGGCGCCCCCGACGGCCCGGTCTGGGTCGCGCTGGCCGGCCCCCGCGTCCCTCCGCTCGATCTCCTCCACCGGGCCGGCCCCACGATCCGCCACCGCGCCGCTCGCCTGGCCCTGCGCGCCCCCTACCGCCCCTCGGGCACCATCGGCGTCCTCGCGGTCGACGACACGGGCCGGACCGTCCACCACCTCACCCGTCGCCGTTCCGGCTTCCGCATGGTCACCAGCGTCTGCGCGGTCCGCGGCCGGCTCGTCCTGGGCAGCCTCTGGGAGCCCGGCATCGCGGTCTGTGCGGCACCCGGGGCTGAGTGATCCGGCGTTACCCTGTTGACCAGCCGTGATCACCCCGCGAGCCGGGGCGACCGGGGGCCGAGGCAGGAGACGTACGACATGACAGCCCCGGAGACCGACAGCCGCCGCGGCGGCGCCCCGCGCCGGTCCGCCGCGCCGGGACAGCTCCCGGTGGTCGCCGTGGTCGCCGTCGGCGGCGGACTGGGCGCCGCGGCCCGCTACGCGGCCTCCCTGTGGTGGCCCTCGGTGAGCAGCGGGTTCCCGTGGACGACCTTCTGGGTCAACGTCGTCGGCTGCGCCGTGATCGGCGTCCTCCTGGTGCTGATCACCGAGGCGCTGACCGTCCACCGGCTCGTCCGCCCCTTCTTCGGCACCGGCGTGCTCGGCGGCTTCACCACCTTCTCGACGTACGCCGTCGACCTCCAGCGACTGTTCGACACGGGGCATCTCCGTACGGCGCTGGCCTACCTGGCCGCGACCCCGCTCGCGGCGCTCACGGCGGTGTGGCTCGCGGCGACCGCGACCCGCCGCGTCCTGACCCGGAGGAAGCCATGACGAGGCTCACCGGCAGTGCCCTGCGCGTGACCGTCTTCGTCGGCGAGAACGACACCTGGCACCGCAAGCCCCTGTACACCGAGATCGTGCACCGGGCCCATGGGGCAGGACTGGCGGGTGCCAGCGTCTTCCGCGGCATCGAGGGCTTCGGCGCCTCCTCGCTGATCCACACCGCCCGTCTGCTCTCCCTCAGCGAGGACCTCCCGGTCGCCGTCGTCATCGTCGACACGGAGGAACGGGTGCGGGCCTTCCTGCCCCAGCTCGACGAACTGGTCACCGAGGGCCTCGTCATCCTCGACCCCTGTGAGGTCATCCTCCCCCAGTCTCAACGGCGTTCGACCGGGGGGACCCCCATCGTCGACCGCGACCGGAACCAGGGCGAAACGGACACGCAGGGTAAGAGGCCGTTGTGAACTGGCTGCTGGTCGTCGCCGGAGCAATGGTCGGCGCACCCCTGCGCTACCTGACCGACCGCGCGGTGCAGGCCCGGCACGACTCGGTCTTCCCCTGGGGCACCTTCGTCGTCAACGTCGTCGGCTGCGCGGTCCTCGGCCTGGTGACCGGCGCGGCCGTCGCCGGAGCCGCCGACCCCGACCTGCGGCTGCTCCTCGGCACCGGTTTCTGCGGGGCCCTGACCACCTACTCCACCTTCTCCTACGAGACGCTGCGGCTGACCGAGACCGGAGCGGCGCTGCACGCCGCCGCCAACGTCGTCGCCAGTGTGGCGGTGGGCGTCGGGGCCGCCTTCGCGGGGGTGTGGCTCGCGCAGACGGTGTGGTCATGACCGGGGAACACACCCGCGGCTGGTAGGACTGTGCAGCGCACCGCCGTGCACCGCACCGCCGTGCACCGCACCGTCGACCACCCGCAGAACGGGATCCCATGAGCGCCATCTCCGTCGGTCAGGCCGTCGTCCTCGGAGCCATCGAGGGAGTGACCGAGTTCCTCCCCGTCTCCTCCACCGGGCATCTGAAGATCACCGAGGGTCTGATGGGCATCCCGGTCGACGACGACGCGGTCGTCGGCTTCTCCGCGGTCATCCAGGTCGGCGCGATCGCGGCGGTGCTGGTGTACTTCCGCAAGGACATCACGCGGATCGTCTCCGCCTGGCTCCGCGGCCTCACCGACAAGGGCGAGCGCCACCACCACGACTACAAGTTCGCCTGGTGGGTGATCTACGCGACGATCCCGATCGTCGTCGTGGGCCTGGCCGCCAAACCGCTGATCCAAGGCCCCCTGGCCTCGCTCTGGGTGGTCGCGGGCTCGCTCATCGCCGGCAGCGGCGTGATGTGGGTGGCCGACCGGACGGGCCGCCACAAGCGGGGCGAGGACGACACCTCGTTCAAGGACGCCATGCTGGTCGGCAGCTCCCAGATCCTCGCGCTGCTCTTCCCCGGCTTCTCCCGCTCCGGCGCGACCATGTCGACCGCGCTCATGCTCGACCTGGACCGGGTCGCGGCCACCCGGCTCTCCTTCTTCCTCGGCATCCCGGCCCTCACCGGCGCCGGCCTCTACGAGCTGAAGGACGCCCTGGGCACCGGGGCCGGGGCCGCACCGCTGGTCGTCGGCACGGCGGTGTCCTTCGTGGTCGCCTACGCCTCCATCGCCTGGCTGCTGAGGTTCGTCGCCAAGCACTCCTTCAACGCGTTCGTGATCTACCGGATCGTCGTGGGCCTGCTGCTGTTCGGGCTGCTGGCCACGGGAGTCCTCGGCAGCTGAGCGGGGCGGAGATGGCTGAGCACGGGGGAGATGGTTGAGCGCGGGGGAGGCGGCTGGGTCTGGTGGGGGTGGTCGGCTGGGGTGCAGGCGGCTGGGTCTGGTGGGGGTGGTCGGCTGGGGTGCAGGCGGCTGGGTCTGGTGGGGGTGGTCGGCTCGGGTGTAGTCGGCTGGCCTGGCGCAGACAGTCCGCCCCCGGCGGAGACAGCCCGCCCCGGTGCAGGCGGCCGACCTGGGGCGTAGGCGGGCGTCGGCCCCGGGCCGAGGACAGCTCATCCGGGGCGGAGGCGAGAATCCCGCTTTCACCCGTCCGCTCACTGAATCTTTCCTTTCACTCGCCTTGACAGCGACCTCCGGCCACCCGGAGTATCACTCCCGTGAACCTGTCAGACAGCCAGACAGGTGGCCCGGCACCCCGTCGCATCAGCGCGATGGAAGCGGTGCTCGCCCACCTTCGCGGCGCCATCGAGCGCGGCCACTACGCCATCGGGGACAAGCTTCCCTCCGAGGCGGAACTGTGCCGCACCCTCGAGGTGTCCCGGCCCGTCCTGCGAGAAGCCCTGCGCGCCCTCCAGACCATGGGCCTGACGGTCTCCCGGACCGGCAAGGGCACGTTCGTCGTCGCCAACACCGTCGAGGACCCCACCTTCGGCGACTACGCCGCCAGCGACCTGCTCGAAGTGCGCCGCCACATCGAGATCCCGGTCGCCGGGTACGCCGCCGCGCGCCGCACCCCGGAGAACCTGGACCACCTGGCCCACCTCCTGGACCGGATGGAACGCGAGACCGACACCACCGCCTGGGTCGCGATGGACACCCTCTTCCACCTCGCCGTCGCCGAGGCCGCCCAGAACCCGGTCTTCCGCCGGGTCATCGAGGAGATCCGCGACGCACTGGCGCGTCAGTCGGCCTTCCTGAACGAACTGGGCGGACGGCGCGAGCAGTCCAACCGCGAACACCGGGCCATCGTCGAGGCGCTGATCGACGGTTCCGAGTCCGACGCCGTGGAGGCCATGAGCCACCACCTCGACCGCGTCGAGACGACCCTCACCGACATCGTGCGCCCTCCGCGCACCGACTCCCCCCTGGAAGGCGGACCCGAGGCGTGAGCGAACAGCACCTCAAGGACGAGACCCGCCCCTCGACCCGTCACGTCGACGCCGGAGACGAGGGGTACAGCAAGTCCCTCAAACACCGGCACGTCAACATGATCGCCATCGGCGGCGCCATCGGCACAGGTCTCTTCCTCGGCGCAGGCGGCCGCCTCGCCGACGCCGGCCCCTCCCTCTTCATCGCCTACGCGGTCTGCGGCATCTTCGCCTTCCTCGTGGTGCGCGCCCTCGGCGAACTCGTCCTGTACCGCCCGTCCTCCGGCGCCTTCGTGTCGTACGCCCGGGAGTTCATGGGAGAGAAGGGCGCCTACACCGCGGGCTGGATGTACTTCCTGAACTGGGCCACCACCGGCATCGCCGACATCACCGCGGTGGCCACCTACACCCACTACTGGGGCATGTTCTCCGACGTACCCCAGTGGGTGATCGCGCTGATCGCCCTGGCCGTGGTCCTCACGGTGAACCTGATCTCCGTGAAGATCTTCGGCGAACTGGAGTTCTGGTTCGCGATCGTCAAGGTCAGCGCGCTCGTGATCTTCATGTGCATCGGAATCTTCCTGCTGGTCACCCAGCACCAGGTCGACGGCACCACCCCCGGCCCGTCCCTGATCAGCGACCACGGCGGCATCTTCCCCAACGGCCTGCTGCCCATGCTGCTGATCGTCCAGGGCGTCGTCTTCGCCTACGCCTCCGTCGAACTGGTCGGCGTCGCCGCCGGTGAGACCGAGAACCCCGAGAAGATCATGCCGAAGGCGATCAACTCGATCATGTGGCGCGTGGGCCTGTTCTACGTCGGCTCGGTCCTCCTGCTGTCGATGCTGCTCCCGTGGAACAAGTACACCTCCGGCGAGAGCCCCTTCGTCACGGTGCTGTCCAACATCGGCGTCCCGGCCGCGGGCGGCGTGATGAACCTCGTCGTGCTCACGGCGGCGATGTCCTCCCTCAACTCGGGCCTCTACTCCACCGGCCGCATCCTGCGCTCCATGGCCGTGAGCGGCTCGGCGCCCCGGTTCACCGCGAAGATGAGCCGCACCCAGGTCCCCTACGGCGGCATCCTGCTCACCAGCGGCGTCTGCGTCCTCGGCGTCGGCCTCAACTTCGTGGTCCCCGCCGACGCGTTCGAGATCGTCCTGAACTTCGCGGCACTCGGCATCCTCGCCACCTGGGGCATGATCATGATCTGCCACCTGCTGTTCTGGCAGAAGACCCAGAACGGCGACCTGACCCGCCCCAGCTACCGACTGCCGGGCTCCCCCTGGACCGAACTCGTGACGCTGGCCTTCCTCGCCTCCGTCCTGGTCCTCATGTACGCCGACGGCGGCGCCGGACGCACCACCGTGCTGTGCCTGCCGCTGATCGCCGCCGCGCTCGTCGCGGGCTGGTACGCCATCCGCGTCCGCCGCACCCGCACGTCATCCAAGGCCGACGCGTGAACCCGCCGCCGGCCCCCACCCACTCACCAGTGACCAGGCAATGATGTACAGCAGTTCGCTCGCCGACGCCCCCGCGATCCGCGAACCCCTCCACGCCCCCGTCGCCCACCTCGTCCGCGGTGGGGTCACGGAGGGCATCCACTACGGCTCCGTCGTCGTCCTCGGCACGGACGGCGAGGTCGACTTCCAGCTCGGTGACATCGAGGTCGCCTTCTACCCACGCTCCGCGCTCAAGCCCGTCCAGGCCGTCGCCATGGTGCGCGCCGGCCTCCCGCTCGACGGCGAGCTGCTCTCACTCGCCGCCGCCAGCCACTCCGGCGAGGAGCGCCACCTCGCAGGGACCCGGCGGATCCTCGAGCTGGCCGGCGTCACCGAGGACGACCTGCGCAACGTCACGGACCTGCCGTACGACCCGGTCGTCCGCGACATCTGGATACGGGAGGGCCGCCGGCCCTCCCGCCTCGCCCAGAACTGCTCGGGCAAGCACGCGGCGATGCTGTACACCTGCAAGCTCAACGGCTGGTCCCTCGACGGCTACCTCGACCCCGGGCACCCGCTCCAGCAGGCGATCGCCGAGATCGTCGAGGACCTCACCGGGCAGCGGATCGCCCGGGTCACCGTCGACGGGTGCGGAGCGCCGCTGTTCTCCGTCTCCCTCAACGGTCTGGCGCGTGCCGCCGCCCGCATCACCACCGCCGTGCCCGGCACCCCCGAGGCGCGGGTGGCGGGCGCGATGCGCGAGCACGCCGAGATGGCCTCCGGCTCCGGCCGGGACGTCGCCGCCCTCATGCGAGCCGTCCCCGGACTGCTCGCGAAGGACGGTTTCGAGGGCGTCGAGGTCGCCGCGCTCCCCGACGGCCGTGCCGTCGCCGTCAAGATCTCCGACGGAGCGAACCGCGCCCGAGTCCCGGTCACCGCGGCTGCCCTCGTCCGCGCCGGCGTGGACCCCGCCCTCCTTACACCCTTCGCGGGCGAACCCCTCCTCGGCGGCGGTGAACCCGTCGGCAGCATCCGCACGGTACGCGCCCTGGACCCGGTCACCGAGCCGGCCTGCGCCTGACATGTGGTGGGGGGACACGGGGTGCAGGGGAGGCGGGGCGCGGCCCGGCCATACGCCGGTCTCGGTGCCCGCCAGTCCGCGAGCGGTCCCCCGCCCGGGACCGGGGCCCGACCGGCCGCCCGGCCCTCGGGCCCGGCGCGGCCGCACGACGGTCATCCCCGCACGGACCGGCTCGGACGGCCGCGGCTGGTCAGCCGCGGCCAGGGCGGTGCCCCTGTCGAGCGGGTCGGCGACCGTCGGCCCGCGCTGCTCGCGCGGTCGTCTGTCAGGTGTCGTCGTCGGTCATGGCCGGACTCCGTGTGCGGGAGTCTGCGGGTGGTGCTCCGTCCGGGGCCGGGCAGGCGGTCCGGCTCGGACGGCCGCGGCGGATGTCGCGGGCCCCGGCCCAGTCGCGGCCGCCCACCGCTTCCGTCCGCCGGGGGCTCAGCCCGGCCGCGACCGCCCGACGTCCGTCCACCACAGTCCTCTGTCCGGGCGCCCGCCCGGTGAGCCCTCCCGGAGACCGCCGGCCCGTTCACCCCAACGGTCGGCACCCGACCGGCTCGGGCGGTCGGCATCCCGTGCCGGCCGAGCCGGTCATCCTTCGCCCGCCACCACGCCCTCACCCTCGGCCCTCAGAAAGAGGCAACACCCTCATGACTGTCGTCGTCAGCCGCAGCGAACACGATCTGCTCGGGGACCGGGACGTCCCCGTCGACGCGTACTGGGGCATCCACACCCTGCGCGCCACCGAGAACTTCCCGATCACCGGGACCACGATCTCCGCCTACCCGCATCTCATCGACGCCCTCGCCGCAGTCAAGGAGGCCGCCGCCCTGGCCAACGAGGAGCTGGGGCTGCTGTCGTCCGAGAAGGCCGCCGCGATCGTCGCCGCCTGCCGTGAGATCCGGGCGGGCAAGCTCCACGACCAGTTCGTGGTGGACGTGGTGCAGGGCGGCGCGGGCACCTCGACCAACATGAACGCCAACGAGGTCGTCGCCAACCGCGCCCTGGAGTTGCTGGGCCACGCGAAGGGCGAGTACCGGTACCTGCACCCCAACGAGGACGTCAATCTCGGTCAGTCGACCAACGACGTCTACCCGACCGCCGTCAAGGTCGCGACCGTCTTCGCGGTGCACGGGCTGCTCAAGGCCATGGCCGTCCTTCAGGACGCCTTCGCCCGCAAGGCCGTCGAGTTCCGCGACGTGCTGAAGATGGGCCGCACCCAGCTCCAGGACGCCGTCCCGATGACCCTCGGGCAGGAGTTCTCCACGTTCGCCGTCATGATTGACGAGGACCGCTGCCGTCTTGCCGAGGCCGTCGAGTTGATCCATGAGATCAACCTGGGCGCCACGGCGATCGGCACGGGCCTCAACGCGCCCGTCGGCTACGCCGAGTCGGCCCGACGCCACCTCGCCGCGATCACCGGCCTGCCGCTCGTCACCGCCGCGAACCTCGTCGAGGCGACCCAGGACTGCGGTGCGTTCGTCCAGATGTCCGGCGTGCTCAAGCGGATCGCGGTGAAGCTCTCCAAGAGCTGCAACGACCTGCGCCTGCTGTCCTCCGGGCCGCGCGCGGGTCTCGGCGAGATCAACCTGCCGCCCGTTCAGGCCGGTTCGTCCATCATGCCGGGCAAGGTCAACCCGGTGATCCCGGAGGTCGTCAACCAGGTCGCCTTCGAAGTGATCGGCAACGACGTCACCATCACCATGGCCGCCGAGGCCGGACAGCTCCAGCTCAACGCCTTCGAGCCGATCATCCTGCACTCCCTGTCGGAGTCGATCACCCACCTGCGCGCCGCCTGCCTCACCCTCGCCGAACGCTGCGTGATCGGCATCACCGCCAACACCGAGCTGCTGCGCGCCGGCGTGGAGAACTCCATCGGCCTGGTCACCGCCCTCAACCCGCACATCGGCTACACGGCGGCCACCGACATCGCCAAGGAGGCGCTCGTCACCGGCCGCGGCGTCGCCGAACTGGTCCTGGAGAAGGGCCTGTTGCCTGCCGAGCGACTCGCCGCCCTGCTGCGCCCCGAGGTCGTCGCGGGCAACGGCTCGCCCCTCGCCTGACCAGTCCCCGACCTGCGACGACGCGCCACGACCGGCCCGGAGGCACAATGGTGATCATGACAACGACGTCGTCCCTCACCTTCCAGCCGGTCCTGGAGCGCATCGCCGAGGAGATGGCCCGCACCCCCGGCCGCGGCCGGCCCGCCGACTACATCCCGGCGCTCGCCGCCCGCGACGCCCGCAGCTTCGGCATGGCCGTGGCCGAGCTGGACGGCACGGTGTACGGGGTGGGGGACTGGCACGAACCGTTCTCGACGCAGTCCATCACCAAGGTCTTCACCCTCGCCCTGGACCTGGCCCGCGAGGGCGACGAACTCTGGGAGCACGTCGGCCGCGAACCCTCCGGCAACCCCTTCAACTCGCTGATCCAGCTGGAGTACGAGAACGGCATCCCCCGCAACCCCTTCATCAACGCGGGCGCCCTCGTCGTCACCGACCGCCTCCAGACCCGTAGCGGAGACGCGGCGGGCGAACTGCGGGACTTCCTGCGGGCCGAGAGCGGCAACGCGGCGCTCGACTACGACCTGGCCGTGGCCGCCTCCGAGTCCGCGCACGGCGACCGCAACGCCGCCCTCGCCCATTTCATGGCGTCCTACGGCAACATCGACAACCCGGTGCCGGCCCTCCTCGACCAGTACTTCCGCCAGTGCTCGATCACCGCCTCCTGCGCCGACCTCGCCCTGGCCACCGGCTTCCTCGCCCGGCACGGCGTCCGCGCCGACGGCAGCCGCCTGCTCAGCCGCAGCCAGGCCAAGCAGGTGAACGCCGTCATGCTGACCTGCGGCACCTACGACGCGGCCGGTGAGTTCGCCTATCGCGTGGGCCTGCCCGGCAAGAGCGGCGTGGGCGGCGGCATCATCGCGGTCGTACCGGGCCGCTGCACGCTGTGCGTGTGGAGTCCGGGCCTGGACGAACGCGGGAACTCGGTGACGGGCGTGGCGGCCCTGGAGCGGTTCACGACACTGACCGGACTGTCGGTGTTCTGAGCGGTTTTCCGGGCGGCCGTGCTCACGACCCGTGGCACTCGCTGTTGTCGCCGCCCGACCGGCACTGCGACTGAGGGCCGCTGTAGCCCGGCGAAGGAGCGGGCGGGTGGTTCTCGGAGTGCTGCCGGAGCAGCCCGTAGGCCGCGCCGAGCACCAGCAGGATCCCGGCGACGCCCTGGAGGAAGGCGGTGATGTACGCCTGCCCCCGGCTCGCGAGGAACGCCGTGCCCAGCACGAGCAGGCCCAGGACGAGGAGGCACACGCCGGCGGGCGTGAAGCTGACGGACGAGTTGTCGTCGGGGCCGAACACGTCGAACCCGGCCTCGCTCAGACCCCAGAGGACGCCGACCAGCGCGGCCGCGGCGTCCAGCGCGAGCAGGACGAGCGCCACGAGGATGTCCGCCACAGGGTGCAGGGGGCGGGAGCGAGGTGCCGGTGCCGTCGTCATGACCCCAGCCTGACCACCGCCAGGCGCCGCGTCCTGAGCACGCGTACTCAACACCGCTTCCCGCGACCGCGACCGCGACCGACCACGACCGCGCACACGCCTTCACGCCCAGGCCGCCGCCCGGAGAGAGGCACGTCGCCTTCCGGCCACCCGGCGTCGACACCCTGACGGAGTGTTGGCCATGGCTGTTTCCGTCGATCTCCGCCGCTGTCAGGTCCTGGGCCTGGCCGGCACGGCCTGTCTCGCGCTGGGCGGTGAGACGGCTGGTGCGCTGCCCGTCCGGCAGCTCCTCGCCCCGTCCTCCCCTCACGCCGGCGCTGGTTCTGCTGGTGCTGTGCTGCTGGGCATGGCGGTCCCGGCGGGCGGTGGCCGCGGGGAACCGGCCCGCGGCCTTCGCCCTCACGGGCCTGACGGCCTGCCTGGTCAGCCCCATCACCTGGGTGCATCGTCTGGTCTGGCTGCTGCCGTCCTTCGCCGTGCTGGTCCGTGCCGGGCACCCGCGCGTCGCGGGCGCCCTGTACGCGGTGCTGTGCACCAGCGTGGTGTGGCTGTGGTTCGACGACGCCTCCGGCATCGACGGCTTCCTCGGCGGCAGCCTCTACACCTGGATCACCCTCGGCCTGCTGCTGTGGCTGCCGGTCGGTCAACGTGCCGAGCGGCGGCGGTCCAGGAGTCGCAGCACCAGGGCGACGGAGACACCGCCGAGCACGGCGGCGCCCGCGACGACGACCGCCTCCGACCAGCCGGGCCCGTCGTCGTCCGCGGCGACCGCGCCGGATGCGGTGACCGCGGCGGCGGCCACGGGCGTCGCCTCCGGACCCGGCCTCGGCCGCGCCCGCAGCGCGTCCAGCGAGCCCACCGGGTCGACCCGCCCGGCGGCCCCGAACCCCCAGTCGAGCAGTTCGCGCGCCTCCTCGTAGACGGCGAGGCCGCCGCCGGCCTGGGGATTGAGCACCGTCACGAGGAGGGTGCGGTCGCCCCGCCGGGCGGCGGCCACGAGGGTGTTGCCGGCGTTGCTGGTGTAGCCGTTCTTGATGCCGATCAGCCCCGGGTACCGCGCGACCCCGTTGGTCCCGCTGAGCAGACGGTTGGTGTTGACGATGCCGTACGTCCCCCCGTCGCGCCCTGGGAAGCGGGCCTCGGCGGTGGCGCAGTACCGGGCGAAGTCCGGGTTGCGCAGCCCGGCCCGCCCGAACACCGCGAGGTCGTACGCGGAGGACACCTGGCCGGGGGCGTCGTACCCGTCCGGGGACACCACGCGGGTGTCCAGGGCGCCGAGCGAGCGGGCCTTGGCCTGCATGCGGGCGGCCGTGGCGCGCCATCCGCCGTTGAGCGCGGCCAGTACGTGCACGGCGTCGTTGCCGGAGCTGAGGAACACCCCGTGCCACAGGTCGGAGACCCGGTACGACCGTCCCTCGGCGACTCCCACGAGGCTGCTGCCGGCTCCGATCCCGGTCAGCTCCGTCTCGGAGACCCGGTGCCGGATGCCTCCGGGCAGGACCGGCAGCACCGTGAGGGCGAACAGGGTCTTGAGGGTGCTGGCGGGAGGCAGTGTGCGGTGCGCGTTCGACGCGGCGAGCACCTCGCCGGTGCCGGCGTCGGCCACCAGCCACGACAGCGCGGAGACGGCCGGAACGCCGGGTGCTCCGGGGCGTGGCCGGACCTGCGTACCGGAGCGGTACAGCAGGGCGGGCCGCGGTGCCGTCGCGTGCGGCCCGCCGGCCGGACCGGGGTCCGCCCCGGCGGGAGCGGCGGACGCCGCGGGCCCGAGGACCAGGACGCCTGCCGCACAGAGCACGCAGGCCGACGCAGCGGCCCGAGAAGAGAATCCGATCGTCATATGATCAACGTAGGAATGCGGCGGGCCTTCCCCGCGCTGCCCGTGCCGCACAGGGGGGTGCGTGCACCCGGATGCCGCAGCGGTCCGGTGACACCCCGGAGGCGAGGGGATCAGGCGGCCGGGAGGGTCGGCTGGATGCGGCGGATGAACGTCGCGTTGTCCGGCGTCGCGCGCATCCGCTCCAGCAGGGTTTCCAGGTTGGCCTGGCCGTCCCGGGTCTGGAGGGCCCGGCGCAGACCGCGGGCGGCGGTCAACTCGAGGGGGGAGAGGAGGAGTTCCTCGCGGCGGGTGCCGGAGGTGTTGATGTCGACGGCCGGGAAGACGCGGCGCGAGGCCGGTTCGCGGTCGAGGCGCAGCTCCATGTTGCCGGTTCCCTTGAGCTCCTCGAAGTAGAAGTCGTCGGCGCGGGAGCCGGTCTCCACCAGCGCGCTGGCGAGGATGGTGAGCGAACCGCCCTCCTCGGCGGTCCGCGCGGCGCCGAAGAACCGCTTGGGGCCGATGAGCGCGCCGGCGTCGACGCCGCCGCTGAGGGTGCGGCCACCGGCGGCGGCCGCGTTGTTGTGGGCCCGGCACAGCCGGGTCAGGGAGTCCAGCAGGATCACGACGTCCTCGCCCGCCTCGACGAGCCGCTTGGCCCGTTCGATCACCAGGTCGGCGAGTGCGATGTGCTGCTTGGGGGCCTGGTCGAACGTGGAGGCGTAGACCTCGCCGCGCACCGAGCGCCGCATGTCGGTGACCTCCTCGGGGCGCTCGTCGAGCAGCAGCACCATCAGCCGGGCCTCGGGGTGGTTCCCGGCGACGGCGGCGGCGAGCTGCTGGATGAGGACGGTCTTGCCGGTCTTGGGCGGTGCCACGATCAGCCCGCGCTGGCCCTTGCCTACGGGCGCGAGCAGGTCGACGACCCGTCCGGCGAGCCCGGCCGCCGGGTGTTCGAGGCGGAGCCGCTCGTGCGGGTGGAGGGGCGTCAGGTCCCGGAAGTGACGGCGTCCGCGCAGCGCGTCCGGCGTACGTCCGTTGACGCGCGCCACGTCGGTCAGGGCGCGTCGGCCGTCGCGCAGCCCTTCGACCAAGTCGCCCTTGCGCAGGCCGAGCCGGCGGATCAGCGCGGGCGCGACCTGGACGTCGTCGGGGGCGGGCAGGCAGTCGGCGGCGCGCAGGTGCCCCTTCCCGTTGCCGTCGATGTCGAGGACACCGGTGACGAGCTGGGCCTGGGGCTGCTGCTGCCGGACAGGGGGGTGTTCGAGTGTGGTGGTCATGGTGGTCGGTCCTTTCGGGACACAAGGCATGAGGCGTGTGAAGGAAGGGGGTGAATCCGCGAGGGGGAGGGGCGGTGTACACGCGCCTCCGGCGGTGGGGAAGCAGGACCTCGGACACGGGGAACCGCTGCTCACGAGGTTTCTGCGGAAGAGCCGGCGCACCGACCGGGATCGGCGGGCGCAACAGCGAACTGGGAGAAGAACCGCACCGGCGCCCCGAAACGGGGGCGTACACGGGTGCTGTGGGGGAGCCTAACACTCACCTCGCCGTGATGGCCAGGGATGCTGGGCTTCCACCCCCCTCAACACGGGACCGGGTCCAGCTATTCCGGGGTTGTTCCTTCCCTGGTCCGGACCGGAGTGTCGTGGGTCGGTGCCAGATGTCCCCAGACCATAACGATCCGGGACGACAAGGGACTTGACCTCCTAGGCTGCACTATCTTCACGTCATGTCCACGCCGCCCAAGCCTCCGCAGGAACCCGAGCAGCCGTCCGGGGCGCCGGCTCCGCCGAGTGCGTATCCGTATCCGAATCCGCAGTCGCCGGGCCCAGGGTCGGCGGCGAGTCACCCGCCTCCCGCCGCGCCCGTGCCGGGCCAGCAGAACTTCTACGCCACTCCCACCCTGGTCGGCCAGCCGGGCCAGCCCGCGGTTGGTCATCCGTACGGCCGGCAGGGCCCGTATCCGTCGGTTCCCCCGCCGCCGTCCGGCGGCGGAGGCGGGGCCGGACGGGCGGTGCTGTGGGTGGTCGTGGGCGCGGTCGTCGCCTCCGCGGCCTGGGCGGCGGGCGTCTTCCTGATCGGAGGGAAGGGTGCCGACGCGGACCTGCGCGGCTACACGGCGCCGGCGAACCTCTGCTCCAGCACGGACTACTCCTCCTTCGAGACGGAGTACCCGGACAACGACGGCTCGCCGACGCACAACGCCCTCAAGGACCCGGCGCTCGACGAGAGTTACTGCAGCATCAACCTGAAGAAGACCGGGTCGAGCTACGCCGACGCCTACCTCTCCACGCAGATCGACCTGCACAGGAAGTCCGACCCCGGGCCGGAGTTCACGGCCATGTGGAAGAACTACGAGGAGCGGTACCCCGGTTACGACGTGGAGACCGTCGAGGACATCGGCGACGAGGCCTACCTGGTCAGCGAGGACACCACCAGCGGCTCCAGCAGTGGTTCCCTCTACGCCACGCTCGCCGTGCGGGACGGCTGGACGACGTACACGATGAGCTACAGCGCGTACCTGTCCTCCTACGATGACGACGACAAGGACCCGCCGTCTCTCGACGACGTCAAGGACTGGATGAAGACGGATTCGAAGAGCACGCTGGACCAGCTCAAGGACTGACGCCCGCGCACGCACGGTGGCCGGCTCACGGGGGTTTCCGCCCCGCGTGCCGGCCGCCGTTGTGTTCAGCGGGCGCGCGCCTCGGCCTCCTTCGCGATCCGCTCGAACCGCGCCCCCATCGCCTCGGCCAGCGCGTGTGCCCCGGACAGGGGCCGCACCATCACCGTCAGCCGGTCGATGAGCCCGTCCTCGCCGACATGGATGAAGTCGCAGCCGCTCAGCTCCCGCTCGCCGACCCGCGCGGTGAACACCAGCGCGTGGTCACGGCCGTCCGCACCGGCGAGTTCCTGCTCGTACCGGAAGTCCTCGAAGACCTCCGCCACCGCGCGCAGGATCGCCGCGGTGATCGCCTTGCCGGGGTAGGGCTTGAACACGACCGGGCTCGTGAACACCACGTCCTCGGCGAGCAGGGCCTCCACCGCGTCGAGATCGCCGGCCTCGACCGCCTCTCGGAACGCGCGCATCCGATCACCTCATACTCAATTAGTTGACTAAGTGCGGATGACAATAATCACTTGCTGTTACCGTGTCCACATGTCGCTCAAGTACGCCGTCCTGGCCGCCCTCCTGGAAGGCGAGGCCTCGGGCTACGAACTGTCCAAGGTCTTCGACGTCTCCCTCGCGAACTTCTGGCCCGCGACCCCGCAGCAGCTCTACCGCGAACTGGAGCGCCTCGCGCAGGACGGCCTGATCGAGGCACGGGTCGTGCGGCAGGAACGCCGGCCCGACAAGCGGATGTTCACGCTCACCGAGGCCGGCCGCGAGGATCTGGGCGCCTTCGCCGCCGCACCGCCGCGCCGGCCCACCGCCATCCGGGACGAACTCCTCATCAAGATCCAGGCGATGGACGGCGTCGGTGTCGACCCCGCGACGACCCGCGCGCAGATCGAGGAGCGGATGAGCTGGGCGCGCGGCAAGCTCGACCGGTACCTGAGGGTGCGCGAACGCCTCCTCGCCGGGCGCACCGAGGACGAGTTCCTGCGGGAGGCCGACCGGATCGGCCCCTACCTGACGCTGATGGCCGGCATCGCCTTCGAAGAGGAGAACCTGCGCTGGTGCGAGCGGGTTCTGGTGCACCTCCGGCGGCGTACCGCCGTAGGCTGACGCCGATGTTCAGCCCCGAAGGACCCACGCTGCGCGAACTCGCCGTCCAGGCCCTGTCGTCCGTCGAGCGCGGCTACGACCTGCTCGCGCCGAAGTTCGACCACACGCCCTTCCGCACCCCCGACCCCGTCCTCGACGCGGTCATGTCGGCCCTGCGCCGGACGGGCCCCTACGACGACGGCCTCGACCTGTGCTGCGGCACGGGCGCCGGCGTCGACGCGTTGGCCACGCTCTGCCGGAACAGCGTCACCGGGGTCGACTTCAGCGAGGGAATGCTCGACATCGCGCGCGGGCGGGCCCGTCCGCCGGAGCCGCGGGTGTCCTGGGTGCGGGCGGACGCGCGCGCCCTGCCGTTCACGGACGCCTTCGACCTCGTCGTCAGCTTCGGCGCGTTCGGGCACTTCCTGCCGAAGGAACTCCCCGGTCTCTTCGCCCAGGTTCACGGGGCGCTGCGGCCCGGCGGCCGGTTCGCGTTCCCGGTGCTCGCGCCGCCCCGGCCGTCGTCCCCCGCGTTCTGGATGCTCCTCGGCTTCGACGCGGTCATGCGGGTCCGCAACGCCGTGTGGCGTCCCCCCTTCGTCATGTACTACCGGGCCTTCCGGCTGGGCGAGGTCCGCCGGGAGCTGGAGCGCGCCGGGTTCCGGGTGGACCTGCACGCCCTGCCCGAGTTCGGGACGCGGGGCGACGGAAGTCCACGGGTCCGGATGGTCGAGGCGCGCCGGACGGACTGAGGCGGTCGGACGCGGTCGGGGTCAGTCGGCCGCCGGCAGGGTGAACGTGTAGACCAGCGCCTCCTGACGGGTCTCCACCACCAGATCGGTGATCTCCAGAGGCCGCGCGTACTGGTCGTGCACGTGCCGGGTCACCCGCATCGACGGGGCGTCGTCCGGGCGGGTGATGGAGTCCCGGTGGTGCAGGGTGAGCCCGGCCCGGCGCATCCAGTCGTAGACGCGCCGGAGCTGCGGGGAGCCGGCGGTGTCGGCGCGGTCGCGGTAGCGGGCGAGTTCGTCGACCTCGGCCAGCGCCACCGCGGAGAAGGACGTCACGGCCGTGCGCAGAGGGCGTCCGTCCGCGCCCGTCGACTCGTAGCGGTGGACCAGCGTCGGCCGGTGCGGGGCGAGGTCCAGGGCGGTGGCGTGCTCGGGCGGAGGCGGCTCCCAGCTCAGCGCGGTGCGGTCCACCGCGCAGGCGTCGTCCCCGGTCCGCGAGCCTACGGGAAAGGCGAGCCAGGCCGGATCGGCGACCGGTGATCCCGGCAGGACGGCGTGGCTGCCGCGCCGGTCGGTGGCGACCACTCCGTCACGGCGCAGCACCTCCAGCGCCTGCCGGACGGTCACCCGGCTGACCCCGAAGTGCTGGGCCAACTGTCGTTCGGCGGGCAGTCGTTCACCGGGCGGGATGGTGCCGTCGCGCAACTCGCCGAGCAACTCCTTCGCTATCCGCCAGTAGAGGGGTTGATCAAGGGGGATGGTGCGGGCCATGCCGCGCGCCTCCTGGGGTGACGTGCCGTGCGGGCTTGTGCACCACCAGATCTAGCATTGGTCTAAACCACTAGGGAAGGGTGGGCGGGCCGAACGGCTGAAACCGGACCGCCCACCACCCCGTCACAGAGCGCTGTACACGGCCTTCACCAGCGCCATCTTCCGCGGATCGTCCGCGATATGAGGCCCCATGCGGTTCATCACGTACCCCAGCGACAGCCCGGCCTCCGGGTCGGCGAGACCGCACGAGCCGCCGAAACCGTCGTGTCCGAAAGCCCGCGGGTTGGGCCCGTAGGAGCCGTTCGGGCCGCTCAGCCACAGGCCGAGCCCGATCTCCGTGTCGTGCGGGAAGCCGGGGCCCAGCACCAGGTCCCGGCAGCTGCCCTGCCCCTCACGGACCCGCTCGGCCGCCTCCGGGGACAGGACGCGCCGGCCGCCGACGGAACCGTGGCCCGCGAGGGCGCCGTACAGGGCGGCGACCGCCCGTGCCGTGCCGTGGCCGTTGGCGGCCGGGATCTCCGCGGCCCGCCAGGCGGGCGTGTTCGCCTCGCGTGCGCCCGCCAGGGGATTGGTCACAGCGGCGAGGGCCACGGGTGCCAACTGGGCGAGGACTGCGGCCTGTTCACTGCTCGACACGGCCGGCGGATGCACCAGCTCAGCCGCCCGCCCGGCCTCCTTCTCCGGCAGTCCGATGGTGAAGTCGATCCCCAGCGGCCCCGTCACCTCGCGCTCCAGGAAGGCGCCCGGCAGCAGCCCCGAGACACGCCGCACGACCTCGCCGACCAGGAAGCCGTAGGTCAACGCGTGATAGCCGGATCGGGTGCCCGGCTCCCACCAGGGCTCCGTCGCCGCGAGGCGGGCGGTGGTCAGCTCCCAGTCGTAGAGCTGCTCCAGCGTGTGCGGCTCGCGCAGACCGGCCAGTCCGGCGCGGTGCGACAGCAGATGCCGGACGAGGACGTCCTCCTTGCCCGCCGCGGCGAACTCGGGCCAGTACGCCGCCACCGGGGCGTCGAGGTCGAGCAGGCCCCGGTCGGCCAGGATGTGCGCGCACAGCGCGGTCGGCCCTTTGGACGTCGACCACACGTTGACCAGTGTGTCCCGCTCCCACGCGCGTGTGCGGGCCGCGTCGGCCCAGCCGCCCCACAGGTCGGCCACGGTCACGCCGTCGACCGTGACGGTCACCGCCGCACCCAGTTCCCCCCGCTCCCGGAAGTTCTCCTCGAACGTGGCGCGCACCGCCGCGAAACGCTCGTCGCAGTGGCCGTGAACCTCTGGCACGTGCTCGGACATGGGTCCTCCGTGATCCGCCGGGACCCGGACCGCGACCCTGCGGTCCGGGCACCCCGAACATACCGACTGGTCGGATCAGGGGGAAGATGTGATCAGGACGTCACGCGTACGACCGCACCCAGCGCACCTTTGCCGCCTCGTGGTACGGGCCGCCGCCCTCGTGGTCGTTGAAGTCGTACACCTCGATCTTCCGGTCGTCGTGCGCCCACGCGTTGAAGGCGGCGAACACCGTCGACGGCGGACACGTCTGGTCCTCCAGGGCCACCGAGAACAGGGCGGGCGCCGAGCCGCGGGAAGCGAAGTGCACACCGTCGAAGTAGGACAGGGTGCGGAGCGCGTCCTGCGTGCGGCCGCGGTGCGTCTTGAGGAACAGGCCGATCTCCCGGTAGGGGTGGCGGTCCGTCAGTGTCGCCGCGCGCGGGAAGTCGCACAGGAACGGCACGTCCGGCGCGACCGCCACCAGGTCCGGCACCAGGCCGCCCACGGCGATCGTGATGCCGCCGCCCTGGCTCGCGCCGAGCGCCACCGTCCGCGCCGCGTCCGTCAACGGGTGCGAACGGGCCGCCTCGACGGCACGCACCGCGTCCGTGAACACCCGGCGGTAGTAGTAGTTCTCGGGGGCGTCGATGCCCCGGGTCATGAAACCGGGGAACGCGGGTCCGGCGCCCACCGGATCAGCGGTACCGCCACCGCCGCCCCAGGCGCTGCCCTGGCCGCGGGTGTCCATGACGAAGTGCGCGCGGCCCGTGGACGCCCACAGCAGGTGCTCGTGCGGCAGCCCGCGGCCCCCGCCGTAGCCGACGAACTCCACGACCAGCGGCACCGGTTCCGTCGCCGCCGCCGGAAGGGTCAGCCAGGCCTTGACCGGATGGCCGCCGTACCCGGCGAACGTCACGTCGAACACCCGCACGGTCTCCAGCCCCGTGTCGACCGGCTCGAAGCGGGCGTCCAGGTCGTGCTCGCGGGCCTCCTGAAGGGTCTTGGACCAGAACGCGTCGAAATCCTCCGGCTCGGCGGATCCACTGCGGTACTCGTGGAGTTCCTCCAGGGACAGGTCGAACAGGGCCATGAGCAACCGCCTTGTGATGAGTGGCCGTACGGATGATCACACCGTACGTGGGCGGTGGGAGCGCTTACCAGACCCCGGGACCAGGCACGATGCGGTCCCGGCCGCCGTTCTCACGCGCTGCGCCGGGTCCACTCCGGCCCGGTCCGCGCCCACTCCCGGTCCCACTCCGCCAGCCGGTGCCGCAGGGTCACCCGGCGCAGGACCGCGTGCCCGAGCAGCACCGCGGCCGCCGTGCCGCCCGCCGTGGCCACGCCGAGCGTCAGCGTGTGCTGCCACACCGCGGTGCCGTCGGGCGGCGGCGGGACGCTCCGGCCCCGCGCGTCGAACCACACGTCGACCATGTCTCCCCGGTGGGTGCCGGCGGGCACGAGCGCGGTGGCCCTGCGCGGGGCCTCGCCGGGCTCCGTCCAGCGCACGGCGACCCGGTAGCGGTGTTCCCGGGCGCCTTCCGCCGTCGGCAGCGTGTCGGGCGGCCGGCCCACCACCTCGGCCCGCACCTGGTGCCGCTCGGCCCGCTGCTCGGCCGCCACGGCCAGGGCGTCCGCATGGGCCCACCGGCCGGCGAGCGACCCCGCCAGCGGTGCGCCGATCAGGACGAGGACCGCCACCACCAGCACCGTCCACGCCTCCACGACGTCCGACCGGCGGCGCAGGGGGTTGTGCCGCCAACGCCAGCCGTGCAGCCCGGTTCGCATGTCGACCTCCTCGCCGTCACGCGGACGAGTGCCCACAAGGAGCGGATACCCCGTACGGAGGCAATCGTTTCATCTTTCGGGCGAGCCCGACATGTCAGCGGTGGCCGGAAATGTCGACAGCGGGGTCGGCGGGCGGGCGCCGGCCGCAGCGGGGCGTCAGCCGAACCGTTCGATCCGGATCCGGTCCACCGGCTGCCCCGCCTCCACCAGCAGCCGCGACGCGTGCTCGGCGAACCCGTTGGACCCGCACACGTACGCCTCCCAGCCGCCCTCCGGCCGTTCCGCGAGCACCGGCGCCAGATGGGCGGCCGTGAGCCGGCCCACGGGGGTGCCCACCGGCGCGCTCCGCGTGAACACGGGCGTCGTCTCCGCGCCGTACTCCCGCGCGTAGATCAGCTCCTCGGGGCCGCGCGCGGACACCAGCAGCCGCAGCGGGACCGCGAGGCGCCCGGCCCGGTGGTGGCGCACCATCGACATCAGCGGTACGACCCCGGAGCCGGCGCCGATCAGCAGCGCCGGGCGGTCGCCGGGCCAGGCGAAGAAGCCGCTCAGCGGGCCACGGACCTCGACCTCGTCCCCGGGCCCCGCCACGGTGTGGAACCAGCCGGACACCTCGCCGCCGTCGACATGGTCCAGGGTCAGCTCGATGTGCCCCGAGTCGTCGGGCGCCGACGCGATCGAGTAGTGCCGCTGGGCGAGATACCCGTCCGCGGCCCGGAGCCGCAGCATCAGGTGCTGCCCCGGCAGATGCCCCTCCCAGGCGGGCACCGCGAGACGGAAGGTCGCCGCGTACGGCGTCTCGCGGCGGATCTCGGTGATGGTGGCCGTCTGCCACACCGACGCCGCCCGGTTGCTGACGGCGATGCGGCCGGGCACCGCGAACCGGGTCGGGGGAGCGAAGGTCTCAGTCACCGGAGTACCTCTGCTCCTCCCAGGGGTTGCCCCGCGCGTGGTAGCCGTTCTGCTCCCAGAAACCCGGCTCGTCGTGGTCCAGGAGCCGCAGACCGGAGACCCACTTGGCGCTCTTCCAGAAGTACAGGTGCGGCACCAGGAGCCGCGCCGGGCCACCGTGCTCGGGGGAGAGGGGCTCACCGTCGTACTCGAAGGCGATCCACGCCCGCCCGCCGGTGAGGTCGGCGAGCGGCAAGTTGGTGGTGTACCCGGTGTGCGAGTACGCGACGGCGTGGGTCGCGGACGCCTGCGGCCGGACCGCCGCCAGGAACGCGTCCAGCGACACGCCCCCGAACCGCACCCCGAACTTCGACCAGCTGGTGACGCAGTGGATGTCGCCCTCGTACCGGGAGGCGGGCAGCGCGTGCGTCTGCTCCCACGTCCAGGTGCGGGGCGCGTCGACCAGCCCGTCGATCCGGAAGCTCCAGTCGGCGGGCGCG
This sequence comes from Streptomyces sp. NPDC058335, assembly GCF_042723915.1. NCBI lineage: Bacteria > Bacillati > Actinomycetota > Actinomycetes > Kitasatosporales > Streptomycetaceae > Streptomyces > Streptomyces sp. NPDC058335. Next base: position 280,525 of record NZ_JBHXHX010000008.1, on the reverse strand, counting down.
AGGTCGGGCGTGACCTCGGCGGACAGTACGGGCCAGTCGTCGCCCGCGTCGTACTGGCCCGGGGGCAGGCCCGGGTTGTCGACGCGCGGGCGTCCGGTGAAGCCTCGGGTGACGTTCATGGGGGATCCAGCGTGAGGGCGACGGTTGCTTACGCATTCAACCGTACGGGCAAGTCAGCCGTGCTCCGGACCCCGTCCGGCCGCCGATCGTGAAGCGTGTATGAACACCGCGGCGCCTCGGGAATAGCCGTCCCCCGATCCCCCTTGCACGTGTCGTTCCGGACCCAGTGGTCCGGCGGCAGCGAAGGAGAGTGGGAGCAATGCCGAAGGCGTACGTCTTCACGCGGTACGGCGGCCCGGAGACCGAGGCGCTTCTCGACGTGGACCGGCCCCGTCCGGGCCCCGGCCAGGTGCTCGTCGCGGTGCGCGCGGCGGGGGTGAACCCCGTCGACTGGAAGCAGCGCACGGGCTACCGGCGCCCCGGCGAGAGCGGTGAGCGGGTCTTCCCCGCCGTCCTGGGGAACGAGGTCGCGGGTGTCGTCGTGGAGACCGGCGCGGACGTCACCGGCTTCGCACCCGGCGACGAGGTGTTCGGCAACGCCGTCGCGGGCGGCTACGCCGAGTACGCGCTGCTCGCGACCGGGCTCACCGCGCACAAGCCCGCCGCCCTGTCCTTCACCGACGCCGCGACCCTGCCGGTCGCCGCCGCGACCGCCTACGACGGCGTCCACCAGCTCGGCCTGCCCTCCGGGGCGACGCTGCTGGTCACCGGCGCGGGCGGAGGCGTCGGCGTGGCCGTCGTACAGATCGCCCGCGCGCTCGGACTGCGCGTCGTCGGCGTGGCGAGCGAGGGCAAGAAGGAACTCCTGGAGTCGCTGGGCGCCGTGCACGTCGCGTCCGGGCCGGGCTGGGCCGAGCGGGCCCGCCTCGCGGCCCCGGACGGCGTCGACGGCGTCTACGACCTCGTGGGCGGTGAGGTACTGCACGAGGCCGCCGCCCTGTCGGAGGACCGGGCGAAGCTGATCACCGCCGGGGCCCCGCCCGAGGAGGTGCAGCGGCTGGGCGGCGCCCGCGTGGCCCGCGCCCGCAACGCGGAGGTCCTCCGGGCGGTCGCCGACCTCGTCGTCCGCGGCGAACTGGACCCGCACGTGACCCGGACCTACCCGCTGGAGCAGGCGGACCGGGCCCTGCGCGAGGTCGAGGACGGCCACGCCCGCGGCAAGGTCGTCATCGAGATCGGAACGGCGATATGAGCCGGAACGAGTCCCGGCACGTCCTGGACAACCCCGCCCTCGCCTCCCTCACCGGCCCGCACGCCCGCTTCGCCGAGCGCCGCGGAAGGGTCCTGCGCTACCCCGTCGACGTGTCGCCCTGGCTGGCCCTACCCGACGACCCGGACGCCGACGACTGGGCGGACCTCGCCGCGCTCGCCGGCCCCGACGGGGAGGTTCCGCTGCCCGGGTTCCGCGGGGAGGTGCCGGCGGGCTGGGAGATCACCCAGCACATCGAGGGCGTGCAGTTCGTCGACGACGGGCTGGCCGCCGCGCCGGACGCGGAAGCGGTCCGTCTCGGCCCCGCCGACGTCCCCGAGATGCTCGCCCTGGTCGCCCGCACCCAGCCCGGCCCCTTCGAACGCCGCACCGTCGAACTCGGCACCTATCTCGGCATCCGCCGCGACGGCGCCCTCGTCGCCATGGCGGGCGAGCGCCTGCACCCACCGGGCTGGACGGAGATCAGCGCCGTCTGCACCGACCCCTCCGTCCGCGGCCAGGGCCTCGCCACCAGGCTGATCCTGGCCGTCGCCCACGGCATCCGGGAACGCGGCGAGACCCCCTTCCTGCACACCAGCGCCGCCAACACCGGTGCCGTCCGCCTCTACGAGTCCCTGGGCTTCCGCCTGCGCCGCAGGACGGCCTTCCTGGCGGCACGGGCCCCCGAGCGGGACGCGGTGCCGGTGGCCTAGCCGCGCCGGGGGGAGCGGGGTCGGGGCCGGGGCTCAGCCCGCGTCCGGCGCCCCGCTCCCGCCCCACGCGTTGTACCGCACCAGATACTCCGCGAACCGCTCCAGATCCCGCTCCGGCCACTCGGCGAGCCGCTCGCGGAAGGCCGCGCGGCGGCTCTCGGTGACCTGGGCGAGGATGCTGCGGCCGGCGTCGGTGAGGTGCAGGACCTGGACGCGGTGGTCGGTGGGGTCCTGACGACGCTCGATCAGGCCGGACCGCTCCAGCGCGGTGACCTGGCGGCTGACGGTGGACTTGTCGAGGGCGTAGTGCGCGGCCAGGTCGGTGGCCCGGCAGCCGCCGCTGTCCTCCAGATGACCGAGCAGCGTGTACGACACCAGGGACAGCTCGGGATGCAGCCGGCCGGCCGAGGCACGGGCGCGCCGGGCGAAGGCCGTCATCTCGCGCTGGATGGCCTCCACCGCCTCGCGTGCGTCCACCTGGTCTCCCTCACCGCTTCCTCACCCGCCTCGTTGCACAGTACAACTTGACGCGGGGGTGCGCAGGGGCGGGCCGTGACCGGGGGTCCGGCCTGCGGCAGTTGGGATAAGGTGGCCGACGGCCGCGGACGACCCCGGCCCTGAGCGACCGAGGAGGTGGGACCGATCACCGCAGTGTCAGGTCGGGTGCTCTCTCCCCAGGACGGCGCGGACCGCCGGTAGGCGACCGCGAGAGCGCCCTTCGGCTTCCGAAAGGCTCTCGGCTTCCATGCCCCCTCTTTCTTCTCCTTCCGCTCCCTCGTCCCCCTCGTCGTACCCCTCCCGTGATGCCGTCGTCGTGGCGCTGCGCGCCGCCGGATGTGTCTTCGCCGAGGACGAGGCGGAGCTGATCCTCGCCACCGCCCGCACACCGGACGAACTGACCGCCATGGTGGAGCGCCGTGCGGCCGGTCTGCCCCTCGAACTCGTCGTCGGCTGGGCCGAGTTCCTCGGCCGCCGCGTCGTCGTCGAACCGGGCGTTTTCGTGCCCCGCCGCCGCACCGAGTTCCTGGTCGGCCAGGCCCTGGCGGAGGCTCCGCACGCGTCCGTCGTGGTGGACCTGTGCTGCGGCTCGGGCGCGGTCGGCGCCGCCCTCGCCTCGGCGCTCGGCGGGGTCGAACTGCACGCCGCCGACATCGACCCGGCCGCCGTGCGGTGCGCCCGCCGCAATGTCGCCGCCCTAGGCGGGCACGTCCACGCCGGGGACCTGTTCGGCGCGCTCCCCGGTGAACTGCGCGGCCGTATCGACATCCTGGCGGCGAACGTGCCGTACGTCCCCACCGGCGAGGTCCCCCTGCTGCCCGCGGAGGCCCGCGAGCACGAGCCCCTCACCGCCCTCGACGGCGGAGCCGACGGCCTGGACATCCTGCGCCGGGTCGCCGGTGCGGCGGCCGGCTGGCTGGCGCCCGGCGGCTGCGTGCTCGTCGAGACGAGCGAACGCCAGGCGGCGGACGCCGTCGAGGCGTTCCGGCGGGGCGGCCTCACGGCGCGTCCGGCCGTCGACGAGGAGCTGTACGCCCATGTGGTGATCGGGACCAAGGCGTAGCGGTCAGGCCGCGACGCCGCCTCTTCGGTCCCGGGGAGCGGCGCCGCGGTCCCACGGGAGTCACGGGGTCTGGGCGCGCGCCACCAGCAGGGCCACGTCGTCGTGGTTGTCGGGGTGGTGCAGCGCCCGCAGCAGCAGGTCGCACAGCTCCTCCAGCGGGCGCGCCGGATCGTCGAGGAGCGCGAGCAGCGCGTCCAGGCGTTCGTCGAGGGAGTGCTTGCGCGTCTCCACCAGCCCGTCGGTGTACAGCACGAGCTGGTCGCCGGGGGCGAAGTCGACGTCGGTCGAGGAGAAGGCCACCCCGCCCACCCCGAGCGGTGCCCCGGTGGGCAGGTCGAGCAGCTCCGGCGGGTGTCCGGGACGTACGCGCGCGGGCGGCAGGTGTCCGGCGTTGGCGATCCGGAACCGCCCGAGGCGCGGGTCGTGGACGGCGTACACGCAGGTCGCGATGTAGTGGTCCAGGCCCGAGGTGATCCGGTCCAGGTGCTCCAGGAGCACCGCCGGATCGAGGTCGAGGGAGGCCAGCGTGGTCGTCGCGGTGCGCAGGCGGCCCATCGTGGCGGCGGCGTCGATGCCGCTGCCCATGACGTCGCCGACCACGAGGGCGGTCTTGCCGTCCTCCAGCGGGATGACGTCGAACCAGTCGCCGCCCACCTCCGTGGTCGCCCCCGCGGGCTGGTAGCGCGAGGCCACCTCCAGGCCGCCGGTCACCGGCGGGTGGCTCGGCAGCAGGCTGCGCTGGAGGGTGAGCGCGGTGCTGCGGGCGTTCTGGTACCAGCGGGCGTTGTCGATCTGCACGGCCGCGCGGGCCGCCAGCTCGCGGGCGAGCAGCAGATCGTCGCGGCCGAACGGCAGCGGGTTGCGGGTCCGTTTCAGGTCGAGGGCGCCCAGCACCTCGCCGCGCGCGATGAGCGGCACCGCCAGATAGGAGTGCACGCCCGCCCGCGCCAGCAGTCCGGCGGCCTCGGGAGAGCGGGCGATCCGCGCCAGGTCCTCGTCCTTGACCTGCGCCACCATGACCGGCCGGCCGGTGCGCACGCACTCGGTGACCAGCCGGTCGGGTGCGTAGCGGGCGATGCGGCCGGGCGGATCGGCCGCCCTCAGGGCGTCCGGCGCGTCGGCGGCGCAGACCGCCAGGGCGCGGATCACGGCGGGCTCCGAGGGACCGAGGCTGGTGCGCCGGCCCGACACGACCGCGTCGAGCAGGTCCACGGCGGCGATGTCGGCCAGTTCCGGCACGGCCACGTCGGCCAGTTCGCCGGCCGTGCGTTCCAGGTCGAGCGTGGTGCCGATGCGGGCGGAGGCGTCGGCGATCAGGGCGAGTCGGCGGCGCGCGGCCTCGGCCTCGATGCCCGCCCGGTACTGGTCGGTGACGTCGACGACGGAGAGCGCGACGCCCAGCACGGCGTCACGGGTGTCCTCCAGCCGGTACAGCGAGACGGACCAGGCATGGTCCTGGTCGGGGTCGGCCGGCGTACGGCCCATCGCGAACCTGTCGACGAGCGGCACCCCGGTCCGCAGCACCTCGCGGACCGCCGACTCCAGGGCATCGGTGTCCAGCATCGGGAGCACCTCGCGGACCGTGCGGCCCAGGTGCTCCTCGGCGGGGACGCCGTTGATCCGCTCCAGCGCCGGGTTGACCGACACGTACCGCAGCCGCGTGTCGAGCACGGCGAGGCCGATGGGGGACTGGGTGACCATGCGCGTCGACAGGGCCACGTCCCGCTCCAGCCGGCGCACCGTGGACCGGTCGGCGGCGAGACCGAGGGCGTAGACGTCGCCCCGGTCGTCGACGAGCCGCATGTTGCGGAACTCCACGAGGCGGGTGCTGCCGTCCTTGCGCCGGATGGGGAAGGCGCCCTCCCAGCTGCGGCCGGTCGCCATGACGTCGGAGAACAACTGCACGACCAGCTCGACGTGCCGTTCGTGGACCATCACATGCGCCGCGTACCGCCCCAGCGCCTCCCTGGCCGGGTAGCCGAACAGTTCCTCGGCCTGCGGACTCCACAGGACGATCCGGCCCCCGGTGTCCAGCACGACCGAGGCCACGTTGAGCACGTCCAGCAGGCCGCTGGGCCCTGTCGGGCCGCCGGCCTCGGCCGAGGTCGATCCGGCTGCACTCATGCCACGCACCGCCTCCGCATGTCGACGCGGCACGCCGTCCCCCGTGCCGACTCCCCCAGTTCTACCGCGCTCAACCGATTTATCCCACGCCTGGGGCACCGTTCCCATGCTCCTCCAGTACGGCGGCGCGCGCCGTTCTCCTCATGGTCCACACCAGTCCATTCGATTGGTCTGTACATGACCATCGGAGTTGGCCACACTGTCCGCCGAGCGCACCCCACCCCCGTCGGAGGAGACCCATGCCCCTGCGCCCTGCCCGCGGACGCCGTCACATCCTGCGCACCGCTCTGATCGCCCTTGCCACGGCCACCGCCGCGGCCCTGTGCGCCGCCCCGCCCGCGGCGGCCGCCGAGACCTGGACCGAGGTCGGTTCCGACCGCGCCGACCCGCTGACCGAGAGCCAGGGCCTGGCCTCGGTCGAGGTCCCGGCGAACAGCGCCAACCGCTACACGGGCATCGGGACGATTCCCTTCGGCGTGAGCACCCGCGGCTGGAACCACGTCGGCGACCCGGACGCCTCCTACGACGGTTACTACGTCGAGCCCTACCAGCGGGACTCGGGAACCTCGAAGATGTACCGCGTGCAGGCGCCGGGCGGTGGCTGGTCGGAGTACGTGCACGCGCTGAGCCCCGGCGAGGCCCTGAACAACTCCTGGGTGGCCATCGCGCCGGGCGGCCAGTGGATGCTCACCGGCGAGTGGGGCACCATGACCCGGCTGATCGTCCTGCCGACGCCCGGCGTCAACCCGAGCACCTCGCCCTCGGCGAACCTGCCGCAGGCCTCCACCGTCCGCCTCGACCGCGCGGTGCGCGACGTCCAGGGCTGCGACTTCACCGGCCCGACCACCCTGCTGTGCTCCTCCGACGACCCGGCGGGCACCCTCTTCGGCATGACCAAGCCGCTGCTCCAGATCGACCTGTCGGCCGAGCCCGGCGGCTCCGGTGACGTGAACGGCCATGTCACCGCCCTGCGCCAGCTGCCGCTGCGCAGCTCCTGCTCGGGCTCCTTCGAGACGGAGGGCATCGACTACGACCGCCGCACCGGCACCTTGCGGGTGATCGTCGTCTCACCCGGCTTCTGCGTGCTGACGGACAGCAAGACGTACCGCTTCACGCGCTGACGTCCGTCTCCCGGGCGGGGCGGCCAGGTGGTGCCCGCCCGGGAAAGTAATGCTTTTCTTGGGATGTGGCGCGGTTCGCGGGGAACCCGCGACATCGCGCCACCGCCACGAGAGGAGCGATCACGATGGACCGCGAGCGACCGCATCCGGAGCCCGTCACCCTCGAGATCAGCGATTGCAGCAAGGAGGACGCCCGGATCGTGTTCGACACGCTGTGCGCCTGCTTCGAGTCCGACCGCTGTGCCGACGACGTGCCCGAACAGCTTCACGAGACCCGCCCGATGGTGTGGCTCGGCACCTTCGAGGTCAGCGACGTGCACGACTGCGCCCGCCCGGCCCGGCTGTCGTCGTCCGTCACGGCCGACGTCCAGGGCGGCTACTGGGCGATCGAGCGCTTCCGCGCGACGCTGGACTCGATGTTCCGGGTGAAGGACCTCTCCTCCGCCTCCGGCGACCAGGAGACGGAGCTGCACCTGCTGCTCGAGAGCCGGTGACGGGCCGGTGCCGCCGGGAGGGAGCGGTGACGTGACGAAGGCGACGTGGAGCCGATTGTGCAACTAGTTGCATAACCCGTGCGCGGTCCTCTACAACTACAGGGGCACGACACCGCGCACGGAGGGCCCCGATGAGCCGATACCCGCACCTGCTGAGCCCGCTCGACCTGGGCTTCACCACCCTGCCCAACCGCGTCCTCATGGGCTCGATGCACGTAGGCCTGGAAGAGGCCGAGGACGGCTTCGCGCGCATGGCGGAGTTCTACGCCGCCCGCGCACGCGGGGGAGTGGGCCTGATCGTCACCGGCGGCATCGCCCCCAACGACGAGGGGCGACCGGGCGTGGGCGGTGCGAAGCTCACCACGGACGCGGAGGCCGAGGAACACCGGACGATCACCGGGGCAGTGCACCGCGAGGGCGGCCGGATCGCGATGCAGATCCTGCACTTCGGCCGCTACGCCTACCACGAGGACCTGGTCGCGCCGAGCGCGCTCCAGGCGCCGATCAGCCCGCACGTGCCCCGCGAACTGACCGACGCCGAGGTCGAGCGGACCATCGACGACTACGCCCGCGCCGCCCGCCTCGCCCGGCGGGCCGGCTACGACGGCGTCGAGATCATGGGCTCCGAGGGCTACCTCATCAACGAGTTCATCGCCCTCCGGACCAACCACCGCACCGACCGCTGGGGCGGCTCCTACGAGAACCGGATGCGCTTCCCCGTCGAGATCGTGCGGCGGGTGCGCGAGGCGGTCGGCGAGGACTTCATCGTCATCTACCGGCTGTCGATGCTCGACCTCGTGCCCGGCGGCTCCACGCTCGACGAGGTGGTCACCCTCGCCAAGGCCGTCGAGGCGGCCGGCGCCACCCTGATCAACACGGGTATCGGCTGGCACGAGGCCCGCATCCCCACCATCGCCACCTCCGTGCCCCGCGGCGCCTACACCTGGGTGACCAAGAAGCTGATGGGCGAGGTCTCGGTCCCGCTCGTGACCACCAACCGCATCAACACCCCTGAACTCGCCGAGCAGTTGCTCGCCGACGGCTGCGCGGACATGGTGTCGATGGCCCGCCCGATGCTCGCCGACCCCGACTTCGTCGGGAAGGCCGCGGCAGGCACGCCGGAGGCCATCAACACCTGCATCGGCTGCAACCAGGCCTGCCTCGACCACACCTTCAGCGGCAGGATCACCTCCTGCCTGGTCAACCCGCGCGCGTGCCACGAGACCGAGCTGGTGCTCACCCCGACCCGCCGGCGCAAGCGCGTCGCGGTCGTCGGCGCCGGACCCGCCGGACTCGCCTGCGCGGTCTCGGCGGCCGAACGCGGCCACGCCGTCACCCTGTTCGACGCCGCGGCGGAGATCGGCGGCCAGCTCAACGTGGCCCGCAAGGTCCCCGGCAAGCAGGAGTTCGACGAGACGCTGCGCTACTTCCGTCACCAGCTCGACGCCCACGGCGTGGACCTACGTCTCAACACACGGGCGGCGGCAGATGACTTGGCGGCCTACGACGAGGTCGTCGTCGCCACCGGAGTCAGCCCGCGCACCCCCGACATCCCCGGCGTCGACCACCCGAGTGTCGTCGGCTACCTCGACGTCCTGCGCGACGGCGCCCCCGTCGGAGACCGTGTCGCGATCCTCGGCGCGGGCGGCATCGGCTTCGACGTCGCCGAGTTCCTCACCGACGGCGGCGACAAGGCGAGCGAGGACCCGGCGACGTACTTCCGGCAGTGGGGCGTCGACATGGACTACCAGGCGGCCGGCGGCCTCGCCGAGCCCGAGCGGACCGCCCCGCCGCGCAGCGTCCACCTGCTCCAGCGCAAGACCGGCAAGGTCGGCGCCGGACTCGGCAGGACCACCGGCTGGATCCACCGCACGGAACTCAAGCACCGCGGCGTGCGCATGGTCCCGGGCGTGCGCTACGACCGCATCGACGACGCGGGACTGCATGTCACCGTCGGCGAGCGGAGCACGGTCCTGGAGGTCGACACCATCGTGCTGTGCACCGGCCAGGACCCGCGCCGGGACCTGTACGACGAGCTGGTCGCCGCCGGCGTGAGCGCGCATCTCATCGGCGGTGCCGACGTGGCCGCCGAACTGGACGCCAAGCGGGCCATCAAGCAGGGCACGGAGCTGGCGGCGGCCCTCTAGGCCCTGTCGTTCGGGTGAGGGGGGGCAGGGGCGGAGCCCTGGCGGCCGACGACAACGCGGCGAGGTGCGGCACCGGACCCCGCGAGCCCGGCATGATCCGAACGAGAGGCCCCAGGCCTCTCGTCAGGCTCCGTGGCCCGGCCCCGCGCGTCCCTAGGATGAGCCCATGTCACTCCCGCACGCGATCCTCACCGCCCTCCTCGAGAAGCCGTCGTCGGGGCTGGATCTGACCCGTCGGTTCGACAAGTCGATCGGCTACTTCTGGTCGGCGACGCACCAGCAGATCTATCGCGAGCTGGGAAAGCTGGAGGCCGAGGGCTTCATCCGGGCCCAGCCCACCGAGCAGCCGGCCCGCGGGCAGCGCAAGAGCTACGAGGTCCTGCCCGCGGGCCGCGCCGAACTCCGGCGGTGGACCGCCGCGGCGCAGGACCCCAAGCCGCACCGCGACGCCCTGTTCCTGCGGCTGCGCGCCGCCGCCGTCGTCGGCACCGCGGGCCTCGAAGCCGACCTGCGCCGCCATCTCGACCTGCACCGGCGGCAGTTGGCCGAGTACGAGGAGATCGAGAAGCGGGACTTCCCGCCCGGCGACGACAGTGCGCAGGTCCGGCTCCAGCACCTGGTGCTGCGCGCGGGCATCGAGCTGGAGACCTTCTGGATCCAGTGGCTGGCCGAGGCGCTGGAGAAGCTCCCCGACCCCGCCGAGCAGGCCCCGTAGCCTCTCGGCCGCCCCGCGCCCTACGGCAGCAGGTCCAGCAACTGCTTGGTGTGGCCGGGCAGTTCCATCGCCGCCAGGCCCGTGACGAGGTCCCTCAGCGGCACGAGCCGATCGACCTGGACCTGGCCGTGGGACAGCAGCAGGGTGGGCACGGGGGTGTCCAGTTCCGCCTCGCTCAGCGGCGCGACGAGCGCGCAGAGGGCTTCTCCCTGGAGACGGACGCGCTCCCGGAGTCCCGCTTCCCCACCGGCGAGCGCGATCACCCGCCCCAGGGTCCAGGAGTCCTGCGCGACCCGGTTGTCGTACGTCGTGACCGTGCCGGAGGCCGCGGAGACGACGGCGGTGACGGTGACGGCGTCGATGAGGCTGACGTGCGCCAGGATCTGCCCGGCGTCCCACTCACCCGCCGGGGGCGGGTTCTCGGCGCCGGTTGCGGCCACGGTTGCGGCCGCCTCCAGCAGCGCGCGGTGGGCGTCGCGCAGCGGGGTGGTGTCCATGGTCTTCTTCTCTCTCCCGTGGCACGGGATCGTCGCGAGGGCACGGGCGGGAAGGACCGCGGCGGCTCAGCCGTGTGCGCGGTTCATCTCCCAGGGCGCCTGCGGCAGGACCTCTCCGGTCTCCAGCAGCGACTTGAGATTGGCCAGCACGGCCGGCCAGCCGTGTGCAATGCCGCCCAGCATCTCCCTGTCGGGGAGCTTCTCGTGGGTCACGGTGAGACGGACGATGTCCTGGTGGGGCTCGACGAGGAAGGTGACCACCGACGGCTCCCGCGGCTCCGCCGCGTCCGGGGTGTCCTCGAAGGTGATGACCAGGCGCGTCGGCGGTTCGGTCTCCAGCACCGTGCCCACGACGTCGACCACGCCTGACCCGTCGGCGCGGCGGTGCTCCCACGCGGAGCCGGGCTTCCAGTCGGAGACGTTGGCGTGTCCCCAGTAGCGCGCTGTCAGGTCGGCGTCGGTCAGGGCCTGCCAGACCTGCTCCGAGGTGGCGCGGATGTAGGTGACGTAGACGTAGTCCGGCACGGGTGCGGTGATGGTGGGCATGGCGTACTCCTGCGTGCCGGATGTCGGTCGAGAGACCGCTTCGAGGTTCACGGCCTCATTATGCAGGTAATTACCTGCATAATGTCAACGGTGGGCCACGACGGGGCCCGCATGACGGCGCGGGCCTGGTGGACAGCGCGTCCGAGCTGTCCACCAGGCCCGCGCCGAGTCGCTCCCGCGACGGAGGGCCTGCGGCGGAATCCCTACAGCCGGTACGGCTTCGTCCGGCGGCGCAGGAACCAGACCGTCGCGATGACGCCCGTGCCGACCAGGGCACCGCCCGCCACGAGGGTGACGGTGCCGTAGTCACGGGTCGCGCCGCCCATGCCGCCCAGCACGCCGCGGGTCGGTGAGGCCGTCGCGGAGATCGTCGGTGTGGACGCGGGGGACACGATCACCGACTGGGTTCCGGCGGTGCTTCCGCTGGAGCACATCACGACCACCGTGTGGGTGCCCGGGGAGACGTTGGACCAGGCCGCGGACTGGCTGACGGTGGTGCCCGACAGGGCGACCTGGCGGCCCTGGGCGAAGTTCGCCTGGTTGCTGGCGAGCAGCGCCGCCGTGCCCCAACTGCCGTTGATCTGGGTGCACGCACTGGTCACCACGGACACCGTGGAGCCGGACGTGTTGACGGAGATCCCCGAAACCCGCGCGGCGGCGGGCTGCGCGGTCACGGCGAGGGGCAGGGCGGCGGCGGCTGCCAGGGTCAGTCCGCAGCGGGCCAGCAGAGGGGAAGAGCGGGCGAGAAGAGGGGAAGTTCGCATCGGATGTCCTCCGGCTGCACGGTTGGCGACCTTGCGCCGCCGAGGGTCGGGTACGCCCGTGCTGCCACAGGGGCAGCCAACGTCCCCCCGGCCCGGCCCGCACCCCGGCCGCAGCCGGACAGGTGACGGGTTCCTCCGGACGGCCCAGCGCGGCGCCCCGCCCGCTTGCGCCCTCACGGCCGGACCCCCCTACTCACCGCCCGCCCGGGTCCTCATGGCCGCCCCCCGTCGTCACCGCCCGCTCCGCCGTGAACGCCCCCCACGTCCCGTCCGGCAGCCGTGCCCGCAGCCGCACCCGGTGCCCGGCACCGGCCTCCCGCCCCACGTAGAAGCTGTGTGCGGCCCTGTCCCGCGGCGGTGTGCCGCCCCAGACCAGTGAGGTGACCGCCTGCCCGTCGAGCTGGATCTGGTACTCCGTGACGACCCCGTCCACCCGTGGCGGCACCCAGGCCAGGTCGATGTAGTACGCCCCGTCGGCCCGGTGGGTCGTCGCCCGGAAGTCCGCCGGTGCGGTGTCCTGCCCCTCGTCGTCGCCCGGGGCGGTGCGCAGGCGTACGGCCGCGCCTGCGGGCGAGAGGTTGTCGGCCGCGTCCCGTGCCCGGACGGTGAAGGAGTACCGGGTGCCCGGTCGCAGCCCCGTGACGACGGTCGCCGTCTGATTCCCGCCGACGCTGTGGATCTTCACCCCGCCCTGGAAGATGTCGTACGACACCACCTTCCGGTCGTCCGTGGCCGCCGTCCAGGACAGCTGGACGGCCCGGCTCCCGGCCGCCCGGCCCGTGGCGCCGCCCGGCGGGGTCGGGGCCGAGCGGTCCGCCGCGACCGCTGCGGGAGTCGTGGCCCGCACCTCCCGGCTGCGCGGCCCGAGCCGGCCCTCGTCGTCGCGGGCCCGGACGGTGAAGACGTACGCGGTGGAGGGCGTGAGGCGGGTGACGTCGAGCATGTGCGCGGAACCGGGTACGTCACCGACCTTCGTGGTGCCCCGATACACCTCGTAGGCACTGACCCCCGAGAGCGCGTTCCACATCACGTGCACGCTGGTCGCGCTGCCCGCCTCGGCGGTGACCCCCGTCGGCGCGCCCGGCGCCCGCCCCTCGTCGCCGCCGCCCGGTCCGGCGCAGCCGCAGCACAGGGCGAGCATCCATCCGCACAGCACGACGCGTCGCACGGCTTCACCTCCCGGCCCGGCATGGCTGCAATGGTCCGGACCAATATGACGGGCCGACGTGAGCACATCAAGAGGGCGGCGGGGCATCAGGTGACCGAGCGGTCCGGGGCGTTACGTATGCTGGGCTTCCTCTCGGCTGAACTCTCCCTGCCAGACGGGCAGTTCATGCCGGTGGCGCGGGCCGCTGTCGTCGCTGATCCCGCGCCGGCGGGGCGGCCGGGCGGCCGGTGCCGGAAAGGCGCCGTCCCCCGTCCCCCGTCGGATCGTCGGAACAACCGTCCCGCGCGCATATCATCGGAACCACTGCTCCGTACGGCCCTCTCGGGCTGGACCCCGGCCGCGGCCGGCCTCAGATTGGGCCGGGTGTCCGTCCCTGTCCCCGACGAGAGGGCCCCTCAACGTGCGTGTCCAGTCGCTGACGCTGGCCGTGGCCGGTCTCGCCCTGCTGGCCCCCGGCCCCCCGCCCGCCGCCGCGTCCCGGTCCTCCGACGTCCCCCGGAGACCGGTGGCGCGGCAGGAGGGTTCCGTGAGCGCCGCCGAGCTGCTGTCCCGGGTGCGTGACTGCACCCCCGTCTCCCGCGGCCGCTACCGCACCGATGCCGACACCCCCGCCACCATCCCGGTGTGCGCGACCGACGGCACGGTCTTCTGGACGGCCGACATGGACATCGACTGCGACGGGCGGCCAGGCCCGCGCTGCAACAGCATCACCGACCCCGCGTTCTCGCCCGCCACCGCCTTCCAGCAGTCCGACGGCCGCTATCTGAGCGCGGAGAGCCTGCCCTTCATCGTCGTACCGGGTGTGAGCGACATCTGGAACCACCGTGACCACGGAGTGCGCGGCGGGAGCGTCGCGGCCGTCGTGTACCGGGACCGGGTCCAGTACGCCGTCGTGGGTGACGTCGGGCCGCGCGAGATCATCGGGGAGGCCTCGTACGCCGCCGCCGAGGCGCTGGGCATCCGTCCCGACCCGCACAGTGGCGGCGTGGCCTCAGGCGTCACCTACATCGTCTTCAAGGACTCCCGGGCGACCCCCATCGAGAGCCACACGTCGGCCGTCGAGGTCGGGGAGCGGCTGGCGCGGACGTTCGTGGCCGAGGCCGGAGCGGCGCAGGCGGGCGCGGACGGGTGACCTTGGGCGCCGAGCGGCGGCGGCGCACATGGTCCCTCGTGCGCCGCCGCCCGCTGCCGTCAGACCTTCCGGTAGGTGTACGCCTCCCCGGCCGCCGCCTCCACCGCGTCGAGGTCGGCTCCGGTGGACGCCGTGACGACCGCGGCCACCGCGCCCTCCACGAACGGTGCGTCCACCAGGCGTGTGCCGGCGGGGAGTTCGTCGCCTTCGGCGAGCAGCGCCTTCACGGTCAGTACGGCACTTCCGAGGTCGGTGAGAACGGCGATCCCGGCGCCGCGGTCCACCGAGGCGGCAGCGGCGGCGATCAGCTCCGCGCTCGTGCCCAGCTCGCCCGCCTCGGTGCCGCCCGCCGGGGCGACGGGCACGGCGGCGCCGCCGCCCGCGAGACCCCGCGCCAGCTCGGCGACGGAGGCCGCCACCTGCGCGCTGTGCGACACGAGCACGATTCCCACCAGCTTGCCGCCGGCCATCGCCGCGCTCACTCCCCGTTCGCTTCCGCGAGACCCGCGACCAGCAGCGCCGCCGAGGTGGCGCCCGGGTCCTGGTGTCCGATGCTGCGCTCGCCCACATAACTGGCCCGGCCCTTGCGGGCCTGGAGCGGGATGGTGGCGAGGGCGCCCTGCTCGGCAGCGGCCCGTGCCGCCCCGAAGCCGTCCCCGAGGGCGTCCACGGCGGGCACCAGCGCGTCGATCATCGTCTTGTCGCCCGGCGCCGCCCCGCCCAGCCGCATGACCCCGTCGACGCCCGCGCGGAACGCCTGCGCGAACTCCTCCTCGCTCACCTCGGACGCGTCGCCGAGCGCCTTGCCGGTGCCGCGCAGCAGCGTGCCGTACAGCGGTCCGGACGCCCCGCCGACGGTCGAGATGAGCCGGCGTCCGGCGAGGACGAGGACGGCTCCGGGGGTCGTCGGGGGCTCTTTCTCCAGTGCGGCGGTGACGGCGGTGAACCCCCGCTGGAGGTTGCTGCCGTGGTCGGCGTCGCCGATCGGCGAGTCGAGGTCGGTGAGCCGTTCCGCCTCACGGTCGACGGACGCGGCGGTCGCCGTCATCCAACGGCGGAAGAAGTCGGCGTCGAGCACGGGATCTCCTTGCGTGGTCGGTACGTTGATCGCTTGCCCCGCCTGCTTCACATGCCCCAGCGCAGCCCCGGCGTCCGTACGGGCGCGTCCCACAGCCGCAGCAGTTCCTCGTCGACCTGGCACAGGGTCACCGAGGCGCCGGCCATGTCGAGGGACGTCACGTAGTTGCCGACGAGCGTACGGGCGACGGCGACCCCGCGCTCGGCGAGCACCCGGTGGACCTCGGCGTTGAAGCCGTACAGCTCCAGGAGGGGCGTCGCGCCCATGCCGTTGACCAGGACGAGGACCGGGTTGCGCGGCGGCAGGTCCTCCAGCACGGCGTGCACGGCGGCGTCGGCGATCTCGCCGGACGTCATCATGGCCCGCCGTTCCCGGCCCGGCTCGCCGTGAATGCCGATGCCCAGCTCCAGCTCACCCGTGGGCAGGTCGAAGGTCGGGCTGCCCTTGGCCGGTGTGGTGACGGCGCTCAGCGCGACGCCGAAGCTGCGCGAGTTCTCGTTGACCTGCCGGGCGATCGCCTCGACCCGCTCCAACGGCTGGCCCTCGTCGGCGGCGGCCCCCGCGATCTTCTCCACGAACAGCGTCGCGCCGGTGCCGCGCCGCCCCGCCGTGTACAGGCTGTCGGTCACCGCGACGTCATCGTTGACCAGCACCTTCGCGACCTGGATGCCCTCGTCCTCGGCGAGTTCGGCCGCCATGTCGAAGTTGAGCACGTCGCCCGTGTAGTTCTTCACGATGAACAGCACCCCCGCCCCGCTGTCCACGGCCGCGGCGGCGCGCACCATCTGGTCGGGCACGGGAGAGGTGAACACCTCACCGGGACAGGCCGCCGACAGCATCCCCGGCCCGACGAACCCGCCGTGCAGCGGTTCGTGCCCGGATCCGCCCCCGGACACCAGCCCCACCTTCCCCGCCACCGGGGCGTCCCGCCGTACGATCACCCGGTTCTCGACGTCCACCGTCAGTTCGGGATGCGCGGCGGCCATTCCCCGCAGTGCGTCGGCGACCACGGTCTCCGGGACGTTGATCAGCATCTTCATGGGGTACCTCCTGGGAGCTGAGCAGGCATGGTGCGGGACGTGCGCTGACTCGGTGCCGACGTCGGTGACGCCGACGTGTGCCTCCCAGCAGTATCGACCTTGACCAAGCGAAGGTCACGGCCGCAGCCCCTCCGACACGTGGCGCCGGGCGGACCGTCCTCCTCACCGTGCCGCCGGGCTGGATAAGGTCATGAGCATGTCGAACGACTATCCGCCCGCACAGAACCCCTACGGACAGCCCGCCGGGCAGTACGGCGGTGACCCCACCGGGCAGGGCGGCCCCTACGGCCCGCCGGCCGGGACCCAGGGCGGGGCCTACCCGCCGCCCGCGCCCGGGGCCCCGATGCCGGGAGCCCCGGCCGGACCGTACGGAGTTCCCGGCGGGTACGGCGCCTACCCCTACGCGCCCGCACCGACGCCCGTCATGCCCGGCTCGGTGCGTGCCGCACAGATCGTGATCTGGGTGCTGGCGGGGCTGATGCTGCTGATCGTCCTGGTGTGGGGGTTCGGCTCCAGCTCGAGGGAGGCCGGCCGGCTCACCGGTACCAATCTGATGGGCTGGGTGCTGTTCGTCCTGTCGTTCCGGTACCCGACGGCCGGCAACGGGGTGCGGATCACCTCGATCGTCCTGGCCGCCCTGCAGATCGCGCTGTCGTTCGGCGGACTCTCCCGGGGCGACGGGGGCGGAGGGTTCCCGCTGATCGGCGCGATCGTCGTCGTGGTCCTGCTCAACCGGAGCAGCGCGACGCAGTGGTTCCAGCGGCCGCGCGACCCGGCTGCCCCGTACGGCCGTTGACCTCGGACCTGCGGCGGGCGGGACGGCGCGGGCGGCGACGGGAGGGCCGTGTGCCGCCTCAGCCGTCGGTCCGGGACTCCAGCGCGTGCAGGACGGCCACCATGTCCTCGCCGCCGTGGCCCTGTTCGACGGTCTCGGCGTAGAGGGTGTGGCAGACGTCGAGCAGCGGGGACGCCAGGCCGGCCTCGCGGGCGGCCTCCGCGATCAGCCGGTTGTTCTTCAGGACGTCCGCGGCCGCCGCCTGCACGGTGAAGTCGCGGGCCAGCAGTTTGGGCGCCTTCACCCGGGAGACCCCGCTGGCCATCGGGCCCGCGTCCAGGACGTCCCGCAGCAGGCGGCGGTCCAGCCCCTGCCGGTCGGCGAAGTGGAACGCCTCGGCCAGACCGGTGACCAGGGTGATGAGGAACAGGTTCACCGAGAACTTCATCAGCAGCGCGCCAGGTACCCGACCGCACGCGAAGGTCTCGCGGCACAGCGGGGCGAGCAGCGGACGTACGGCCGCCACGGCGTCGTCGTCCCCCGCCAGCATGGCCACCAACTCCCCCTTCTCCGCCGGGACCCGGGAACCGGAGACCGGCGCCTCGACGTAGGAGCCGCCCGCGGCCCGGATGTCGTCCCGCAGCCCGCTGGAGTACTCGGGTGAGGTGGTCCCCATGTGGACGACGGTGTGTCCCGCGACGCGCGCGCCGAAGGCCGGGGTGCCGCGTCCGAGGACCGCGTCGACGGCGGTCTCGTCGGCCAGCATGAGGATCACCGCGCGGGCCCGGTCGAAGACCTCGGCGGGGCTCGCCGCGACGACGGCCCCGGCGGCGCGCAGCGGCTCGCAGCGGCCGGGGGTGCGGTTCCACACGGCGAGAGGCGTTCCGGCGCGGGCGAGGTTGAGGGCCATGGGCTGCCCCATCACCCCGAGGCCGAGGAAACCGACGTACGTCATGTGCTGCCTTTCCTGGCGGCGCCCCTGCCGAGGCGGAGCCATTGCCGTCGCCGTTGCCTTATGCCGCTGCTATGACAGCGGTCATAGTAGTGCCACTCTATGACGGCGGTCATAGAGTGGCACCGGTCCATCGCGACAACGTGGAGGTCGACAGTGGCGCCGTCCGAACGGGGGCCGCGCGAGCGGATGGTCTTCAGCGCGGCCCAGCTCATCCGGCGCGACGGGGTCGCCGCCACCGGCATGCGCGAGGTGGCCGCCCACGCGCGGGCGCCGAGAGGCTCGCTCCAGCACTACTTCCCCGGCGGGAAGGAGCAGTTGGTCAACGAGGCGGTGGGCTGGGCCGGGCGCTACGCGGGCAACCGGGTGGCCCGGTTCCTGGCCGCGTTGCCGGAGCCGACGCCGAGCGGCCTGTTCGACGAGATGGTGCGTCAGTGGACCGACGAGTACGAGTCGGCCGGGTTCGCGGGCGGCTGCCCCGTCGCGGCGGCCACGGTGGACTGCGCCGAGTCCGTCGACTCCACCCGGGAGGCCGCCTCCGCCGCGTTCGCCACCTGGAACGGCGCCGTGGCCGACGCCCTGACCGGCATGGGCGTCCCGCGGGAGCGGGCCGCAGCGCTCGCCACGCTCATGATCGGAGCCCTGGAGGGGGCGATCGTCATCGCCCGCGCCGAGCAGGACGTGCGGGCCCTGACGAGCGTGGCCCGGGAACTGGGCCCGCTCCTCGACGCGGCGGTGAGCCGGGGGAGCTGAACGGGGGGGGCGCTACGGCCGCGCCCCCGCCGTGGCCGACGGCTCCCCGCTCTCGTCGCAGCTCGGCGCCCTGGGCGCGTCCTCCGCGTGCCGGGTCAGCGCGCAGACCGTGCGCAGGGCGACCTTCCAGGTGTCGCCTTGCCGGACCGCCACCCCCGGCCCGCCGGGGTCCAGCGGCACGCCGTCGCGGGTGAGGGTGTAGCCGACGGTGGCGTCCTGGGACGTCGTGAACGCCACGGAGGTCACCGCGGCGCGCAGGCGGCTGCCGAGGCGGTCGGCGAAGAGGTTCTCGATCATCAGGGCGTTCTGGGGTCCGTCCTCGACCACCCCGCTCCGGTCGTCGACGGAGGACTCCGGGTCGAAGAGGGCCGCCCACGCGGCCCGGATGTCGCGCTCGGCCCCGGCCGGGTCCTCGGGCGCCGTACCGGTGGGGGTGGGGGACTGTGCGGTGGGCGGTGGGGAACTGCCGGCCGTGGTCGGTGCCGTGGAGCCGGTGGGCGGCGGTGCCGGTGTCGTCCGCGCCGCGTCGTCACCGTTGCCGCCGCTGTCGCAGGCGCCGATGAGGACGAGAGCGGCGGCGGCCGCCCAGCAGGCCGCACGTCGTGTCGCAGGGGACATGGACTCCCTCCGGGTTGCCGTGGGGCAGCCCTACCCGCAGAGCGCGAAAACATCCCGGCGAGGCCTGGCGAGAGGGCGCTACGGGTGGGCGTGCGCTCCGTCGGCGAGACCGGCGTGGCGGTGCCGCCAGCCGGACCTCACGCGTCGGGCGTCCGTCAGGTGCGGGTGTCCCGCGGGCAGGTCGGCGTGCACATGAGGCGGCGGAGTCGACCACAGCCGTACCGCCGACAGGGAGGCCCCCAGGGCGATCGCGCCCAGAGCGGCCACCGCCCACCCGGGCCCTGCCGTCGCCCCGAGCCAGCCCGCCAGCGGATACGTCAGCAGCCAGCAGCCGTGCGACAGCGAGAACTGCGCGGCGAACGCCGCCGTCCGCGCCCCCTCCGGCGCCGAACGGCGGATGAGCCGCCCGGTCGGCGTGAGCACCATCGCGCAGGCGGCACCGAAGGCGGCCCATACGGCGAGCAGGGCGGGCCACCGCCACCCGCCGCCCTCCGCCGTCGTGACGGCACCGAGTCCGGCGAAGACGACGACGAGCAGCCCGGCCCCGCGCAGCATCACCGTCCGGTCCGGCACCCGGTCCAGCACCCGGGGCAGGAGCAGTGCCACGGTCATCGAACCGGCGCCGTACGCGCCGAGCGCGAGCGGCAGGGCACCTGTCGGCAGGTTCAGCAGATCCCGTACGTAGACGACGGAGTTGACGGTCACCATCGCGCTCGCCGCGGCCACCGCGAGGTTGAGGGCGAGCAGGGCGCGCAGTGCGGGGACGGTGCGGAACAGCCGGGTGCCCGCCGTGGCCCTGGCGTACGCGCCGCACGCCGTCGACGGGCGTGCCGGGGGCAGGACCACGGAGACCACCAGGGCCGCCGAGGCCAGGAAGCCCAACGCCGTACCCGTGAACAGCCAGTTGTAGGTGATGAGGGACAGCAGGGCCGCCGCCAGCGCCGGTGAGAACAGGCTCTCCAGGTCGTACGCGAGCCGGGACATCGACAGCGCCCGCGTGTAGTCGCGCTCCTCGGGCAGCACGTCGGGGACGACGGCCTGGAAGGCCGGTGTGAACGCGGCCGAGGCGGACTGGAGCAGGAAGACCAGGACGTACACCTGCCACAGCTGGTCGACGAAGGGGAGCAGCAGGGCGACCCCGGCGCGGGTGAGGTCCGCCGTCAGCATGAGGGCCCTGCGCGGCAGACCGTCGGCCAGCGCGCCCACCGCCGGGGCGATCACCACGTACGCGGCCATCTTGATCGCGAGCGCGGTGCCGAGCACCGAACCGGCGTCGGAGCCCGCCATGTCGTACGCCAGCAGCCCGAGGGCCACGGTCGCCAGTCCGGTGCCGACCAGGGCGACGACCTGGGCGGCGAAGAGATGGCGGTAGGTGCGGTTGCGCAGGACGGCGAGCATACGGTCGGCTCCCTCGGCGGCGCGGTCCCTGTCGGTGCCCCGAGTGTAACTGTCATGTGCGCATCTGTGCACATGTTGAAGTGAAGGTCGGCCGTTCCCTCGCGCTCACGATCCCGGCCGCCCGGACGTATCTCGGACGGATGGCTCTAGGCTGGCCCCATGTCCGACAGCCACCCCATCTCACCTGCGGCCGATGTGCACCTGCGGGCCCCGGACAGTGCGCGGCTCGCCGAGGCGACCGGGGTGTTCGCGATGCTCTCGGACACCACCCGGCTGCATCTGCTGTGGCTGCTCGCGCAGGGCGAGTCGGACGTCGGCTCACTCACCGAACGCTGCGGAGCCTCCCGCACGGCGGTCAGCCAGCACCTCGGGAAGCTGCGGCTCGCCGGGCTCGTGGACACCCGCCGCGAGGGCCGGCACATCCACTACCGGCTCAGCGACGGCCATCTGCGGCGCCTGGTCCTGGAGGCGCTGAGCCACGCGGACCACCGGGTGAGCGGCAAGGCGCCACACGGCTGAGCCCGACAGGCCGAGGGCCCTCGCGCGCTTGCCTGCGAGGGCTCTCGGACATGCGGACCGCTAGTCCCGCGCGGCGCTCCGGCGGCGGACGAGGAACACCGCGGCGGCGACCGCGACGAGGACCGCGGCGACGATGCCGGCCCAGGCGCCTCCGGACAGGCCGCCGTCGTCCTTCTTCGCGGTGTCGGCCGCCTGCGGGGAGGGGTCGACGGGGGTCTCCTCGGCCGCCGGAGTCGGGGCGGCGGAAGCGCCGGCCGGGGCGCTGGGGGAGGGACTGACGGTCCGCGCGCCGGGAGCGGCGGCCTTCAGCTTCAGGACGGGCGCCGGGTTGCCGTGCCCGTGGTCGTCGCCGGACCCGCCCAGCTCGATCCAGCGGTCGATCTTGCCGTCGCCGTACGTCTGGACCGTCTTGAACGCCAGCTCCTTGGCGTCAGGCAACTGCCGTACCAGGACCGAGTGTTCGACGTCCCCGCCGACCTTGACGGCCGGACCCTTGACGCTGTAGCCGTCGGCGGTGGTGGTGAACTTCCAGCCCGCCGGGCCCTCGCCGTAGGTCACGTCGGCGGGCTCGATGCCCTGTGGAAGGACCACGCGCAGCTCGGTGATGCCGGCGGTGGCGGACTCCGACTCGGCCACGAAGGTGAGCCGGACGTTCTGGGCGAGGGCCTGCGCGCCGGGCGACTCGACCTCTACATGGGCGGCGGCCGGAACTGCGGTCAGCAGGACGGCCGTTGTCGCGGCGGCCACGGCAAGGGTCAGGCGCCGCGCGCCGCGCGGCAGGGTGATGCGGGACATGGGGGTCTCCAGGCATGAGCGGGTGGCGGGGCGCCGGACCGTACGGCTGATGCCGAACCGGTGCCCGAGCGAAGTCACTTGACGACAGCGGACCTCGTCCCGGGGGGGACCTCGCCGGACCAGCGCGTACGCGAGCACCGGCCCGAAGGCCGGCAGCCGGTCACCCTCCGCCGCCACGACCGCGACCGGCACACCGAGCCCCGAAGAACCGACGTGGCGCGTGGCCCCGAGGAGCAGACGCGCGCGTACGGCGTCGAGTGCGGCCGTCAGTCCGCGGGCCAGCGCCCAGCACGCCGTGTCCGCGCGGTGCAGGAGAACGGCGGCTCCCACCGCGACCAGGGCGTGGGCCGCCGTCATGGCCAGGGAGTCGTGCAGCCGCCCGGACCAGGCCGCGTGGGTGCCGTACGGGTCGTGGACGTGCGCGGCGGGCGACGCCCGTGGGTGTCCGGTGTGCGCCAGCCACTGGTGCAGCCCCGACTGGGCGAGGACGCTCACGACGACGACCGTGGCCGGACGCCGCGGGCGGCGGTCGCCGGCCAGCCCCAGACCGAACAGCACGGCGGCCGCGGTCGCGCCCTGCGCCCACGGAACCGGCCGCTCCGCGAGCAGTTGGTGGGCGCCGGTCCCCAACACCGTCCCGACGACGGCGAACACCGCGGCCCGCAGGACGGGCAGCGGCGGGCGGGGTGTCGTCAGGGTCAGGTCCATGGCCCGCTCATCATGCGGCATCGCCCGTGCGGTCGGCGTTCGGCTCGGGAAAAGACGCTGATCGGGAGGGTGGCGGGCGGCGACGGGTCCGTACGATGGAAGGTTCGTGACGCGCGTGGCCGCGGAAGGGAGACAGGGCGTGACCGATCACCGGCGTCCCCGGCGACGGGGGCAGGGCGAGCTGGAGGCTCAGGTGCTGTCCGTCCTGCGCGAGGCGGACGGGCCCGCGACGGCCGGCTGGGTGCAGGAGCGGCTCGGCGCGGACCTGGCGTACACGACGGTGATCACGATCCTGACCCGCCTCCTCGCCAAAGGAGCGGTGACGCGGGAGCGGGCCGGCCGGTCCTTCGTGTGGACGCCGGTGTCCGACCAGGCCGGACTCGCCGCGCACCGGATGCGCCGGCTCCTCGACGGCGAGACCGAGCGCGAGGCGGTGCTCGCCAGCTTCGTCACCTCCCTCGAACCCGCCGACGCACGGCTCCTGCGCGACCTGCTCGGCCGGGCGAAGGACGAAGAGGAAGGCTGAGACCCCATGGGGGTGTTGGGCCACCTGCTCCTGACGGCCTGGTCTGTCGCCGGCACGACTGCCTGCTCGGTCTTGCCGCCGTCGCCGTCAGCGCCGCTGATGACGATGACGATGCCGGGAAGGTGAACAACCTTCCCGGACCGGCCGTATCCCTGGGCAGTCGTACGCCCGGCCGCCGACGAGGCCGGGTCCAGCCCGGGACCGGAATACGGAGAGGCACGTGTCACAGCAGACGCGGCGAGGACACACCGGCCGCACCCCCAGCACCGCCCGTCTCCTGCGGGGCGCGGCCCTCGCCGGAGGCCTGACCCTGCTCTCCCTCGCCACGGCCTGTGGCGGGGGCGGCTCGGAGGAGGTCGCCATGAACAGCGACCCGGCGAAGATCTCCGCCGCCCCCGCGGCCGGGGTCGTGGCCCCGGCGAAGGTCGAGGTGATCGCCGGCCTCACCGGTTGCGAGGCCGACATCCGCATCGAGGCCGACGAACTGCGCCAGGGCGCGTGCACCACCGCGGACGGCGGCTACCTCATCACCACGTTCCCGGAGGAGGAGCTCAAGGAGACCTGGCTGGACTCCGCGAGCGTGTACGGCGGCACGTACCTGGTCGGCACCCGCTGGGTGGTGAGCGCCGAGCCCGAGCTGCTGGAGAGGTTCCGCGGCAGACTCGGGGGGACGGTACGGGAGTTGCGGGGAATCGGACCGGAACCCGGCGCCAGTGCGTCGTAGTGGCGGGTACGGACCGGTCAGGCCCGCAGCGGATTGACGCGAGCCGCCGCCAGCAGGTACCAGGCGGTCGCGCCGGCGTGCCGGTAGGGGTAGTAACCGAAGCCGAAACCGGTGTCGAGAGGGCTGCTCGCCGAGACGACACCGGAGCCGGCGGCGACCGGTGTGCCGCCGAGGGTCTGGCCGTTGCCGAGCAGGTCCTGTGCCCGCTCGACCGAGGTGAGCAGCCGCCGGGCGTGGGCCTCGTCGCCCGGGGCGTGCCGGTCGCGCAGGGCGAGCGCCAGATGGGCCGTGCCCTCGAACCACACGCCGTTACGGTCCGGCTTGGGCTGCCCGTCCGCGATCGGGGCGTCCTCGTTCGCCAGGAGACTCGCGGAACTGAAGGTGACCCCCTCGTACGACTGGCCCGCCGGCACCGTGCTGTTGCGCCGGTCCGCCGAGTCCAGGACGGCCAGTTCGGTCCTGGCCCAGTCCAGTGACCGGGAGTGGGTGCGGGAGGAGAGCGCCAGGTGGGTCCAGGTCTGGGTGTCCTCCGGGACCGGGGACCTGTTGACCGTGACACCGTCGTTGGTGCCGGTGTAGAAGAAGCCGCCGGACGGCTCCCACATGGCCTCGACGAAGGCCACGGCCCGCGCCCGCCGCTCCCACCACACCCGGTCCCCGGTGAGCCGGGCGAGCCGGCCGAAGAGACAGATCAGGTCGGTGTTGTGCTCGGTCGAGCTGAACGGCAGTGGCTCGTCGGCCCCGTTGACGCCGAACTTGTAACCACCGAGGGGCTGGTCGGTACGGCCGACGCGGTCGATCCACTCGCCGATCCGCACGGCACCGAGGAGGAAGCGGTCACGGCCGGTCCGCTTGGCGAGTGCGGCGAGCGCGATACCGGCCCAGGCCATGTCGCCCACGGCCGTCCCCGTGAAGCCGAACTGCGTGCCCACGTTGGCCGTGCCGTCCGCCCGCACGAACCCGTCCGGCTGCGGCGAACCGTCGTAGAACGTGTACGGCCCCACGTTGTAGGCCTGCCGCAGCCGGCCGTCGTCGTACACCGGGTCGTGGACCTGCGCGTACAGGAGCGCGTCGCCGAGAGCCACGGCACGGGACAGCCCGTCCGCGGTGCGGGACGCGAGCGCCGCGAGAACGGACAGGGCGTTGTCGTAGGTGAAAGCGGTGCTGAACAGGCCGGCCTGATCGGTGTAGCTCTGCGCCAGCCGGACGGTGCCGTGCTGCGGATAGGCGTCCATGGCGGCGGCGAGGAAGGCGTACGCCCGTCGCTCCGGAGAAGCCGGCGCCGCCGCGTACGCCGCGCCGGACCCACCCGAGGTGAGCACTGCCGCGCCGACACCGAGGCCGGTCCCGATGAGCGCACGACGACTGAACGCCGGGCCTTGGCTGCCGGTCATGGATCTCCTTGAGGGATGCGGGATGCGGGAGGTGTGCTGCGGGAGGTGCTGCGGCTTGGAGCATGAAAGGTTTGAGAGCGCTCTCAAGCGCGTGTCGGCCCATTCTGCTGCGAGGCCCCGGCGGGGTCAACGTCCGCGTCCGAAGGACCGGTTGAGCAGACAGAGGCGGCCGCACCGCCTCGCGGGCGCACCGGCACCGCCGCTCACCGACAGCTCCGCCGGGGCTTGTTCGCCGCCGCCGCCATGGCGCATGCTGCCTCCGGCGGTCAGATGAGCGAATCGGTGAGCCGGGAGGCATGCGGTGGACGACGGCGTCGCGCGGACGATGTGGGCACGGTTCGAACTGGTCCACGACCTGGTCTACTTCGCCCCCGAGGTCCACCTGGCGGCCGGCGAACTCGGCATGCGCGGCTTCTGGATGGGCTACTTCGCGTTCCGCGCGGCGCCCCTGGGCCCCGTTCCCGCCTCCGTCGTGACCAGCTCCTTCTACGTCTTCCACCCCGACCGTGTGGCGCGTGCCGTCCCCGACGCCTGGGGACACGCCGGTCCGGCCGATGTCCTCGCCGCGCGCGAGCGGGCCATGGACGCCGCGATGACCCGCGTGTTCGGGGCGGACACGGTCGGCTCCGCCGCGATGGCCGAGGCGGCCGACCTCGCCTGGGAGGCGGCGCAGGGCGCCGACACGGCGGGACGCGTCCTCGGCGCCGCCAACCAGGCCCTCCCGCGCCCGGCACAGCCCCACGTCAGGCTCTGGCAGGCGGTGACCACCCTGCGCGAACACCGAGGCGACGGACACATCGCCGTGCTCGTCGGCCACGGCCTGGGCCCGGTCGCCGCGATGGTGCTGAAGTGCGCGGCGGGGGAGTCGGACGAGGAACTGCTGCGGCAGACCCGCAAGTGGGACCTCGCCGCATGGCGGGCGGCGCAGGCCGGACTGAGCGACCGCGGCTGGCTCACCGACGACGGCCGGCTCACCCCCGCCGGGACGGCCGCCCACGCGGCCGTCGAAGCCGGGACGGACACCGCGGCGGCCGCCCCCTGGACGGCACTGGGGCCCGACGCCACCTCCCGCCTCGGCCACCTCCTCGCGCCGCTGGCCCGCACCGTCCGCGAGTCGGGCCTCCTCCCGGAGGGCAACCCGGTGGGGCTCCCCGACGCGACGGCGACGGCCGACGGCGAGGCGGCCGCGCTGGGAGGTCCTCCCGTCCGAGCTGCCCGGCCGTGATGTCGGCGGCGGCTGCTGGAAGGTGACGGCGACACCTTCCCATGAGGAACTCCTCTCCCTGATCGAGGACCGCTCGGCCGCCCTGCCCGAGGCCGTCGCCGCCGCGCCCGGCCTCGGCACGCACGTGCCCGGCTGCCCGGACTGGTCCCTGCCGGGCATGTGCGGGACATGGCCGGGCATCTCATCCGGGTGCAGCACTTCCGAGCCGCCGCCGTGGCGGCCGGACCGCGCGAACAGCCACCCACGGTCGGCGAGCCCCCGGCAGAACCGCTCCCGGCGACCGTGGCACTGGTCGCCGCGCTGCGTGGGGCCGGGCCCGAGGCGCGATGCTGGGCCTGGTGGGGAGCCTCGGGGAGCCCATGACGGCCGGCCGCGGTGGCCCGCCACCAGGAGGGGAAGGCCCCGGTCCACGCCTACGACGCCCAGCTCACCGTGGGCGGCCGCGGCCGCTGTCCACCGCCGCCTGGCCGCACGACCCCGCGCGGATCGGCCTTCACACCACCGAGGGGCCGTCCTGGCTCCTCGACCTCACTCCCACCGGCGTCCGCCTGCTCGACGGTCCGGCGACCGCGGGCGAACGGGTGTACGGCTCCGCGAGCGACGTGCTCCTCGCCCTCAACGGCCGGCTCCCGCTGGACCGCCTGCGCCGGAGTGCCCCCGCGCCCGTCCTGGAGGGGTTCCTCGATTGACCGTCGCTGGGCTGAGCGGTCCGGGTGGTCTGGGTGGTCTGAGCGGTCTGGGTGGTCTGGGTGGTCTGGGTGGTCTCGGGCGGCCTCCCTACCCGCCGCGACGCCGCCCGCCCCGACTCAGTACCCTCCGCAGTATGCGGATCTCCGTTTCCTCCGACATGGACGAGCCCGTCGCCCGCGCGCTCGTCGCTGAGCTGCGTGGACGTGGTCACGACGTGGTGCCGCACGGCGCCCTGCGGCCCGGGTCGGACCCCCAGTGGGCGGTGTGCTCGGAGGCGGCGGCCCGAGAGGTCGCCGACGGGACCTCGGAGCAGGCCGTGGTGTGCTGCTGGACCGGCACGGGCGCGTCCATCGCCGCGAACAAGGTGCCCGGCGTCCGCGCGGCCCTGTGCACCGACGCCTCTACGGCCGACGGCGCCCGCCGCTGGAACGACGCGAACGTCCTCGCTCTCAGCCTGCGCCTGACCTCCGAGCCGCTGCTGAAGGAGATCCTCGACGCCTGGTTCGCCGCCGAGGCCAGCGAGGACGCCGAGGACCGCGCCAACGTCCTGCACGTCGACCGCATCGGCCGAGACGGGGACGCGTCGGTTTCCTGACGACCGCTGCCGTCGTCCACCGACGCGGGGCCCGCACCGGCCCAGAAGGTGTAGCCGCAGTCGGGAGTCTGGGGCCGCCCCCCGTTCGGAAGACCCGGTGCTGGTCCCGGTGGCCGTTGGCCGGTCCGGTGGGGGGCCCGCAGCATCCGCCCATGAACGCCCCGTCCGGGCAGCTCCCGTACCTGCCTCGAAGGTCCGGCATCCGTCCGGGCATGGTCCCGGTGGCCGTTGGCCCGTCCGGTAGGGGGACACCGGCACCAGTTCGTGAAGGGCCCACCGTCCGGGCAGCACGGCATCCGCCAGAAGGTCCGGCCCTCTCCGGGAGGCTCAGCTGCCGCCGAGAGGGTGCAGCCCCCGCCCAGAATGTCTCCGCCCCCGTTCGGTAGATCGGGCACCGGTCGTGGCGGCCGGTCGCCGGTCCGGTAGGGGGAACCTGAGATCCCTCCATCGAGGGCCCCTGTCCGGGCCCCGGCTCCTCCGGATGGGCCGGTCGGCCGTGGCGGGTACCCGGTGGCCGGGAGAGGGTGGGAAGGAACGGACCGGCCCCGCACTTCCCGCGCATCTACCGCCGAACCGATCCGGAAGGGACCCCCAGATGTCCGTCGACACCCAGCAGGCGTCCGCCCGCCTCACCGACGACGAGCTGAGGACGCTGGACGCCCACTGGCGCGCCGCGAACTACCTGTCCGTCGGCCAGATCTACCTCATGGCCAACCCCCTGCTCACCGAGCCGCTGCGCCCGGAGCACGTCAAGCCGCGGCTGCTCGGCCACTGGGGTACCACCCCGGGGCTGAACCTCGTGTACACCCACCTCAACCGCGTCATCCGCGACCGTGACCTGGACGCCCTGTGCGTGTGGGGTCCCGGCCACGGCGGGCCGGCGGTGGTCGCCAACTCCTGGCTGGAGGGCTCGTACACCGAGACGTACGCCGACGTCACACGGGACGCGGCCGGCATGGCCAGGCTGTTCAAGCAGTTCTCCTTCCCCGGCGGCATCCCCAGCCACGTCGCGCCCGAGACGCCCGGTTCCATCCACGAGGGCGGCGAACTCGGCTACGCGCTCTCCCACGCCTACGGCGCCGCCTACGACAACCCGGACCTGCTCGTCGCCTGCGTGATCGGCGACGGGGAGGCCGAGACCGGACCGCTGGCCGCTTCCTGGCACTCCAACAAGTTCCTCGACCCGGTCCACGACGGCGCCGTCCTGCCGATCCTCCACCTCAACGGCTACAAGATCGCCAACCCGACGGTGCTGGCCCGCATCCCCGAACCGGAACTCGACGAACTGCTGCGGGGCTACGGCCACGACCCGATCCATGTCACCGGCGACGACCCCACCGCCGTGCACCGCGCGATGGCCGAGGCCCTGGACACCGCCCTGGACCGCATCGCCGCCATCCAGCGGGCCGCCCGCGAGGAGGCCGCCGGCGAGCGCCCCCGCTGGCCGGTGATCGTGCTGCGCACCCCGAAGGGCTGGACCGGCCCCGCGCAGGTCGACGGCCTGCCCGTGGAGGGCACCTGGCGCGCCCACCAGGTCCCGCTGTCCGCCGTACGGGACAACCCGGAGCACCTGCGCCAGCTGGAGACGTGGCTGCGTTCCTACCGGCCCGAGGAACTCTTCGACGAGCAGGGCGCCCCCCGGCACGACGTACTGACCTGGATCCCCGACGGCCCCCGCCGTCTCGGCGCCACCCCGCACGCCAACGGCGGACTCCTCCTGCGCGAACTCCCGCTGCCCGCCCTGGAGTCGTACGCCGTCCCCGTCGACGAACCCGGCACGACCCTGCACGAACCCACCCGCGTCCTGGGCGAAATGCTGGAGGACGTGATGCGCTCCACCGCCGCGCGGCGCGACTTCCGGCTGGTCGGCCCCGACGAGACCGCCTCCAACCGCCTCCAGGCCGTGTACGGGGCCAGTGGCAAGGCCTGGCAGGCGCAGACCCTCCAGGTCGACGAACACCTCGACCGGCACGGACGGGTGATGGAGATCCTCTCCGAACACACCTGCCAGGGCTGGCTGGAGGGCTATCTGCTCACCGGCCGGCACGGGCTGTTCTCCTGCTACGAGGCGTTCGTGCACATCGTCGACTCGATGGTCAACCAGCACATCAAGTGGCTGCGCGTGACCCGCCGGCTGCCCTGGCGTGCCCCGATCGCCTCCCTCAACTACCTGCTCACGTCGCACGTGTGGCGCCAGGACCACAACGGCTTCTCCCACCAGGACCCCGGCTTCGTCGACCACATCCTCAACAAGAGCCCCGAAGCCGTACGCGTCTATCTGCCGCCGGACGCCAACACGCTGCTGTCGGTGGCCGACCACGTGCTGCGCAGCCGGGACTACGTCAACGTCGTCGTCGCCGGCAAGCAGCCCTGCTTCGACTGGCTGACCATGGACCAGGCCCGCGTCCACTGCGCCCGCGGCGCCGGGATCTGGGACTGGGCCGGCACCGAGAACGGCACCCGCGAACCGGACGTGGTCCTCGCCTGCGCGGGCGACGTACCGACCCAGGAGGTGCTGGCCGCCGCCCAGTTGCTCCGCCGCCACCTGCCCGAGCTGGCCGTCCGCGTGGTCAACGTCGTCGACATCGCCTGCCTGATGCCGAGCGGCGAACACCCGCACGGCATGAGCGACTTCAGGTACGACGGCCTGTTCACCGCCGACAAGCCCGTCATCTTCGCCTACCACGGCTACCCGTGGCTGATCCACCGCCTCGCCTACAGCCGCACCGGCCACCGGCACCTCCATGTGCGCGGCTACAAGGAGATCGGCACCACGACCACGCCGTTCGACATGGTCGTCCGCAACGACCTCGACCGCTACCGCCTGGTCATGGACGTCATCGACCGCGTCCCCGGCCTCGCCGTGCGCGCCGCGGCCGTACGCCAGCGGATGGAGGACGCCCGGCTGCGCCACCACGACTGGATCCGCGTCCACGGCACCGATCTGCCGGAGGTCGCCGACTGGGCCTGGGAGGGCTGACCCGGGCGCCGGGCAGGGCGCACGGTCCGGGGCGGACGGCGCAGAGGCAGGGGCAGGAGCCGGGCGGCCGTGCGCCCTGTCACCGGGCCGGGCCCGGTGCTTACAGTGGTCGGCCAGCCCCGCGGCACGATCCGACGGGGCGAGCCCCACCCATGCGTGGTCCCCGGCCGGCCCCGGCCCCGGCAGCAGTCCGGGCCCGGCCCGGCCCGCACACCGGCGCGGCTCCCAGGGCGACGGGTGCGAGGACCACCCGCGCGACAGGCACCACACACCGTGACGCCGTTCGGGCCGCGCGACCGGGCCCGCGGTACGAGCGCGCGTCGAGAGCCACTGGAGGCCGCTGTGTCCCGACCGTGCATCGCCCTGATCGCCGACCCGACGTCGCCCGAAGAATGCAGCGAGTACCTCGCCGACGCCGTGGAACTGCTCACCGGCGCACCGCCCGTGCGCGTCGACTCCCGCCACTTCGCGACGGGAGCGACCCGAGCGACGGGAGGAGCCGGAGAGACCGGAGCGACCGGAGCGGTCAAAGCCACCGGTCGCGGCGTCCGTGACGGAGGCCGCTTACGACTGCAAGTCCCGCAGGAGGGTCTGGACTTCGTGCCCGACATCGTCGTGCTGTACGAGATCCCGCCGCACCGCCGCCGTGCCCTCGCCGGCTTCCAGGAACTCCTGGACCGCCATGACGTGGTCACGCTCGGCACCGGCCCCGACGCGTGGCGGACCGCCACGGAGAAGAACCTCACCGTCGAACGCTTCCGCCGGGACGGGATCGCCCAGATGGAGACCGCCGTCCTGTCCCGCCCCACCGCACGGGAGGCCGCCGAGGCGTTCGAGCGGCTCGGCGGCGACACCTGGGCGCGGCCCGTCGTCGGCACCGGCGGCAACGACACCTTCCACGTCACCACCCCCGCCCAACTGGAGGCGGCCACCGTCTACTACGCCGAGCACGGCACCGACTGGATGCTCTCCCGCGACGCGGGCAACTTCACCGCCGACGGACTGCGCCACCAGTTCCGCGTCTTCGTCCTCGGCGGGCGCGTCGTACACGCCCGCGAACATCTCCAGCCCGCCCCCGACACCCCCTGCAACACCTGCCAGGGCGCCACCCCCGTCCACATCGACCCGCCGGACCTGCCGCCCCGCCTCACCGAACTCGCCGTCGCCGCCACCGCGTCGGTCGGCCTGCCCTTCGCAGGCGTCGACCTGGCCGTGGAGAACGGCGGCGTCGTCTTCGAGGTCAACGTCCAGCCCGCGTTCGTGGACGGCGAACTCGAGACCGTGGCCGTCCCGTACATCAAGGCCCACCTGGACGCCTACGCGCTGACGGCGAGCGGCCGTCGCACGGCACGGCAGCCGCACCTCACCCAGGCGATCCCCACCGGCCGCCGGGGCTTCACCGCCCCGGCCTGAACCGGGTCGTCCGCCCTCGTCCCACGGTCCGCGTTCCCGGACCGTGGGACGAGGGCACGGACGCGCGGCGCGCCGCGCCCGGATGCCTACGCCGCCGGGAGCTGCGCCAGCAGGAGGGTCACGTCGTCGTGGTGGCTCTCCGGGTCCGGCAGCAGACCCGCGAGCACCCGGTCGGCCGCTTCCCAGACAGGGCGCGTCGGCGAACAACTCCTGTATCAGCACGGTGAGTTCGTCGATGCGGAGTTCTATGTCGCTGCCCGGCGTCTCGATCAGGCCGTCCGTGTACAGCACCAGGGCCGCCCCCGGGGGTATCTGCGCGCGCGCCCGCTCGAAGGGAACGTCGCCGACGCCGAGAGGCATGTTGACCGGACAGTCGAGCGCCCGCACGCCCCTTCCGGCCCCGGCCACCAGAACCGGCAGATGGCCCGCCGAACAGATCGTCACCGTGCCCGGGTCCGGGGTGATCACCGGAGAGCAGCAGGTGACGAGCTGGTCGGGCACGTCCAGGTCGGCGACGCAGGTGTCCAGCGCCCGCATCAGCTGCCGCGGCTGTACGCGACGATTCAGGCCATCACGGCGCCTCCACTCCCGCCCCGCTCCGGGATGTCGCCTACTGACCGTTCGTGGCCGAAGCCGGCCGATCGCGGTCCGGGTGTGCGCCACCGGCCGCTCGGGCCGTACTCCGCCGCTGATCTGGACGGTATGGCACGCTTTCGCCCCTGGCCCCGCCAGGACGGACCGGTTCGGTCAGGAATCGAGAAGCGCCGGTCCCCGGGCAGCACATAGCGTGAGAGCGACGCCGACGGAGACCGCGAAGGCCGGCCCGCACAACGGATGGAGCCAGTTGATGAGCACCGCGAAGAGGACGGCCACCCAGCCGCCAGCGCCGCACGCTGCCGACACCCACGACGTGATCCGTGTGCACAGCGCGCGCGTGAACAACCTCAAGGACGTCAGCGTCGAGATCCCCAAGCGCCGGCTGACCGTGTTCACGGGTGTGTCCGGCTCGGGCAAGAGCTCTCTGGTGTTCAACACGATCGCGGCCGAGTCGCAGCGGCTGATCAACGAGACGTACAGCGCCTTCGTGCAGGGCTTCATGCCGACGCTGGCGCGGCCCGACGTCGACGTCCTCGACGGGCTGACGACCGCGATCATCGTCGACCAGCAGCGGATGGGCGCCGACCCCCGCTCCACCGTCGGCACCGCCACCGACGCCAACGCGATGCTGCGCATCCTCTTCAGCCGGCTCGGCGAGCCGCACATCGGCCCGCCCAGCGCCTACTCCTTCAACACCGCCTCGGTGCGCGCCAGCGGCGGCATCACCGTCGAGCGCGGTGCCAAGAAGACCGTGAAGGCGACCTACAACCGCACCGGCGGCATGTGCGTGCGCTGCGAGGGCCGGGGCACGGTCTCCGAGATCGACCTCACCCAGCTCTACGACGACAGCAAGGCGCTGAACGAGGGCGCGCTCACGATCCCCGGCTACAGCATGGACGGCTGGTACGGCCGTATCTTCAGCGGCTGCGGCTTCTTCGACCCGGACAAGCCGATCCGCGACTACACCGAGAAGGAGCTGCACGACCTCCTCCACAAGGAGCCGACCAAGATCAAGGTCGAGGGCATCAACCTGACGTACGAGGGTCTGATCCCGAAGATCCAGAAGTCGATGCTGGCCAAGGACATCGACGCGCTCCAGCCGCATGTGCGCGCCTTCGTGGAACGGGCGATGACGTTCACGGTCTGCCCCGAGTGCGACGGCACCCGGCTCAGCGAGGGTGCCCGCTCGTCGAAGATCGACAAGATCAGCATCGCCGACGCCTGCGCGATGCAGATCACCGACCTGGCCGAATGGGTCCGCACGCTCGACGAGCCGTCGGTGGCGCCGCTGCTCACGGCGTTGCGGCAGACCCTCGACTCGTTCGCGGAGATCGGCCTCGGCTACCTCTCGCTCGACCGGCCGGCGGGCACCCTGTCGGGCGGCGAGGCGCAACGCGTCAAGATGATCCGCCACCTCGGCTCCTCGCTCACCGACGTCACCTACGTCTTCGACGAGCCCACCGCCGGTCTGCACCCCCATGACATCCAGCGGATGAACGACCTGCTGCTGCGCCTGCGGGACAAGGGCAACACCGTGCTCGTGGTGGAGCACAAGCCGCAGACCATCGCGATCGCCGACCACATCGTCGACCTCGGCCCCGGCGCCGGTACGGCGGGCGGCACCGTCTGCTTCGAGGGCACCGTGGAAGGGCTGCGGGCCGGGGGCACCGTCACCGGCCGCCATCTCGACGACCGGGCGGCCCTCAAGGAGTCCGTGCGCAAGCCCACCGGAGCGCTGGAGATCCGCGGCGCGACGGCGCACAACCTCCAGGGCGTCGACGTGGACATCCCGCTCGGCGTGCTCGCCGTCATCACCGGTGTCGCCGGCTCCGGCAAGAGTTCGCTGGTCCACGGGTCGATCCCCGGCGATGCGGGCGTGGTGTCGGTCGATCAGAGCCCGATCCGGGGCTCGCGGCGCAGCAATCCGGCGACGTACACCGGACTGCTCGACCCGGTCCGCAAGGCGTTCGCCAAGGCCAACGGCGTGAAGCCGGCCCTGTTCAGCGCAAACTCCGAGGGCGCCTGCCCCACCTGCAACGGCGCGGGCGTCATCTACACCGACCTGGCGATGATGGCCGGCGTGGCCACCACCTGCGAGGACTGCGAGGGCAAGCGGTTCCAGACGGCGGTGCTCGACTACCACCTCGGCGGCCGGGACATCAGCGAGGTGCTCGCGATGCCGGTGGCCAGGGCCGAGGAGTTCTTCGGCTCCGGCGAGGCGCACACCCCGGCCGCGCAGCGCATCCTCGGCCGGCTCGCCGACGTCGGGCTCGGCTACCTCACCCTGGGCCAGCCGCTCACCACCCTGTCCGGAGGCGAGCGGCAGCGGCTCAAGCTGGCCACCCACATGGGTGACAAGGGCGGCAGCCGATCCGTCTTCGTACTCGACGAACCGACCACCGGCCTGCACCTCGCCGACGTCCAGCAACTGCTCGGCCTGCTGGACCGGCTGGTCGACTCCGGCAAGTCGGTCGTCGTGGTCGAACACCACCTGGCGGTCATGGCCCACGCCGACTGGATCATCGACCTCGGCCCCGGCGCAGGTCACGACGGCGGCAGGATCGTCTTCGAGGGCACCCCGGCGGACCTGGTCGCGGCCCGCTCGACGCTGACGGGCGAGCATCTCGCGGAGTACGTGGGCGCCTGACGCACGACGTCGTCGTGGTTCGGGTGGCGTCTCCCGACGTGCCGCCGGCCTGGCCGCTGGGGGCCGGTCGTGACGGCGCCCGAGCGGCTGCCCAGCCGGCCCCGCGGAACCGCCTGCCCGGCTCCACGGCGACCTGCGGAACGGCAACGTGCTGTGGGGCGCCGACGGACCCGCCCGGCTCATCGACCCGGCCGCACACGGCGGACACCGCGAGACCGACCTCGCGATGCTGGACCTGTTCGGCTGCCCCCACCTGGACCAGGTGCTGGACGGCTGTCAGGACGTAGCGCCCCTCGCGGCAGGCCGGGAGGACCGTGTCGGCCTGCACCAGCTGCTCGTGCGCGAGGATGGCCGCGCCGATGGGACACCACGTCCACACTCCGAGTGGCCGTCACCGAGCAGTTGTCCGGCCGCGTGCTGTTCGGCCGGACGTAGGCCGAGGAGGCGGTGGCCGGAGCGGCGCGGTCGTAGCCGGACCCGCGCCGCCAGAGACGTACGCCAGGGCCCGGCCATCGGCCGGACCCTGGCTGAACGTGCACCGGGAGACGCTACGCCCGGTCGCCCTTCGGCTTGCCCCGCTGATCCGGGGTGCCGTGCGGCGGCGGACCGAACGGCTGCGGCGAGGTCGCCGGCGACACCGGGGAACCGGAGCGCCCCGCGGACTGCTCCGGGCGCAGGGCTCCCGGGTCGCCCGAGGTCGGCTCGGCGCCCGCCTCCAACTGCTCCAGTCGGGACGTCAGGACCTCGGTCACCGGGAGGCGGTCGGCGTGCGTCCGTTCGTAGGCGAGCAGTTCCTCGACCTCCCCGGCGGTGAGCGACCGTACGCGGCTCTCCAGACCGCCGATGGGCAGGTGGTCGTAGTCGGGCAGGGGCAGGGTGCTGCGACCTTCGTCGGCCATGGATCTCACTCCGTTCGCGATGGCCTGGGAACGGTGGGCTGGTGCGCGGGGCGGGGCTCAGTGGCCGCCCAGTCCACCCCCGCCGAACGATCCGCTGCTGCCCGGACTCCAGCGCCGCGGCTCCTTCGACGTACTCGGCCGGGTCTGCATGTTGGTCAGTTCGTACGGGGTGAGGGCGCGGCCCCCCTTCGGGGTCCGCGGTACCTCGTCGGGCTCCCGGTACTCCCGGACCTCGTGCACGGGTCCGTCCGGGGGCAGATGCGGCTGCTCGTCGGGGCGTGGCCGGGGCAGCTCGCGCTGCTTGATGCGTGAGCCCAGCCAGAAGCTGCCGGCCAGCAGGGACACGAGGGCCGCGCCGACGACGAACATGCCCACGCTGAGCAGGCCGCTCGAGGCGGCCAACTGCATGCTTGCGCTACTCATATCAGGCGAATACCCCACCAATCGGCCGCGAACCGCCTGGCGGCTCCTGTCGCTCTCCGTGCCCGGTTCGCGCCCGTCGCGTTTGGTGGGGCCCGTCGCGGCTACCCGCGCTGTGTGACTTCGACGACATCCCAACAGGAGCTCTTCCGGTTCCTGGAGGACCGCTTCGCATGCGCCCAGGCGTGCACCGAGTGTGCGCGGGCCTGCGCGCTGCGCGCGAGCCTCGTGGATCCGGACGGAACCGAACAGCAGGAATTCGTACGACGCAAAGGGATCATGTGCGCGGAGGTCTGCGACGCGACCTGCCGTGTGCTGTCCGAGGACAACCGGGTGGACGAGGCGGGCATCCGGGTCCAGGTGGAGTGGTGCCGGACCCTGTGCCTGGAGACCGCGCATGTCTTCGAGCGGCATCCGGGTGCCGAGGACGGTGCGGCCGCGTGCCGCGCGTGCGCTCGGGCCTGCACGGACTTCCTGGAGACGCTGGAGTGAGGTGGTGGCAGCGGCAGCCGATCCGCGTCCCGGGTCGGTGACCGGCATTCCCAATTTCTGAAACACGTTCTACGGTGTGCGCCGTCAGGAGACCGGCCTTGGGAATCCAGGAGGCGCCGTGCACCTCGACCACACGCCCGAGCAGTTGCGGCTGCGCACCGAACTGCGTGCCTACTTCGCCGAGCTGGTACCGGACAACGCCTACGCGCGGCACGCCGACCCGGTCGCCGCGAAACGCTTCTACCGCGAGACCATCCGCCGGCTCGGTGCGGACGGCTGGCTGGGCGTCGGCTGGCCGAAGGAGTACGGCGGGCGCGGGCTGACACCGACCGAACAGTTCGTCTTCTTCGACGAGGCCGCCCAGGCGGGTGTCCCGCTGCCGCTGATGGCGCTCAACACGGTCGGCCCGACGATCATGCGGTACGGCACGGACGAGCAGAAGGCGTACTTCCTGCCGAAGATCCTCGCCGGCGAGATCGACTTCGCCATCGGCTACAGCGAACCCGACGCGGGCACCGACCTCGCCGCCCTGAAGACGCGCGCGGTGCGGGCAGGCGACGAATACGTGGTCAACGGCCAGAAGATCTGGACGACCAACGGCGACACCGCCGACTGGGTGTGGCTCGCCGTGCGCACCGACCCCGACGCCCCGCCCCACAAGGGCATCACGATGCTGCTGATGCCGACGACCGACCCCGGCTACTCCTGCACGCTCATCCGCACGCTCGCCTCGCACGACACCACCGCGAGCTACTACGAGAACGTGCGCGTCCCCGTCAGCCACCGGGTCGGTGCC
This sequence comes from Streptomyces sp. NPDC058335, assembly GCF_042723915.1. NCBI lineage: Bacteria > Bacillati > Actinomycetota > Actinomycetes > Kitasatosporales > Streptomycetaceae > Streptomyces > Streptomyces sp. NPDC058335. Next base: position 242,260 of record NZ_JBHXHX010000008.1, on the reverse strand, counting down.
GAGAACCAGGGGTGGCGGCTGATCACCAACCAGCTCAACCACGAGCGCGTGACACTGGCCGCGCACGGCACCATGGCCATCCGGGCCCTGCACGACGTCCAGCGCTGGGCGACCGGGACCAAGCTCGCCGACGGCCGCCGCGTCGTCGACCTGCCCTGGGTCCGCCTCCTCCTCGCCCGCACCCACGTGAAACTCGACGCCCTCAAGCTCCTCAACTGGCAGATGGTCGCCGCCCTCCAGAACGGCACCCTCACCCCACAGGACGCCTCCGCCGTCAAGGTCTACGGCTCCGAGGCCCGCCGTGACGCGTACGCCTGGCTGCTGGAGGTCGTCGCCGCCCCCGGCGCCCTCCAGGAGGGCTCGGCCGGCGCCGTCCTGCACGGCGAACTCGAACGCGGCTACCGCTCCGCCGTGATCTTCACCTTCGGCGGCGGCAACAACGAGATCCAGCGGGAGATCATCTCCTGGATCGGCCTGGGGATGCCGCGGGTGCGGCGTTAGCGGGGCGCTCGGTCCCGGCCCAGCTCCGTGCACGCCCGCCCGTCCCGGATGCCCTCGACGGCCGCCCGCGCACAGCCGAACCATCGGGTCCGGCAGGGCGTCGGGGCTACTGGCCGCACCCGTGACCAGGAGCGCGGCGGTCTGACGGGGTCCATCGGCCAGGGGTTCCTCCGTCACGAGCGACTCGCTGGTGGGCCGGGCTGTCTGGGCCTGCCCGGCGCGGGCCGCCGCCCGGCGGGCGTGTCATCCGCCGCGCCACCCTGGCCCGGCCGGATCGCCCCGTGTTACGAAGAACCATGCCTGCACACGAGGGAGACCCCGGACGTCGTGCCTACGACGTCGTCATCGTCGGCGGTGGTCACAACGGGCTGGTCGCCGCCGCCTATCTGGCGCGGGCCGGGCGGTCCGTGCTGGTGCTGGAGCGGCTGGACCACACCGGGGGCGCCGCGGTCTCCACCCGGCCGTTCGCCGGTGTGGACGCCCGGTTGTCGCGCTACTCGTACCTGGTCAGCCTGCTGCCGTCGAAGATCGTGCGGGATCTGGGGCTGGACTTCCGCGTCCGGGGACGCACCATCTCGTCGTACACGCCGGTGGAGCGTGACGGGCGGGCGACCGGGCTGCTCGTGGGCGGGGGCCAGGCCCGCACCCGGGAGGCGTTCGCGCGGCTGACCGGCGGGGAGCGGGAGTACGCGGCCTGGCAGCGCTTCTACGGCATGACCGGGCGCCTGGCCGAGCGGGTCTTCCCCACGCTCACCGAACCGCTGCCCACCCGCGAGGAGCTGCGTCGGCGCGTCGACGACGAGGAGGCCTGGCGGATGCTGTTCGAGGAGCCCGCCGGCGTCGCCGTGGAGGAGCACTTCACGGACGACCTGGTGCGGGGCGTCGTCCTGACGGACGCGCTGATCGGCACCTTCGCCGACGCCCACGACCCGTCACTCAAGCAGAACCGTTGCCTCCTCTACCACGTGATCGGCGGCGGCACCGGCGCCTGGGACGTACCCGTCGGTGGGATGGGGGCTCTCACGGACGCCTTGGCCGACGCCGCCCGGAGCGCCGGCGCCGTCCTCGCCACCGGGCACGAGGCCGTGCGGATCGACACCGACGGCCGCGGCGCCGAGGTCACCTACCGCACCGCCGACGGTGAGGGCGTCGCCGCAGCCCGGCACGTCCTCGTCAACGCCTCCCCGCAGCAGCTCGCCGCCCTCACCGGCGACACCCCGCCGGCCCCCGCCGAGGGCGCCCAGCTCAAGGTGAACATGCTGCTCGAACGGCTGCCGCGGCTGCGCGACACCTCCGTCGACCCGCGCGAGGCCTTCGCCGGCACCTTCCACGTCGCCGAGGGGTACGCCCAACTGGCCACCGCCCACGCCCAGGCCGCGGCCGGCGACCTGCCCGCCGCCCCGCCGTCGGAGATCTACTGCCACTCCCTGACCGACCCGACGATCCTCGGCCCGGACCTGGTCGAGCGGGGCTACCAGACGCTGACCCTGTTCGGCCTGCACACCCCCGCCCGTCTCTTCGAACGGGACAACGACGCCGTACGCGAGGACCTGCTCAAGGCCACCCTCGCCCAACTGGACGCGCACCTCGCCGAGCCGCTCGCCGACTGCCTGGCCACCGACGCCGACGGCCGCCCCTGCATCGAGGCGAAGACCCCGCTGGACCTGGAGCGCGACCTCGGCCTGCCCGGCGGCAACATCTTCCACCGCGACCTGGCCTGGCCGTACGCGCAGGCCGGTGTCGGCCGCTGGGGCGTCGAGACCCCGCACGCCAACGTGCTGCTGTGCGGCGCCGGCGCGGTGCGCGGGGGCGGGGTCAGCGGGGTGCCCGGGCACAACGCGGCGATGGCCGTGCTGGAGGATCTCGCCTGATGAGGCCCTCCGGCGCGGTTCAGGACCGCATGCCCCCGTCCACCCGGAGAACCGTCCCGGTGACGTAGGACGCGCGGTCGCTCAGCAGCCACGCCGCGGCTTCGGCGACCTCCGAGGGGTCGGCGCCGCGGCGCAGCGGGGTCTGGGCGTTGAGCTGGTCGACGATGCCGGGTGAGGCCTGCTCCCACGCGTCGATCATCTCGGTCATCGTGGTGCCGGGAGCGATCGCGTTGACGCGGATGCCCTCCGGGCCGTACGTCATCGCCGCCGAGGCGGTGAGGCTGTTCAGCGCCCGCTTCGCCGCCCCGTACGCCGGGAGGGCGGGGTTGCCCATGAGGCTGCCGACGCTGGAGGTGTTCACGATGGCGCCGCTGCCCGCGGTGGCGCGGATGGCGGCGATCTCGGCGTTCATGGCCACCCAGGGGCCCTTGAGGTTGACGGCGTGGACGTGGTCGAACTCGGCCTCCGTCAGCTGGTCCATCGGGCCGGGCCGCTGGACCGTCGCCGCGTTGTTGAAGGCGACGTCGAGTCTGCCGTACAGCTCCACGGCCCGGTCGACGGCGGCGCGGACGCTCGCCGGGTCGGCCAGGTCGCAGCGGACGTGGTCGGCGGTGCCGCCCGCGGCCCTGATCTCCTCGGTCACCGCCCTGAGCTGGGCCTCCGTGCGGGCCGCGAGGAGCACCCGGGCGCCCTCCCGGGCGAACAGCCGCGCCGCCGCGGCGCCGATGCCGCGCCCCGCTCCGGTGATGAAGGCGACCTTGCCGGCGAGCAGCCCCGCGGTGGTCGTGCCGGTCGTGCCGTCGGTCATGTTCGTTGCGTTCGTCATGCCGACGAGCCTGCGCCCGGTCGCCGACCCCATCCAGGCACCGCCGGTACCTGGATGGGCGGCCGGGCCCCCCGCACACTGGAGGCGTGGACCGACGAGAGCTGGCCGAGTTCCTGCGCACCCGACGTGAGCGCATCACCCCCGCCGACGTGGGGCTTCCCGCCGGGCAGCGCCGTCGCACGCCGGGGTTGCGCCGGGAGGAGGTCGCGCAGCTGGCGTACATCTCCACCGAGTACTACACGCGCCTGGAGCAGGCCCGCGGCCCGCACCCGTCCCGCGAGGTGCTCGCCCAACTGGCCCGTGCCCTGCGTCTGTCGGACGCGGAACGCGACCACCTGCACCACCTGGCGGGCACCCCGCAGGGGCCGCCTCCGGGCCCCTCGCGCGAGGTGCGGCAGAGCATCGTCGACCTGCTGCACCGGCTGCCGCAGGCCGCGGCGTTCGTGCTGTCGGCGACGTACGAGGTCATCGCGTGGAACGACCTGGCCGCCGCCCTCATGGAGGACTTCTCCGCCCTGTCGCGCCGCGACCGCAACGTCGTCCGGCGGGCCTTCCTCCAGCAGCCGGGCGGCGGCCGGCGGCTGTACAGCGTGTCCGACGCCGACGAGTTCGCCCGCACCGCGGCCCAGCATCTGCGTGCCGCCGCCGCCCGCTACCCCGACGACCCGGAGCTGACCGCGCTGATCGCCGAACTCGTCGACGGGAGCGAGGAGTTCGCCCGGCTGTGGGCCGCCCACGAGGTGACCGCCCGGCCCACCCTCTGCAAGACCTTCGACCATCCCCTCGTCGGGCCCGTCACCGTCAACTGCGATGTCCTGGACATCACCGACCGGGACCAGCGGGTCGTCATCTACACGGCCACCCCCGGCTCGCCGTCGGAGCAGGCGCTGCGGTTGCTGTCCGTCATCGGGACCCAGCGGATGGACGTCGCCCGCTGAAGGGGCCGGGGACCAGAGAATCTGACGGAGTATCAGAAAAGGCCTTCCGTCGTCCGGACCGCTGCGGCATCCTGCGCCCATGCAGACGGAGCTGAGCAACCAACTGGGAGTCGAGCACGCCGTCTTCGGCTTCACACCGTTCCCCGCGGTGGCCGCGGCCATCAGCCGCGCCGGCGGTTTCGGCGTGCTCGGCGCGGTCCGCTACACCGCCCCCGACGATCTCCAGCGCGACCTCGACTGGATCGAGGCGCACGTCGACGGCAAGCCGTACGGCCTGGACGTCGTCATGCCCGCGAAGAAGGTCGAGGCGCCGAAAGATCAGACACTGAGCGAGGCCGACGTCGAGGCGATGATCCCCGAGGGGCACCGCCAGTTCGTCCGGGACACCCTCGCCAAGCACGGCGTGCCCGAACTGGCCGAGGGCGAGGCGTCCGGCTGGCGGATCACCGGCTGGATGGAACAGGTCGCCCGCGGTCAGCTCGACGTCGCCTTCGACTACCCGATCCGGCTGCTGGCCAACGCCCTCGGCTCCCCGCCCGCCGACGTGGTGGCCCGTGCCCACGAGCAGGGGGTGCTGGTCGCCGCCCTCGCGGGCAGCGCCCGGCACGCGCTGAAGCACCGGGACGCGGGCATCGACATCGTCGTCGCCCAGGGCTACGAGGCCGGCGGTCACACCGGCGAGATCGCCTCCATGGTGCTCACCCCCGAGGTCGTGGACGCCGTCGCCCCCATGCCGGTACTGGCCGCCGGCGGCATCGGCAGCGGACGGCAGATCGCCGCCGCTCTCGCCCTCGGAGCCCAGGGCGTGTGGCTCGGCTCCCTCTGGCTGACCACCGCCGAGGCCGACCTGCACTCGTCCGCCCTGACCCGCAAACTCCTGGCGGCCGGCTCCGGCGACACCGTCCGCTCCCGCGCCCTCACCGGGAAACCCGCCCGCCAGCTCCGTACCGAATGGACCGACGCCTGGGACTCCCCGGACGGCCCCGGCACCCTCCCGATGCCCCTCCAGGGACTGCTCGTCGCCGAGGCCGTCTCACGGATCCAGAAGTACGAGGTCGACCCCCTCCTCGGCACCCCCGTCGGGCAGATCGTCGGCCGGATGAACGAGGTCCGCAGCGTCCGGGCCGTCTTCGACGACCTCACCCGCGGCTTCGAGCGGGCCCTCGACCGCGTCAACCGCATCGCAGGAAGGAGCGGCCAGTGACGAGCACACCCCCCACCGGCTTCTGGGCCCAGGCAGCCGAGGACCCCGGCCGTACGGTGATGATCGCGCCGGACGGCGAGGAGTGGACCGCCGGACGCCTGCACGCCGCCGCCAACCGCCTCGTCCACGGGCTGCGCGCGGCCGGGATGGAGCGCGGCGACGCCTTCGCCGTCGTCCTGCCCAACTCGCCCGAGTTCTTCACCGCCTACCTGGCCGCCACCCAGGCCGGCTTCTACCTCGTCCCCGTCAACCACCACCTCGTCGGCCCCGAGATCGCCTGGATCGTCTCCGACTCCGGCGCGAAGGTCCTCCTCGCCCACGAGCGCTTCGCCGACCAGGCCCGCCGGGCCGCCGACGAGACCGCCCTCCCCGCCACCCACCGGTACGCCGTCGGCGAGGTCCCCGGCTTCCGGCCGTACGCCGAACTCCTCGACGGGCAAGCGGAGTCGGCGCCCACCGACCGCACCCTCGGCTGGGTCATGAACTACACGTCCGGTACGACGGGACGCCCGCGCGGCATCCGGCGCCCGCTGCCCGGCAAGCCGCCCGAGGAGGCGTATCTCGGCGGATTCCTCGGCATCTTCGGGATCAGGCCCTCGGACGGCAACGTGCACCTCGTCTGCTCGCCGCTGTACCACACGGCCGTGCTCCAGTTCGCGGGCGCGTCCCTGCACATCGGTCACCGGCTGGTCCTGATGGACAAGTGGACCCCGCGGGAGATGCTCCGCCTCATCGACGAACACCGGTGCACGCACACCCACATGGTCCCGACCCAGTTCCACCGCCTGCTCGCCCTCCCCGACGAGGTGAAGGCTCACTATGACGTCTCCTCCATGCGGCACGCCATCCACGGTGCCGCGCCCTGCCCGGACCATGTGAAGCGGGCGATGATCGAGTGGTGGGGGCACTGCGTGGAGGAGTACTACGCGGCCAGCGAGGGCGGCGGCGCCTTCGCGACGGCCGAGGACTGGTTGAAGAAGCCCGGCACGGTCGGCAAGGCCTGGCCCATCAGCGAACTCGCCGTCTTCGACGACGACGGCAACCGGCTGCCGCCCGGTGAACTCGGCACCGTCTACATGAAGATGAGCACGGGCGGCTTCAGCTACCACAAGGACGAGGCGAAGACCCGCAAGAACCGCATCGGCGACTTCTTCACCGTCGGCGACCTCGGCTGCCTCGACGAGGACGGCTACCTGTTCCTGCGCGACCGCAAGATCGACCTGATCATCTCCGGCGGGGTCAACATCTACCCCGCGGAGATCGAGTCCGCCCTGCTCGCGCACCCCGCCGTCGCCGACGCCGCCGCCTTCGGCATCCCGCACGACGACTGGGGCGAGGAGGTCAGGGCCGTCGTCGAACCGGCCCCCGGCCACGAGCCCGGACCCGGACTCGCCGCCGACCTCCTCGCCCACTGCGCCGACCGGCTCGCCGGCTACAAACGGCCCCGCGGCATCGACTTCATCGCCGAGATGCCCCGCGACCCCAACGGCAAGCTGTACAAACGACGGCTGCGCGAGCCGTACTGGGAGGGCCGCACCAGGCCGGTGTGAGGGTCACCTGTGGTCACCGACCCGGACGACCCGCAGGGCGGGCGACGACAGGATGTCCTTCTCGCAGAACCGGGACGTCACCCACTTCTCCGCCGAGAACAACCGGGTCTGGTCGTCGTGGTGCCGGGAGTCCGGGTTCGAGGACTGCGAGTACGTCAGCAGGGTCCGGGCCACCGGGCAGCGGCCGCCGTCCCAGCCGACGGCCTGCAGGTAGCTGGAGCCGGTCGTCACCTCGGTGTAGCCGCCGCCCGCCGGGTTCCACACGGGCTCGACCTTGTTCCAGACGCCGAGGGACTCGGTGCCGCCCGGCACCGGGAGGCGTTTACCGCCCCGCACGACGAACTGGTGCTCCCCGAGCGGGGAGTCGAGCGGGATGTTCGCGGCACGCAGTTCGGCGACCGCGTCCGCGAGGGCGGTGCCGAAGGCCGGCGCGTCCGTGCCGAGCGTGCGCGGAGTGCCCACCGGGTCGGCCGCCGAGAACGGCACCTTCCACTGCTGGGCCGTCGGGAACCTTCGCCAGAAGCGGTCGAAGAGGAGTGCTCCCCGGCTGCCCGTGTCGGCCTTGTGGTCCCACGCGGCCAGCACCCGGCAGGCCCCGCTCACGTCGACCGCCTGACCGCCGCTGCCGGTCGCCGTGCCGCCGGGCAGCGCGGCGCAGGCCTTGGCCGCGTCCGCGGCGGCCAGATCGGCGGCCGGCACCCGGTTGGCGTACTGCTGCCGTTGCAGGTCGCGCACGGTCAGACCGCCGCGGTCCGCCAGCGCCGCCACGTCCTCCAGCGCGCCCCGGGTGCGCAGGGAGCGCGCGGTGCCGACCGTGCCGAAGACCCGCTCGTAGCCGGTGAGCGGCCGGTCCGCGTTGGCCAGCCAGGCACTGTCGTTGGAGTTCTCCGCGTACGGCGCGTCCCGGAGGGTGGGCAGCGCGGCCGGCCCGAAGATGCCCGGCTCCACGGCGTCGACGTCTCGGCCGAGCGCGCAGTCGCCGCGCGAGCCGTCCAGGACCGCCACGCCGGACGCCGGGTAGGTGGCCCGGCCGAGCGGGGTGGAGCAGCGCTGCGCCAGTTCGTCGGTGATGCGGGGGAGCACCTGGGACTGGGTGAACAGGGTGTGGCCGCCCGAGTCGGCGGCGATCGTGTTGACCCACGGGAGGCCCTGGGTGCGGCGCAGGGAGCCCAGGACGTCCGCCGCGCTGCGGGCCTTTCCGAAACCGAGTGCCGTGTCGGAGGCGCGGAGGTTGGTGGAGTTGGGGTCGTTGAGGGCGTACGCCGTGGTGGTCGTCCAGGGCAGCGGGAGGCTGCTGCCGAGGCCGGTGACCACCGGGCCGTAGCGCGTCCACCACTGGGTGCGGGTCACCGGGGTGCCGCCCTGGACCGCGACGGTCACCGAACGCTTCGTCATGCGTTCGGGTGCGCCGTCGACCAGGTAGACCGTCGGGTCGGCCGGATCCAGCGTGAGCTGGTGGAGGTTGAGGGTGACGCCGGTGGCGACGGTGTGGCTCCAGGCCACGTGCGCGTTGTGGCCGATGGACACGGTGGGCGTGCCGAGCAGCGAGGCGCCTGACACGTCGAGCCTGCCCGGGATGGTCTGCTGGGACTGCCAGAAGCGGCGGCCGCCCTGCCACGGGTAGTGCGGGTTGCCCAACAGCAGTCCGCGGCCGTTCGCCGTGGTGGACCCGCCGATCGCCACCGCGTTGGAGCCCATGTCGGCGGAGTCGGCGGCGAAGAGTTCGGCGGCGGCACGGGCGGTGCGCGTGGGGTCGGGGGCGGTGCCGGACGACGTGGTGGGCGGCTGTGCGGCCGTGATGCCGTCGACGGCACGGCCCTGGCCGCCGAGGACGGCGAGCGCGTAGCCGCGCGCGGCCACGTCGAGCGTGGTGATCGGCCGCACCCAGGCGGCGCCCTTGCAGGTGGGATCCGTGATCCGGTTCTGCCGCAGCCAGGCGTTGTACCCGGCCGCGTAGCCCCGCATCAGCTCCTTGGCGGTACGGCTGGGACCGGCGGGCGCCGGCCGCGCGAGCAGACGTTCCACGGTGCCGGTGTCGCGAACCCCGCGGAAGTAGAGGTCGCTGGAGAGGTTCTTGGCGGCGGAGGAGAGCGAGAAGTCGGTCGCCGCGTCGGGCCCGAAGAACCGCGAGCGCTCACCGCGCACGGTCACGAAGCCGTCGGCGACGGTGCACACCTGGTCGGCGGCCTGCGCCCAGCCGGTGCCGAAACCGAGGTCCGCGTAGTCGCGGGCGAGGATGTGCGGGATGCCGTACTCGGTGTATCTGATGACGGCGGACAGGCCGCCGGCGGACGGGTGTTCCTTGCGGTCCCGGTCGTCGGGCCGGTCGGCCGCGGTCGCCGGGAGTGTGCCCGTGGCGGCCGTGAGCAGGGCGACGGCGGCGACGACGATTCGTCTCAGGCGGGTGCGCATCGTGCCTCCCAACATCATTGAAGGAAGAAGCGGTTGAGCGTACCAGCGGGTATGTTCCGCGTCAGGACGGTGCGCCGGGGTTGAGCGGGATCAGGACTTACCGCCGCTCCGCGGCGACTTCCGCCTCGTAGGCCAGCAACGTGTCGACGAACAGCCGTCGTTGATCGTCCGTCAGTGGCGCCAGGGCCCTGCGCCAGGCGGCGGCTCCCGGGGCGAGCCATGCCGAGATCGCCGGTTCGTGGGCGGTCGCGATGGCGACGATCCGCCGCCGCCTGTCCCGCTCGTCCTCACGCCGTTCCAGGATGCCCTTCCGGCTCAGGTCACCGATGAGCAGGCTCACCGTGGTCGGGGCGACATCGAGGCGGGCGGCCAGCTCGTTGACGGTCATCGGTCCGTCGAGCAACAGGTAGGCGAACAGGGACAGATGGCGCGGTGCGAGCGAGAAGGAGTCGAGCGCCTCGGGCACGGGAATCCGCTTCGCCCCGCCCACCAGACGCGGCATGAGCAGCAGCAGCTCACGGACCGCCGCGTCGACGCCGCCCTGCTCGCTCCCGTCCTCCGCGATGCCGTCACCCGGCTCGCTCGAACTCGCTGCGATGCCGTCACCCGGCTCGTCTCCGCGCTCCGCACCGCCGTCACGGGACTCGGGCATGGACATCCGGCACTCCTCGTCTTACCTTTGGATCCAAAGCTATTTTGTCCGGCTAGAAAACCGCCCGCCATGGTACGCACCACGCGAACGGAGACCCACCATGCCGCACTACACCGTGCACATCGGCGAGGACGCCCTCGACGGCAAGGTCGAACCCCGGCTGATCGCCGCCCTGTCCGACGCCGTCGGCTCCGTCTTCGGCGAACGGTTCCGCACCCTGGTCGGCGTCGACCTGATCGGCATCCCCCGGCACCGGCGCGGGATCGGCGGCCTCCCCACCGACCGGATCGCTCCGCTGGTCACGCTCAGCATGCGCGAGGCCGCCTACCACCTGCCGGAGGTCCCCGACGCCCCCGCCCGCCTGATCGCCGCCACCGCCGACGCGATGGCCTCCGTGCTCGGCGAGGGCATCCGCACGGAGACCATCGTCTCGATCGAAGGCGTCCCGGCCGGACGGACCGGGGTGGCCGGCGAGGTGGCCTGACCCGGCCGGACGTGCCGGTGACTTGACCTGCCCAGGCGGCCCGCCGAGGATCAGGTGCCATGACGCCCGGACACGGCAGCACCGTCGACGGGGTGCTGCGCCGCAGCGCCCGACGCACCCCCGCACGCGTCGCGGTGGAGTACCGCGACCGCACCTGGACCTACGAGGAACTCGACGAGGCCGTCTCCCGCGCGGCGAGCGCCCTGCTCGGCAAGGGCCTCGCCCCCGGTGACCGGGTCGGCGCCTACGGCCACAACTCCGACGCCTACCTCGTCGCGTTCCTCGCCTGCGCCCGCGCCGGCCTGGTCCACGTCCCCGTCAACCAGAACCTCACCGGCGACGACCTCGCGTACATCGTCGGCCAGTCGGGCAGCACCCTGGTCCTCACCGACCCCGACCTCGCCGGCCGCCTCCCCGACGGCGTACGGACGCTGCCGCTGCGCGACACCGACGACTCGCTCCTCGCCCTGCTGGCCGCCGCCCCCGCGTACGACGGCCCCGAGCCGCGCGGCGAGGACCTGGTCCAGCTCCTGTACACCTCCGGTACGACGGCCCAGCCGAAGGGCGCGATGATGACTCACCGCGCCCTGGTCCACGAGTACCTCAGCGCGATCACCGCCCTCGACCTGAGCGCCGGCGACCGTCCGGCGCACTCGCTGCCGCTGTACCACTCGGCGCAGATGCACGTGTTCCTGCTGCCGTACCTCGCCGTGGGCGCCACCAACGTCATCCTCGACGCACCCGACGGCGACCGGCTGTTCGACCTGATCGAGGCGGGCCGCGTCGACAGTCTCTTCGCCCCGCCCACCGTGTGGATCGGCCTCGCCAACCGGCCCGACTTCGACACCCGCGACCTGGGCGGGCTGCGCAAGGCGTACTACGGGGCGTCGATCATGCCGGTCCCCGTCCTGGAACGACTGCGCGAGCGCCTGCCGAAGCTCGCCTTCTACAACTGCTTCGGGCAGAGCGAGATCGGCCCCCTCGCCACCGTCCTCGCCCCCGACGAGCACAAGGGCCGCATGGACTCCTGCGGACGCACCGTCCTGTTCGTCGACGCGCGCGTGGTCGACGAGAACGGCGCGGACGTGCCCGACGGCACACCCGGCGAAATCGTCTACCGCTCCCCGCAGTTGTGCGAGGGCTACTGGGACAAGCCCGAGGAGACCGCCGAGGCCTTCCGCGACGGCTGGTTCCACTCCGGCGACCTCGCCGTGCGCGACGCCCACGGCTACTTCACGATCGTCGACCGGGTGAAGGACGTCATCAACTCCGGTGGGGTGCTGGTCGCGTCCCGCCAGGTCGAGGACGCCCTCTACACGCACGAGGCCGTCGCCGAGGCCGCCGTGATCGGCCTGCCCGACGAGAAGTGGATCGAGGCCGTCACCGCGGTCGTCGTCCCCCGCGGCGAGGTCACGAAGGACGAACTGGTCGCCCACGCCCGCGAGAAGCTCCCCGCGTTCAAGGCGCCCAAGCGGGTCGTCTTCATGGGCGAACTCCCGCGCAACGCCAGCGGGAAGATCCTCAAGCGGGAGCTGCGGGACCGCCTCTCCGGCGCATAGCGTGTGTCCCCGGGCGTCGGCCTTTCCCCCTACCCGCGCGGACGCAGGTCCACGATCCGCCGGATCTTCCCCACCGACCGCTCCAGCGACTCCGGGTCCACGACCTCGACGGCGACCGAGACGCCGACACCGTCCTTCACGGCCGTGGCGATCGCGCGGGCGGCCCTTTCGCGGCCCTCCGGCGTGGCGTCCGGGCGGGCCTCAGCACGGACGGTGAGGGCGTCGAGGCGGCCCTCTCGGGTCAGCCGTAGCTGGAAGTGCGGGGCGACCCCCGGCGTGCGCAGCACGATCTCCTCGATCTGGGTGGGGAAGAGGTTCACCCCGCGCAGGACGACCATGTCGTCACTGCGCCCGGTCACCTTCCGCATCCGCCGGAACACCCGTGCCGTGCCCGGCAGCAACCGGGTCAGGTCCCGTGTCCGGTACCGGATCACGGGCATCGCCTCCTTGGTGAGCGAGGTGAACACCAGCTCGCCCTCCTCGCCCTCCGGCAGCACCTCGCCCGTGAGCGGATCCACGATCTCCGGGTAGAAGTGGTCCTCCCAGATGTGCAGCCCGTCCTTGGTCTCCACGCACTCCTGGGCCACTCCGGGGCCGATCACCTCCGACAGCCCGTATATGTCGACCGCGTCGATCGCGAACCGCTCCTCGATCTCCCGGCGCATCTCCTCCGTCCACGGCTCGGCGCCGAAGATCCCCACCCGCAGGGAGGTGCCGCGCGGATCGACGCCCTGCCGCTCGAACTCGTCGAGCAGGGTGAGCATGTAGGAAGGGGTCACCATGATGATCCCCGGCCGCAGGTCCTGGATCAGCTGCACCTGGCGGGACGTCATGCCGCCGGACGCGGGGACGACCGTACAGCCGAGCCGTTCGGCGCCGTAGTGGGCGCCCAGGCCGCCGGTGAACAGACCGTAGCCGTACGCCACATGGACCGTGTCGCCGGGGCGGCCGCCCGCCGCACGGATCGAGCGGGCCACCATGTCCGCCCACAGGGACAGGTCGTTCTCCGTGTACCCGACGACCGTCGGACGGCCGGTGGTGCCGCTGGAGGCGTGGATCCGGCGGATCTGCTCGCGCGGCACGGCGAACATGCCGTACGGGTAGTTCTCGCGCAGGTCCGCCTTGGTGGTGAAGGGGAACCGGGAGAGGTCGGCGAGGTCGCGGCAGTCGTCCGGGTGGACGCCCGCCTTGTCGAACGCCTCCCGGTAGAAGGGGACATGGGCGTAGGCGTGCCGCAACGAGGCCCGCAGCCGCTCCAGTTCAGCGCGCGCAGTGCGTCCAGGCCGAGCCGTTCGCCCTCGTCCCGCAGGTCCCTCGCATCCACCACGGACGCCTCCCTCGCCGACTGTGCCAACCGTGCCAATCGGACGACCGATCATTCGGTAGCCGCCTCACGGATCATTGATCCAGACGTACGCCGGTGGGGCAAGGGGCCGGGCCGCACTTTCCCGGCCTCCGGTAACGCCGTTGCGTCCGGACCCGCCCGGCGCCGAGGATCGGCGCATGCCGATCTTCACCGCGCCCGACGGAACCCCGCTCGCCTACCACGTCCGGGGCGAGGGCGAGCCCCTCGTCGTCCTGCCCGGCGGGCCCATGCGGGCCTCGGAGTACCTGGGCGACCTCGGCGGCCTCACCGCCCACCGCCGCCTGATCCTGCTCGACCTGCGTGGCACCGGCGACTCCGCGGCCCCCGCGGACCCGGCGACGTACCGCTGCGACCGGCAGGTCGAGGACGTGGAGGCGCTCCGCGCCCACCTGGGCCTGGAGCGGATGGACCTCCTGGCGCACTCGGCGGGCGGCAGCCTCGCCATGCTCTACGCGGCCCGCCATCCCCGGCGCGTGGCCCGACTCGTCCTCGTGACGGCCATCCCCTGGGCCCTCGGCCGGCCCGCCACCCCGCAGGAACGGCTGGCGGCGGCGCGCCTGCGCGAGGCCGAGCCGTGGTTCACGACGGCCTTCCCCGCGTTCGAGGCATGGGTGACCGGCGTGGCCGGGGACGACGTCGACCTCGAGGCCGTCGACGCCTTCTTCCACGGCCGCTGGGACGACACCGCCCGCGCCCACGCGGCAGCCGCCGACGAGCAGACCAACGACGACGCGGGGGAACGCTTCCACGACCCCGCCGCCTACGACCCGCCCGCCCTGCGGGCCGCCCTCGCCCACGTGGACGCCCCCGTGCTGGTGCTCGCCGGCGAAGTGGACGGCGGTCCCCGTCCCGGACTGGCCCGGATCGTCGCCGACGCCTTCCCGCGCGCCGAGTTCGCCGTGCAGCCGGGAGCCGCCCACTACCCGTGGCTGGACGACCCGAAGTGGTTCACCGCCCGCACCGAGGCCTTCCTGACCGGCACCGGCACCGGCTCGCCCCGGCCCACGGCGGGGTAGGGCGGACGGCCCCGCCTCACCCGTCCGCCGCCACCGCCACGTCCCGCGCCCACCGGTAGTCCGCCTTGCCGCTCGGCGAACGGCGGACGGACTCCGTGATCACCAGCTGACGCGGGATCTTGTACCCGGCGAGGCGGGTACGGCAGTGGGTCTGGATGTCGTCCAGGGAGGGCCGCGGCGCGCCCGTGCGCAACTGGACCACCGCGGCCACATGGCTGCCCCAGGTCGCGTCCGGCACCCCCGCCACCAGGGCGTCGTACACGTCCGGATGCGCCTTGAGGGCCTGCTCGACCTCCTCGGGGTAGACCTTCTCGCCGCCGGTGTTGATGCACTGCGAGCCCCGGCCGAGGACGATCACCACTCCCTCCCCGTCGACCGTGGCCATGTCACCGAGCAGCACCCAGCGCTCACCGTCCTTCTCGAAGAAGGTCTCGGCGGTCTTCGCCGGGTCGTTGTAGTAGCCGAGGGGGACATGGCCGCGCTGGGCGACCCGGCCGACCACGCCCGCCGTGACCGGCTCGCGCGTGACCGGATCGACCACGCACGTACGGGAGTTGACGCGCACACGGAAGCCGCGCTCGGGCCCCGAGTCGTCCGTTGCCGTGCCGTTGAAGCCGGACTCCGAGGAGCCGAAGTTGTTGAGCAGCATCGCGTTCGGCAGGAGCGCCCGGAACTGGCCGCGCACCGTGTCCGACATGATCGCCCCGGACGAGGAGACGCTGAACACCGACGAGCAGTCCGTGCCCTTCAACGGGCCCTGGAGCGCGTCGATCAGCGGCCGGAGCATCGCGTCGCCCACCAGGGAGATGCTGGTGACCTTCTCCTTCGCCACGGTCCGCAGCACTTCCTCGGGCACGAACTTGCGGTGTACGACCACACGTTGGCCGAAATAGAAGCCGATGAACGCCGTCAGGGTGGAGGTGCCGTGCATCAGCGGGGGAGTGGGGAAGAAGGTGATCCCCGACCCGCCGGCCGCGACCCGCTCGGCCAGTTCCTCCGGCTTCTTCACCGGCTCCCCGGTCGGCGCCCCACCGCCCAGTCCCGCGAAGAACAGGTCCTCCTGACGCCACATCACCCCCTTGGGCAGCCCGGTGGTGCCGCCCGTGTAGATGATGAACTGGTCGTCGGCCGAGCGCGCCGGGAACCCGCGCCCGGGGGAGCCGCCGGCCTCGGCGTCCGCGAAGGGAACGGCCGCGAGGGATGCGTCCGGGCCCGATGCGTCCGGGCCTGCCCCGACCCGGATCAGGTGCCGCAGCTCCGGAACCTGCGGCAGAGCCCCCGCCACCCGCTCCGTGAACTCCGCGTCGAAGACCAGCGCGACCAGATCCGCGTCCCGGTAGAGGTAGACCAACTCCTCCTCGACGTACCGGTAGTTGACGTTGACCGGCACGATCCGCGCCTTGAGGCAGCCGAGCACGGTCTGGAGGTACTCGACCCCGTTGTAGAGGTGCAGCCCGAGATGTTCGCCGGGACGGACACCACTGTCGAGGAGGTGATGGCCGATCCGGTTGGCCGCCGCGTCCAGCTCGGCATACGTCAGCCGGCGTTCCGCGCCCGTCCCCGGATGGTCGACGTACACCAGGGCCTCACGGTCCGGCACCACGTCGACGACCGACTCGAACAGGTCGGCAAGGTTGTACTCCACCGTTCCTCCTGACCTCGGACCGGGCCTGGCTCTGCTGACGGTTGCCGGTCATCAGAGCAAAGGGCGCACCAAGTGGGAAGGGCCCGCACCAAGAAATCTGACTGACTGTCAGAAAACCCTTGAAGTGCCTTCTCCACTCCTGCAACCTGTTCTCGTTCTGGACGTGGCAGGCAGACGGGAGACGGCCGTGGGCGGTACGGAACACCTCACCGTGCGGCGCGAAGGCGCCACACTCGTACTCACCCTCAACAGGCCGGAGGCGAAGAACGCGCTCTCACTGGCCATGCTCGTCGGCCTCTACGACGGCTGGCTCGAGGCCGACGAGGACGACTCGGTCCGCTCCATCGTGTTCACCGGCGCGGGCGGCACCTTCTGCTCCGGCATGGACCTCAAGGCCCTCGCCGGAAACGGCATGGAGGGCGAGCAGTACCGCGACCGGCTCCAGGCCGACCCCGACCTGCACTGGAAGGCGATGCTGCGCCACCACCGCCCCCGCAAACCCGTGATCGCCGCCGTCGAGGGGTACTGCGTCGCAGGCGGCACCGAGATGCTCCAGGGCACCGACATCCGCGTCGCGGGCGAGTCCGCCACCTTCGGCCTCTTCGAGGTGCGCCGCGGACTGTTCCCGATCGGCGGCTCCACCGTCCGCCTGCCGCGCCAGATCCCGCGCACCCACGCCCTGGAGATGCTGCTCACCGGACGGCCGTACACCGCGCGCGAGGCCGCCGCGATCGGGCTGATCGGCCATGTGGTCCCGGACGGCACGGCCCTGGACAGGGCCCTGGAGATCGCCGAACGCGTCAACGCCTGCGGCCCGTTGGCCGTCGAGGCCGTGAAGGCGTCGGTGTACGAGGCCGCCGAGACGACCGAGGCGGACGGCCTCGCCGCCGAACTCCGGCGCGGCTGGCCGGTCTTCGCCACCGCCGATGCCAAGGAAGGCGCCCGCGCCTTCGCGGAGAAGCGGTCACCTGTCTACAAGCGTGCCTAACGAGGGAGTCCCCGTGCCCGAAGTCCTCAAAGCACCCCTGGTCGTCGAGTTCCCCTTCACCCGCTCCCTCGGCCCGGTCCAGAGCGCCTTCCTGACCGGCCTGCGCGAACGCGTCGTCCTCGGCGTGCGCACCACCGACGGCCGCACCCTCGTCCCGCCCGTCGAGTACGACCCGGTCACCGCCGAGGAGATCCGTGACCTCGTCCCCGTCGGCGTCACAGGCACCGTCACCACCTGGGCGTGGAACCCCGCACCGCGCCGCGGCCAGCCGCTGGACACCCCGTTCGCCTGGGTCCTCGTGCGACTCGACGGCGCCGACACCGCCCTGCTGCACGCGCTCAACGCCCCCGGCCCCGACGCCGTCCACACCGGCATGCGGGTCCGCGTCCGCTGGGCCGAGGAACGCTCCGGCGCCATCACGGACATCGCCTGCTTCGAGCCGTACGACGGGGATGCCCCCCAAGTCCCCGCCCACGCGGGCGAGTTCGAGGACCCGGTGGCCGGCATCGTCGCCGCCGCCCGGCTCGACTACACCTACTCGCCCGGCCGCGCCCAGACCGCCTTCATCACCGCCCTCGCCGACCGCAGGCTCGTCGGCGAGCGCTGCCCGTCCTGCCACAAGGTGTACGTCCCGCCCAGGGGCGCCTGTCCCACGTGTGGCCTGGCCACATCGGAACAGGTGGAGGTGGGTCCCCGTGGCACGGTCACCACCTTCTGCATCGTCAACATCAAGGCGAAGAACCTCGACATAGAGGTCCCCTACGTCTACGCCCACATCGCCCTCGACGGCGCCGACCTGGCCCTGCACGGACGCATCGGCGGCGTCCCCTACGACCAGGTGCGCATGGGCCTGCGCGTCGAAGCGGTGTGGACGGACGGCGCCCGCTATCCCGACCACTACCGGCCGACCGGCGAGCCCGACGCGGACTACGACACCTACAAGGAGTTGCTGTGACGCGTGAGATCGCGGTCGTCGCCTTCGCGCAGACCGACCACCGGCAGAGCATGGCGGAGCTCTCCGAGGTGGAGATGCTGATGCCCGTCCTGCACGAGGTCCTGGGCCGGACCGGCCTGAAGACCGCAGACATCGACTTCACCTGCTCCGGCTCCAGCGACTACCTCGCCGGGCGCGCCTTCTCCTTCACCCTCGCCCTCGACGGCGTCGGCGCCTGGCCGCCGATCTCCGAGTCGCACGTCGAAATGGACGGCGCCTGGGCCCTGTACGAGGCATGGGTCAAGCTGCGCACCGGCGACGCCGACACCGCCCTCGTCTACTCCTATGGCAAGTCGACGCCCGGCCCGCTCCGGGACGTCCTCACCCGCCAGCTCGACCCGTACTACATGGCCCCACTGTGGCCCGACTCCGTCGCCCTCGCCGCCCTCCAGGCCCAGGCCCTCATCGACGCGGGCGACATCGACGAGCCGGCACTGGCAGCCGTCGGAGCCCGAAGCCGCGGCGCCGGCAGCGCGGGCCAGGGGTACTACGTCGTACGCCCGCTGCGGACCGGCGACTGCCCGCCGGTCGGCGACGGCGCCGCCGCCGTGATCCTCGCCGCCGGGGAACGGGCCCGGGAGCTGTGCGAGCGCCCCGCCTGGATCCGCGGCATCGACCACCGCATCGAGGCCCACGCGCTCGGCGTCCGCGACCTGACCGACTCGCCCTCCACCCGCCTCGCCGCCCAGAAGGCCGGCGTCTTCGAACGGCCCGTCGACACCGCCGAGCTGCACGCCCCCTTCACCTCCCAGGAGGTCGTCCTGCGCAAGGCGCTGAAACTCGGCGACGACGTGCGGGTCAACCCGTCCGGCGGCGCCCTCGCCGCCAATCCGGTCATGGCCGCCGGACTCGTCCGCATCGGCGAGGCCGCCGCCCGCATCCACCGAGGCGAGTCCGACCGCGCCCTCGCCCACGCCACGTCCGGCCCGTGTCTGCAACAGAACCTGGTCGTCGTACTCGAAGGGGATCCGCGATGAGCAAGGAGCCCGTGGCCGTCGTCGGGATCGGCCAGACCAAGCACGTCTCCGCCCGGCGGGACGTGTCGATCGCCGGCCTGGTGCGCGAGGCGGCCCGACGCGCCCTCGACGACGCCGAGTTGACCTGGGCCGACGTCGACGCCGTCGTCATCGGCAAGGCGCCCGACTTCTTCGAGGGCGTCATGATGCCCGAGCTGTACCTCGCCGACGCCCTCGGCGCGGTCGGCAAGCCGATGCTGCGGGTCCACACGGCGGGCTCGGTCGGCGGATCGACGGCGCTGGTGGCGGCCAACCTGGTGGCGGCGCGGGTCCACGGCACCGTCCTGACGCTCGCCTTCGAGAAGCAGTCCGAGTCCAACGCCATGTGGGGCCTGTCCCTGCCGATCCCCTTCCAGCAGCCGCTGCTGGCGGGCGCGGGCGGCTTCTTCGCCCCGCACGTGCGGGCGTACATGCGGCGCAGCGGCGCGCCCGACACCGTCGGCTCCCTCGTCGCGTACAAGGACCGCCGCAACGCCCTCAAGAACCCCTACGCCCACCTCCACGAGCACGACATCACCCTGGAGAAGATCCAGGCCTCGCCCATGCTGTGGGACCCGATCCGCTACTCGGAGACCTGCCCGTCCTCCGACGGCGCCTGCGCCATGATCCTCACCGACCGTGCGGGCGCGGCCCGTTCGCCCCGCCCGCCCGCCTGGATGCATGGCGGCGCCATGCGCAGCGAGCCGACCCTGTTCGCGGGGAAGGA
The DNA here is from genome assembly GCF_042723915.1 of Streptomyces sp. NPDC058335. Classification (NCBI taxonomy): domain Bacteria; kingdom Bacillati; phylum Actinomycetota; class Actinomycetes; order Kitasatosporales; family Streptomycetaceae; genus Streptomyces; species Streptomyces sp. NPDC058335. The sequence goes on along the minus strand of NZ_JBHXHX010000008.1, from coordinate 222,532 downwards.
CGCCGTGTCCCCGCAGGCCGGGAAGGACTGCGCCGCCGACGTCTACCGGCAGGCCGGGATCTCGGACCCGCGCCGGGAGATCGACGCCGTCGAGATGTACGTGCCGTTCTCCTGGTACGAACCCATGTGGCTGGAGAACCTCGGCTTCGCCGCCGAGGGCGAGGGCTGGAAGCTCACCGAGGCCGGGGCGACCGAGCTGGACGGGGACCTGCCCGTCAACATGTCGGGCGGTGTGCTGTCCACCAATCCCATCGGCGCCTCCGGCATGATCCGCTTCGCCGAGGCGGCCCTCCAGGTGCGCGGACAGGCCGGAGAACACCAGGTGGACGGGGCCCGCAGGGTCCTCGGGCACGCCTACGGCGGCGGCTCGCAGTTCTTCTCCATGTGGCTCGTGGGCGCGGCCCCGCCGCAGTCCTGAAAGGTCCCCCTCGCGTGCTCTGTCGGCACCAGGGACCGATCGCTAGGCTGGCCGCGGACGACGAACCGGGAGGAGCACGGACGTGGCCGAGAGCACCATCCAGCAGCAGCCGCTCACGGGCTGGGACAAGCCGGAGCTGGACCTCAGCAGCGCCGAGTGGCAGTCCAGCAGCCAAGGTCGGGGGGATGTCCAGATCGCCTTCGTCGAGGGATTCATCGCGATGCGCAACAGTGGCCGCCCCGAGAGCCCTTCCCTGATCTTCACGCCCGCCGAATGGGGCGCGTTCGTGTCGGGGGCACGTGAGGGGGAGTTCGACCTGACCTGAGGCCGCCGACCGCCGAACCGGCGGTGTCACCCCTCCTTTTTCCGGACACGCGACCGGTGAGAGCCGGCCGGGGCGGACGCCTGAGCCAGGCTGGCCCCAGAAGCACCCAGGTCGTATTTCCGGAGGTGAGGACCATGAGCACCCTGCCGGTCGCCGTGGCGGTCGACGGTTCCGAGGACAGCCTGCGCGCCCTCTACTGGGCCGTGGACGCCGCACGCAGACGCGGAACAGCGCTCCGCGTGTGCCACGTACGCCACTACGCCGCCTGGACGCAGCCCGGCGCGCCCCTGATCATGCCCCCGCCCCCGGACGAGGATCCGGTCCTCACCGACGCCCGCGCCCGGCTGGAAGGGACCGCGGACGGCACAGAAGTGGAGTACGTCGGTCTGGACGGGGCCCCCGGCGCGCTGCTGCCCGAACTGGGCGCCGAGGCCGAACTGCTGGTGCTCGGCTCCCGGGGCCGGGGCGGCTTCGCCAGCCTGCTCCTGGGCTCGAACGGCATGACCGCCGCCCGCGACGCCGAGTGCCCCGTCGTGATCGTGCCCCGGCCCGGCCGCGAGGTCGAGGGCCCGCCGCCCGAGCCCGGCCGACGGGTCGTCGTGGGCCTCAACGTGGACGGCCCCGACGACGCCACGCTCGCCCTCGCCTTCACCGAGGCCGCCCTGCGCGACGCCCGCCTCCAGGTGGTCGCCGCCTACCCATGGCCCGTCCAGACCTGGACCGCCGCCCCCGGCGAACTCCTCCCTCCCGCCGTCGACCAGGACGCCGTCGAACGCGAGACGCGCACCCTCGCCGACGGCTTCCTCGCCCCGCACCGGGAGCGCCACCCCGAGGTCCGCGTGGAGCCCTGCCCCGCACCCGGCGACCCGGCCGGCCATCTCGTCGCCGCCTCCCGGGACGCCGAGCTGGTCGTCGTGGGCCGTCACCGCCGACGCCTGCTGGCCCCCGCCCGCCTGCTGGGCTCGGTCACCCACGCCGTTCTGCTGCACGCGGCGAGCCCGGTGGCGGTGGTGCCACCGACGCCCGCCGAGGAATGAGAGCAACCTTCTAATGGGTACCCGTGGCTCTATCATTAGCCGCATGCAGGACGCCCTCTCCGGCGACAGCCGCCTCGCCCTCGACCTCGCACTGACCGTCCGGCACGACGGTCACGGCGGGGTGGCCGACGACCTCACCGACCCCGCAGGACTCACCACCTGGGTCCGGGCCCACGCCGACGACCTCCCGGCCGCTCCCGGCTACGCCGCCGACGCCGGCGGCCTCACCGCCGTACGCGACCTGCGCGCCGCCGTCCGCGCCCTGTTCGCGCACGCCGTACGGCCCGGCGCGCCGAGTCCCGCCGACGCCACCCGGCTGCTGCCCCTGCCCGAGGCTCTGGACCGCGTCAACGCGGCAGCCGCCCGCCTGCCCACCGTCCCCGTCCTGCACTGGACCGAGGGCGCCGAACCCGGCGTCCACCGGAGGCCCGTACCCGGCGGCGGCGACCTCACCGCCGCCCTCGCACAGGCCGCGATCGCCTTCCTGACCGGCCCCGACCGGCAGCGCCTGCGCGCCTGCCACGCCCCGCGCTGCGTCCGCTACTTCCTCAAGGAGCACCCGCGCCAGGAGTGGTGCAAGCCGTCCTGCGGCAACCGTGCCCGAGTGGCCCGCCACCACGAACGCCACAAGCAGCCCTCGTAGTCCGCGAGGTCCTGACCGGTCGGGCACCATTCGCCGGCCATGGGTGCGCCCAGGGGCGATCAGTGGGGAACCGTGCCCCGGGAAAAGCGGCGCAACCCACCGGTAACAGGCGGGCGCCCGGCCGACGCCGACCGCCCCCGTACACGTACCATGGCGGCATGTCGTTCCTCCGCCGCCGCAGTGCCACGCCCGCCGGGCCCGACTTCGACGTCCTGGCCATGGACCCGGGTGACTGGCCCGGCAATCTCGGTGCCGGCCTGCTGCCCGCCCCCGACGGGACGTGCCAGGGAGTCTTCCTGCGTTACGACCTCTTCGGCGGCCGCGGCCCCGCGATGATCATCGGCAACCTCCCCGAGGGCTCGCCGGCCCGTGAGATCGCCGAGGACGAGGTCCCCTTCGAGGTGGCCCAACTGCTGCTCGCGCTGGAGAACGACGAGGAGGTGACCGTCGTCGGCACCGAGGACATGCCGGTGATGCAGGGCGACAACCTCCTCATCGTGCGCCGTCTCAAGCTCTCCGAGAGCCGCATCTCCTGCGTGCAGTTCGACCGCAGCGACAACGTCCTGGTGACCATCGCCGCCTGGGACCGCCCCATCACCGACGACCTGTACGCCCTGCTGAAGCCGCTCCCGGCGGAGCTTTTCCAGCAGGGCTGATGCGGACCCACGGCAGCTACGGCGTGGCCGGCCGCACGTCCGCGGCCCGGACGAACGCCACCCGGTGCCCGTACTGGATCTCGTAGTACAGGTCCTTGCCCACGACCACCCGGTGCGCGTCGGTGGCGAAGGTGACCGCGTAGTAGTACTCGCCCGGCACCTTGTCACCGGCCACGTACTTCTGGCCCGCCGGCAGCCGGTACGGCAGCGGCGACACCGACTGGACGGGCACGCCCGCCGGGTACGCCGACGCCTCCGGGTAGGCGCGCCCGTAGACCGGCACGCTGTCCACACCGTCCTTCGGGGTCACCAACAGCCCGTTCGCCGGCACGGCCGTCGGTTGCGCCGCGGGGTTCCTGAACCAGGCCTTCTGGCCCAGGTACCAGATCGCCGTCCAGTCGCCGAAGCGGTCGGCGACCGCGTACTGCTGGCCGGTGGAGACCCGCGAGGAGATGTCGTTCACGCCCGTCGTCGGGGTCGTGCCCAGGCCGACGTCCTTGATCAGGGGCGCCTTCTCGTCGTGGTCGGAGTACAGCCGCACCGCGCTCGACCCGTGCGCCGCGCACGGCTCGCCCTTGGCCGTGCAGCCCGTGTACACCGGCTGGTTGGCGGCGTAGTCCGGCAGGATCGTCACCAGCCCGGCGTTCTTGCGTGCCGTCGCCTTGAAGGGACGGCCGAGCAGCTCGAAGTAGTGCCGCCAGTCCCAGTACGGCCCCGGGTCGGTGTGCATGCCCGGCACGGTCCCCGTGGTAGGGCCGGGCACGGTGTCGTGCCCCAGGATGTGCTGCCGGTCCAGCGGAATGCCGTACCTCTCCGCCAGGTAGGCCACCAGGCGCGCCGACGACCGGTACATCGCCTCCGTGTACCAGGAGTCCGGGAAGGCGAGGAAGCCCTCGTGCTCCAGGCCGATCGACTTGGAGTTGATGTACCAGTTGCCCGCGTGCCAGGCCACGTCCTTCGCCTTCACATGCTGGGCGATGTGGCCGTCGGTGGAGCGCAGGGAGTACTGCCAGGACACGTAGGTGGGGTCCTGGACCAGGTCCAGGACGCCCTCCCAGCCGCCCTCGGTGTCGTGGACGACGATGTACTCGATCGACTGGGACGCTGGGCGGTCGCCCAGGTCGTGGTTGCCGTAGTCGTTGTCGCCGAACTGCTCGTACGGCGCCGGGATCCACTCGCAGGAGACGGAACCCGGGCACTCGGTGCCGGCCGCGGACGCCGTGCGCAGGCCGGTCCGCCGCAACTGCCCCGTGTCCGGCGCCAGGCCCGGCCGCGCGGCCAGCGCCACCAGCTGTCCGGCGTCCGTGGTGCGCTCCTCGCCGGTGCGGATCACGTCGTACACGTCGTTCGCGTACGCGGCGGCCGTCGCGGTGTCGTCGGCGCCGGAGAAGCGTGCCACCGCGCCGTACCAGTCCGCCGGATCGGCGGTCAGCGGCTCGCCCAGGTCCCGCTGCGCGGCGGCGAGCAGGGCGGCACCGCCGGTCACGTTGGCGGCAGGGTCGGTGCGCAGCTCCTGCGGGCTCAGGCCGGTCAGCTCCGCGGCCTCGGGGAGCGTCCTCAGCCGGGCCGGGATCTCGGCGTCGGCCGGGAGCGGTGCCTCGGGGTGCAGCGGGGCGCGGGCGTCGTCGCCGCGCGGGTCCTCCGTGCCCTCGCTGTGGTGCGGTGCCGTGGCGAGGGCGGTGCGGGCGTCCGTGAGGTGCATCGGGCCGTAGCCGCCGGTCACGCTCGGCGCGCCGCCGTGCGCGTCCCAGCGGGACTGGAGGTAGGAGACGCCCAGCAGCACGCTCTGCGGCACCTGGTACTCGGCGGCCGCGGCGGCGAACGCCCGCTGCAGCCCGGTCGTGGACTCCGCCGCGACGACCGGGGAGGGGGACGCGGCGAGCAGCGGGAACAGCAGAGCCGCCGAGGCTACGGCGCCGGCGGCTCTGCGGGTGCGTGCGGGTCTCGGGGAGCGTGCGGATCTGGGGTGGGTGACGGATCCTCGCAATGCGGCCTCCTGGGACGAGCGGGTGGGGCGGGGCGTGCGGGGCCGGACGTGGCTCAGTGGTACCGGCTTGCCGACGATCCGTCAATCATGCCCACAGCGAGGCGATTTCCCATGTCAGCAGGGGTCGGGCGAGTTTCGTGGCGGGTGGGTGCGTGGCCTGCGGGGCGCCACCGGCCTACACCAGTGGCTCCCCGTGACGCGTGGCGAACCGGGACGTGCGAAGGTCCGCGGTACGCCGCCGCTCTGGCGCACCGCGGATCTTGCTCCCTTCGGCAGGTACTGATCAGCGAATGCGGATCTGTTACCGCCGATCAGCGGGTGCCGACCGCCGCCCGGACGGCCCGGCGGGCCATCTGGCAGTCGTCGTGCAGCCGCCGCAGCAGCAGCCGCTGCTCCTCGCCGGTCGGCGCGGCACCCGGATGGGCCGGCCCCGGAGCAGTAGGTGTCGGGTCGTGCATCGAACGCTGCACGGCCGTCTCGTAGGTACGGATCTCCCGGGTCAGCACCAGCATCAGGTTGACCAGGAAGGCGTCACGCGAGGCCGGGCCCGCCGACTGGGCGATCTGGCTGATCTGACGGCGTGCCGTCGGCGCCTCACCGAGGACCGACCACAGCGTCGCCAGGTCGTAGCCCGGCAGATACCAGCCCGCGTGCTCCCAGTCCACCAGCACTGGACCGGCCGGTGACAGGAGCATGTTGGACAGGAGGGCGTCGCCGTGGCAGAACTGGCCCATGCCCTGCCGGCCCGCGGTCGCCGCGATGCCGTGCAGCAGCTTCTGGAGGTCGCCCAGATCCCGGTCGGTGAGCAGCCCCAGCTCGTGGTACCGGGAGATCCGGGCCGCGTAGTCCAGTGGGGCGTCGAAGGTGCCGGCCGTCGGCCGCCAGGCGTTGAGCCGGCAGATGGCGCCGAGCGCCGCCCGGATGTCCGCGCGGGGCGGGGCGTCCGCGGGATGCCGTTGGAGGGCCGCCACGCGTCCCGGCATCCGTTCGATGACGAGGGTGCAGTTGTCCGGGTCCGCCGCGATCAGCCTCGGCGCCCGCACAGGGGGGCGGTGCCGGACGAACGTGCGGTACGCCGCTATTTCGTGCCGGATCCGCTCGGCCCACACGGGCGAGTGGTCCAGTAAACACTTGGCGACTGCCGTGCTGCGTCCCGTCGTACCGATCAGGAGCACGGAACGGCCGCTGCGGCGCAGAACCTGCACCGGGGCGAACTCCGGGCAGATCCGGTGCACCGACGCGATCGCCGTGCGTAGTTGGGCGCCCTGAGGGCCGGACAGATCGAGTCTCCCGCTGACGGGCTGTGTGCCGAGCCCCGCGGGGCGCCGGGCGCCGCGGCCCGCGCCGAGCACGGGGGGTGCCGGCCGGGCGGGGTCAAGGTAGGGGCCGCCGCCGCCCGGGCGGGAGTGCAGCGACCGGGGCGGGGCGGACACGGAGGACGATGCTGCGTACATGGGAGAAACAGATCCCTTCGTGTGCCTGCGACGTCAATGCGCTGCCCGGCCCGGCCTGCCGGGTACACCCTGGGGAATGTCCCTCGGCGACCGGGTCGGGGTGGCGCATTCCTACCTGACACCTGTTGCCCAGTGGCACACCATCTGGCGCACCCTGGCGAACCCTGGCGAATAGTCGCCCGGCAACTTGCACGGGGCTACTGTCAACTCAGCCGAGAACCTGGGGGCTTACGTGAGCGGACAACCCAACACCCGCCTGGCGGACCTGTTCGGCCTGGCCGGCTGGTCCAAAGGGGAACTCGCGAGGCTGGTCAACCGGCAGGCGGCGGCCATGGGCCACCCCCAGCTGTCGACCGACACCTCCCGGGTGCGGCGGTGGATCGACATGGGAGAGATCCCGCGCGATCCCGTGCCGCGGGTGCTGGCGGCTCTGTTCACCGAGCGTCTCGGCCGTGTCGTGACCATGGAGGACCTCGGTCTGGTCCGGCACGGGCGTGCGGGGAAACGGCCACGCGACGGGAGTGCTCAGCATCCCGACGGCGTGCCGTGGGCGCCCGAGCGGACTGCCGCGGTCCTCACCGAATTCACGGGAATGGACCTCATGCTCAACCGACGCGGCTTGGTGGGCGCGGGTGCCGCGCTCGCCGCGGGATCAGCACTCAGCAGCGCCATGCACGACTGGCTGCACACCGACCCCATCCTCTCCGCCGACGCTCCCGTCGTCGACCAACCCCTCCTGCACGCCGACTCCGCTGGGTTCGACCGTTACGAGGCCGCCCCCATCGGTACGGAGGAGGTCGACGAACTGGAGCGCTCGGTGGAGGTGTTCCGAGCCTGGGACGCCGCCCGTGGCGGCGGGCTCCAGCGCAAGGCCGTGGTGGGCCAACTCAACGAGGTGGGCGGCATCCTCGCCTACCGTCACCCACCCCACCTCCAGCGGCGCCTGTGGGGCGTCGCCGCCAACCTCGCCGTCCTCGCGGGCTGGATGTCGCACGACGTCGGCCTGGAGCCCACGGCCCAGAAGTACTTCGTGATCGCCGCCCATGCCGCGCGGGAGGGTGGCGACCGGCCCCGGGCGGGGGAGGCCCTGTCGAGGGCGGCCCGTCAGATGGTGCACCTCGGCCGGCCCGACGAGGCGCTGGACCTGATGAAGCTCGCCCAGTCCGGCTCCGGCGACGCGGTGCTGCCGCGGACGCGGGCCATGTTCCACACCATCGAGGCCTGGGCGCAGGCGTCGATGGGCAAGGGGCAGGCCATGCGCCGCACCCTCGGGCAGGCGGAGGACCTGTTCGTCTCCGGCCGGGTCGACGCGGAGACGCCGTCCTGGATGCAGACCTTCAAGGACGAGGATCTGTACGGCATGCAGGCCCTGGCCTATCGCACGCTCGCCGAGTTCGATCCGGGGGCGGCCGTGCACGCCCAGTACTACGCGGAGAAGGCGCTCGCCCTGCGGGTCGACGGACGGGAGCGGTCGAAGATCTTCGACCATCTGTCCATGGCCTCCGCCTGTTTCATCGCGGACGACCCCGAACAGGCCGACCGGTACGCGCGGTTGGCCCTGATGTCGATGGGGTCGAACTCCTCCCGCCGCACGTGGGACAGGCTGCGCGAGATGTACCGGCTCACGGCGGAGTACGCGAGCTACCCGCGGATCAGCGAGCTGCGCGAGGAGATCCGGCAGGCGCTGCCCAAGCCGAAGGGAGGCAGGGGCACCACCGCGCAGGCATAGACCGGCCGGTGGCTTCAGGTCCGTCGGTCACCGGGTGACCCGGGCGACGAGCACGCAGGCGTCGTCCTCGCGGTCGCCGTCCCCGAACTCCTCCACGATCAGCCGCACGCAGTCCTGTGCGGTGCCCCGGCCGACGAGGTGCGGGGCCAGGTCCAGGAGCCGGTCCGCGGCGTTCGGGCCGTCGGCGGGGACCAGCCCGTCGGTGTGCAGCAGGAGCAGGTCGCCCTCCTCCAGGGTCGCCTCGGCCTGCCCATGGGCGGCACCCGAGGTGGTGCCGAGGAGGACGCCGTCCGGTGCGTCCAGCCGGCGCCCCGTCCCGTCGCGGAACAGCAGCGGGGCGGGGTGTCCGGCCTGCGCCCACGCCAGCGTGCGGGTGGCGGGCCGGTAGCGGCAGCAGACGGTGGAGCACAGCGTCGGCGGGTCCCCGGCGCCCAGTAACTGGTCGAGCCAGGACAGCAGTTGGGCCGGTCCGGCGCCGGACATCGCCATGCCGCGCAGGGCGCCGAGCGTCATCGCCAGGGTGGAGGTGACGTCCGGGCCGTGTGCGGTGAGTCCGCCGACCCCCAACAGTGTGTCGCCGCCGGGCAGTTCGAGGGTGTCGTGCCAGGTGCCGCCGATCGGTGAACCCGTCGGGGAGGGAAGGTGCCGGGCGGCCAGGTCGAGCGTGCCGGAGGCGTGGCGCGGGAGCCGCAGGGAGCCGCGCCAGGGCGGTGGCGTGGCTTCCCGCGGCTCGACCGCGAGCCGGTGCTCGGGCTGTGCCGGGTGCCGTCGGGGGTGCAGCGAGTCACGGGTCTCGCGCACCGCGCGCTGGCTGCGGCGCAGTTCGCTGACGTCCCGCAGCACGGCCCACATCGAGGTGGTGCTGCCGTCGGCGTCGAGCACGGGCTCGCCCATCATGTGCACGGTCCGGACCTCGCCGTCGGGCCGGACGACCCGGAACTCGCCGTCGATCGGCTTGGCGTCGATGAGGCAGCCGGTGACCATGGCGGTAAGGCGCGGGCGGTCCTCCTCGTGGACGAGGGAGGGGAGTTCGTCGAGGGTGAGCGGGGGAGCGGCCGGGTCGCGGCCGACGATCCCGTGCAACTCCGGGGACCAGACGGCCTCGTCCGTCAGCAGGTTCCACTCCGCGCTGCCGACGCGGCTGAGCAGCGACTCGCCCGGGGGCAGGGCGGGGTGCGGCGGGGCCGGTGGGCCGTCCCGCAGTTGGGCCAAGTGCGCGTCGAGGTCGTCGAGTTGGTGCAGTGCCAGATCGCACAGCGCGCGCTGCCAGCGTCCCCGGGGGTCCGTGGTGTCGTCCCGCGCGTCCCGTCGTACGGCGTCCACTTCGCCCTTGAGCCGTCGCGTCTGCGTGATCAGCGCGTCGACCTGGCCACGTCCTGGTGGCTGGGCGGCTGGGCGGTCCGCAGAGAGATGGGACGGCATGACGCACTCCGATGCGGGGAACGGGACGGCCGGACTGACGAAGGGGCCGTTACGACTGTGGCACAGCCCGCGACGCCGTGTAAGGGATTTGGCAACACACGATCCGGTGATGCGTCTGGCATATGCCACAGTCTTCACGGGCGGTCTCAGGGGTGCCGATGACGTACCTCGTCACAAGGGGTAAGTCGTAGGCAAGGTACGTGAGTTGAGGGACCTCGGAGGGGCGTTTCGGGACGTTCATCCGAGTGTTCGACGGTCATGTGTTCCCCGCGTGGCCGGGAACCGGCGGCAGGTTGGCGGTGGACCGGCGGTGGACCGGCGGTGGACCGGCGGTGGTCCGGTGGCGGGCGGCGAGGGGGCGGCTCCATCGTGACGCACGTCACAATAATTCATCCGGCTTTCGCGTAATGCGAACGGCCCCTGCGAGGTCCTACAAGCACCACCGGAAACGGCCGACCTCTACCGCTGCGGAGACTGCCCATGGATCTCACCCACGTCACCGTCGAACAGCCCGCCCGCGCCCGGCTCATCACCGCCGAGGAGCAGGAACTGCCCGTGCCCGCGACGCTGCGTTACACCGCCGCCGACCCGCTCGCCGTGCACCTCGACTTCCCGCCGGAGGTCTCGCTCCAGGGCGAGGCGGTCACCTGGACGTTCGGCCGCGCGCTGCTGGCGGAGGGGCTGCGCGGGCCGGCCGGCTGCGGTGACGTGCACATCTGGCCGTGCGGCAGGTCCCGTACGGTCGTGGAGTTCCACTCGCCGTTCGGGCTGGCCCTGCTCCAGTTCGACACGGCCGCGCTGAATCGCTTCCTGCTGCGCAGCTACGCCGTGATCGCCGCGGGCCAGGAGGACGTCGGCGCGGCCGTGGACGAAAGCCTGCACGCGCTGCTCGGCAACGTGTGAGGCCGTCCCGGCGTCAGCCGTACAGGGCCGGGCGCGGGGCGAGGTCGACGGTCACGCGCGTGCCGTCCTCCAGCGCCCGCACCCCGGCCTCGGCGACGACGGAGGCCGCGTAGCCGTCCCAGGCGGTAGGGCCGGTGACCTGGCCCCGCCGGGTGGCGTCGACCCAGGTCTGCACCTCGCGGTCGTAGGCGTCGGCGAACCGGACGAGGTAGTCCTGGGGCACCTCCGTGCCGGCGGAGCCGCGCGCGGTCACGAGCATCCCGTGGTCGTCGCCGATGCGCGCGCTGCCCGCCTCGCACACGGCCTCGCAGCGCACCTGGTAGCCGAAGCCGCTGTTGACGAAGACCTCCACGTCGACCAGGGCGCCGCCGTCGGTCTCGAAGACCACGAACTGGGGGTCCAGCAGGCCGCGCGGGGCGCCGGACGAGGGGCGTGGCCGCAGCACGGTCACCGCGGTCAGTTCCTGGCCGAGCAGCCAGCGGGCCGCGTCGATCTCGTGCGACACCGAGCTGTCGATCAGCATGGCGCTGGTGAAGCCGGGCGGCGAGGAGACGTTGCGGTGGGTGCAGTGCAGCATCAGGGGCCGTCCGAGGCGCCCGTCCGCCAGCACCGCCCCGAGCCTGCGGTACTCGGCGTCGTAGCGCCGCATGAACCCGATCTGGGCGAGCCGCCGGCCGAGCCGGGCCTCCGCCTCCAGCACCCGCAGCGCCCCGGCCGAGTCCGGCACCATGGGCTTCTCGCACAGCACCGGAAGGCCGCGGGCGAAGGCGGCGAGCAGGGCCTCCTCGTGCGCGGGTCCGGGCGAGGCGATCAGCACGGCCGCCACGCCGGGCGCGTCCAGCGCGGCCTCGGCCTCGGTGTGCACCGAGGCCCCCTCGACACCGGCCGCGGCCTCCTCGGCGCGGGCGGCGTCGGGATCGGCCACGGCGGCGACCCTGGCCCCGCTCACCACACGGTCGAGACGCCGTATGTGGTCGGCGCCCATGTGCCCGGCACCCAGTACGGCCACGCCCAGCAGCTCACCCACGCACTTGCTCCCTCCCGGCCGACGATCATGCTCAGCGTACGCCGACCGGGTGACGGGTTCAGTAGCGCAGGACGCCCGCGATGCCCTCCGCGTCGGTCAGGGTGCCGTCCGGGACGAAGCGGACCTCGGCGCCCGTCTCCAGGCACTGTTCGACGATCTCGTCCACGATGTCGTCGCGGGAGTCGAGGTCGGTGCTCTCGGCCGGGACGAGGTGGTCGCCGTCGTCGCGGACCGTGACGCGGTAGTTCTCCTCCACGGCGAGGAGGCGGACCCGGCCCTCGCGGGCGTTCTGCCACAGCTCGTCGACCCCGGCCGCGAAGGTGCGGTGGCCGCGGGCGGATTGCAGTTCGCGGGCCACGGCCGCGGTGTCCCGGCGCGCCTCGGCGTCGTGCAGCGGACGTATCGCCTGCCACACGGCGTCGGGGGTGGCGTGGGTGAGGCCGCCGTGCGGGACGTGCACCGCGTCCCGGGTGACCCCGCCGATCTCGTCGAGGAGGGACAGCGCCGCCGTCTCGCCGGTGACGTAGAGCGGTCGGGGTGCCTCGCGCAGCAGCCGGCCCATGGCGGTGTCGGCGTCGCGCAGGAAGTGGCGGGTGCCCTCGTCGCGGAAGGTGCTCGGCAGGTCGCCGATGCGTTCCATGCGCTCGGCGTCGAAGTTCTCCCGGCTCCTGGTCAGCGGGAAGCCGTGGGAGTGCTCCTCGGTGACCCGGTCGGCGCCGCCGTTCCACAGGGTGGCGCGGTCGGCGGAGACCGACAGCACCCAGAACGGCCGCTCGGAGGCCTGTGCCGAGACGAGGTTGCGGGTGAGGAAGGTGTCCGAGAGGACGACGCGCTCCGGGACCGGGCGGGCCAGCGACCACACCTGGTGCTCGCCCGGTGCGGCGAAGATCACAAGGCCGTCCTCGGTGTACGTGAGGTCGATCTCCGCGAGTGCCCGGTCGAGCTGTTCCGCCACGTCCGCGCGTCGCTCCCGGGTGACCGCCGGATCGGCCTCCAGTTGCTTCTTGGCCTCGGCCACGACATTGCGCAGCCGGACCCGGTCCTGGCTGTTGTCGGGTTCACGGCGGTGCGTGGGCGTCAGCACGGACACCGCGGGATAGGGGCGCGGGCGGCGCAGTTCGGAGAGGGTCGCGGGGCTGAGTGCGTGCTCCATACGAGCACGATAGGTCTGATTCGGGAGTAGGGCATTTGGGGCATCGGGCGGCGGTGGGCGGTGCGCACGGGCGTCGGCGGAGCCCGGGTGGCAAGGGCTGGGGGAGTGTCGCGAGCGCGCTCGGGTGCGGCGGTGTCCGCCGCCCCGACGGCCGGCTTCGCCGAGAGCGCCGGTCGCTGCCGAGGGCCGTGCGGGAGGTGCCTCCTCCTGCCGGATCCCGTAGGGTTCCCCTGTGGGGCGACCGTCTGTGCGGAGGTGTCAACTCCGTTCGACACACAGGGTTTACGCGGATTCGACCCATTCGCGCCAGGCGCCTTGCTAGAGTGTTACTCGTCGGTAGCAAGCAGTACGGGGGGACGAGGAACCGGTGACGGACCATCACCCGGATCCTTCGAGTGGGCGATCGAGACGGACGTTCCGGCGACGAGGCCGGACCGGTGCTGTGCCCGTGTCGACGCGGACGCGTCGGCTGAATCTCGAACTCCAGTTCCCTCGCCTATTCCCAGACAGGTGAGACTCGTCAACATGGCCCGTTCCCTGGTCGATCTGCTGACCACGCACGCCACGCACCAGCCCGACCGGACCGCATACCGCTACCTCGCCACGGGGGACGTGGACGGGGAGGTCCTGGAGATCTCCTACGCCCGCCTGGCCACCCGATCCCGGGCCGTCGCCGCCTGGCTCCAGGAGCGCGGCCTCGCCGGCTCCCGCGCGATGCTGCTGTACCCGCCCGGCCTCGAGTTCGTCTGCGGCTATCTCGGCTGCCTCTCCGCCGGAGTCATCGCCGTACCCGGCGTGCCCCCGCAGGGCCGCTCGCAGAACCACCGCGCCGTGACCCGCATGAAGCGCCTGATAGCCGACGCGGACGCCAAGGTGATCCTCGGTGGGCGCGAGGTGATCGCCGCCCTCGGCACCATGGCCGAGCACCTGCCCGAACTCGACGGCATCATCTGCCTCGCCACGGAGGACATCGCCGACGCGGCGGCCGCGTCCTGGCGCGAGCCCGATCTCACCCCCGACTCCGTGGCCTTCCTCCAGTACACCTCCGGCTCCACCTCCGCCCCGCGAGGCGTGGTCGTCACCCACGGCAACCTGCTCGACAACGAGCGCGTCATCGCCGAACGCATGGGTCACACCGCGGACGTGCTCGACGCGTACGACCACGAACTGTTCGTCAGCTGGCTGCCCGTCTACCACGACATGGGCCTCATCGGACCGGTCCTGAACACGCTGTACCTCGGCGCCACCACCACCCTCTTCTCGCCGCTGCACTTCCTCCAGCGCCCCGACCGCTGGCTGACCGCCATCGACCGCTACCGCCCGCACAGCAGCGGCGGCCCCAACTTCGCCTACGAACTCGCCCTCAAGCACGCGAGCCCCGCACTCCTCGACGGCCTCGACCTCAGCGGCTGGAAGGTCGCCTTCAACGGCGCCGAGCCGGTGCGCGCCGCCACCCTGCGCCGCTTCGCCGAGACCTTCGCCCCGGCCGGCTTCCGCCGCGAGGCTCTCTATCCCTGCTACGGCCTGGCCGAAGCCACACTCATGGTCACCGGCGGCCGCGTCGACACACCTCCCGTCCTCCTGGACACCGACACCGGCGACGCCGCCGCGGTGAGCTGCGGTCACCCCGCCGACGGCTGGACCGTCGCCATCACCGACCCCGAGCGGCAGCAGGAACTGCCCGAGGGCGAGGTCGGCGAGATCTGGCTGCGAGGCGCGAGCGTCGCCAAGGGCTACTGGCGCAACACCCTCGCCACCCGCGAGTCCTTCCGCGCCACCCTGCCCGGCCACGAGGGCCGCTTCCTGCGCACCGGAGACCTCGGATTCCTGCGCGACGGCGAGCTGTTCGTCACCGGCCGCCTCAAGGACCTGATGGTCGTCGACGGACGCAACCACTACCCGCAGGACCTCGAACTCTCCGCCGAGCTGGCCCACCCGGCGCTGCGCCCCGGCTGCACCGCCGCGTTCTCCGTCGACGGTGGCGTCGAGGGCGAACAGCCCGTCCTGGTCGCCGAGGTCGTCCCGGAGTCGGCCGGTGAGTCCGAGAAGATCACCGACCTGATCCGCGCGGCGATCGGCGACGCCCACGGCCTGCCCGTGCGGGACGTCGTCCTGGTCCACCCCGGCACCATTCCCAAGACCTCCAGCGGCAAGATCCAGCGCCGTGCCACGCGCACGGCCTACCTCGACGGCACCCTCGCCGTGGTCGGCGCACCCGCCGCCGGCTGACAACGGCCGCCGCCGGTCCGCCCGTTCGGGCCGGCGGCGCCACCTCGGGGCCGTCGAACCCGACCCTCCCTTCCGGCCGCGCCCTCCACGGGCGTACGGAAGTCCGCCGCGCACCCAGTTCACGAGGACCTCTCCAGATGCCTGCGAACGCGTCTCTGCCCCAGAACCCCGAGCCGTCCCCGGCGACCGCCGAGGGCGTGCGCGCCTGGCTGGCCTCGGCCGTGGCCGAAGCGGCCGGCCTCGACCCGCTGAACGTCGACCCGCACCGCCCGATCGCCGAATTCGGCCTCGGCTCCCGCCAGTTGGTGGCTCTGGGTGCCGACCTCTCCGAGCGCGTCGGCCGCACCCTGGAACCGTCCCTCGTCTTCAACCACCCCACCATCGCGGCACTCACCGACGCCCTCTTCGAGGAACGGCCGGCCGCGTACGCCTCCGCACGGGCCGGGGAGGACGACGCCGCCGTACGGCCCCGCGAGGGTGGCGCCGCAGGGGCCTCGGGCGACGACATCGCGATCATCTCCATGGCCTGCCGCTTCCCCGGCGGCGCCGACGACCCCGAGGCACTGTGGCGGCTGCTCGACGCCGGGCAGGACGTCATCTCCGAGGTCCCGGCGGGCCGTTGGGACACCCACGGTCTCCTCGACCCCGACCCGGAGGCGCCCGGCAAGGCCTACACCCTGCGCGGCGGCTTCCTCGACGACATCGACCGCTTCGACGCCCCCTTCTTCGGCATCTCCCCGCGCGAGGCCGCCGCCATGGACCCGCAGCAGCGGATCCTGCTCCAGACCGCCTGGGAGACCCTCGAACGCGCCGGCATCGTCCCGGACACGCTGAACGGCAGCTCCACGGGCGTCTACGTCGGCCTCTACGACAGCGGATACCTCGGCGCCGCCTCCCTCGCCCAGCTCGACGGACACGTCGGCACCGGCTCCGCCGCGAGCGTGGCCTCCGGACGCCTCTCCTACACCCTCGGCCTCCAGGGGCCCGCCGTCACCGTCGACACGGCGTGCTCCTCCTCCCTGGTCGCCCTGCACCTCGCGGCGCGGGCCCTCGCGGCCGGCGAGTGCGACCTCGCCCTGGCGGGCGGCGCGACACTGCTCGTCACCCCCCGCGGACACGTCGAGTTCAGCAGGCTGCGCGGGCTGTCCCCGTCGGGAAGGTGCAGTCCCTTCTCCGCCGACGCGGACGGCGTGGTGTGGGCCGAGGGCTGCGGCCTCGTCCTGCTCAAGCGGCTCGCCGACGCCCGCCGGGACGGCGACCGGATCCTCGCCGTCGTCAAGGGCTCCGCCCTCAACCAGGACGGCCGCAGCCAGGGACTCAGCGCCCCCAACGGCCCCGCCCAGGAACGGGTCCTGCGGGCCGCGCTCGACGCCGCCGGGCTCCGTCCGGACGACATCGACCACGTCGAGGCGCACGGCACCGGCACCCCGCTCGGCGACCCGATCGAGGGCAACGCCCTCGCCGCCGTCTTCGGCCCCGGCCGCCCCGCCGACCGGCCCCTCGCCCTCGGCTCCCTGAAGTCGAACATCGGACACGCCCAGGCCGCGGCCGGCATCGGCGGCGTCATCAAGACCGTCCTGGCACTCCGCCACGAACGCATACCGGCCTCCCCGCACGCCGGGACGCCCACCGGGCACATCGCCTGGGAGGGCAGCGGCCTGCGGGTGCCGACCGACGCCGAGGCCTGGCCGCGCCGAGCGGACCGGACACGCCGGGCGGGCGTGAGCGCGTTCGGCATCAGCGGCACCAACGCGCACGTGGTGCTGGAGGAGGCTCCCGAGGGCGACCTCGCCGCGCCCGAGGCGGACCTCTCCGCGCCTGAGACCGACCTCCCGGCCCCGGTCCTGTTCCCGCTCTCCGCCCGCACTCTCCCCGCGCTGAGGGGCCAGGCCGGCCGGCTCGCCGGGGCCCTGCGCGAGGGGCCCGGGACACCGCTCCCGGCGGCCGCCGCGACCCTCGCCCATCACCGCACCCACTTCACGCACCGGGCCGTCGTCCAGGCCGCCGACCATTCCGGACTCCTCGCCGCCCTGGACGCGCTGGCCGCGGGGGAGCCCGACCCCGACACCACCGTGGGCCCTCAGGAGACCCGCCCGTCCGGCAAGGTCGCCTTCGTCTTCCCCGGCCAGGGCTCGCAGTGGGCCGGCATGGCCCGTGACCTGCTCGCGCACGACCCGGTGTTCGCCGACGAACTCGACCGCTGCGACGGGGCCCTGCGCCCCTTCACCGAGTGGTCCGTCGCCGCTGTCCTGCGTGGTGACGCCGGCGCGCCGTCGCTGGACCGGGTGGACGTCGTCCAGCCCGTGCTGTTCGCGGTGATGGTGTCCCTCGCCGCCGTGTGGCGATCCCGTGGGATCCGCCCGGACGCCGTGATCGGGCACAGCCAGGGCGAGGTCGCCGCGGCCTGCGTGGCGGGCGCCCTCAGTCTCAACGACGCGGCGGCCGTCGTCGCCCTGCGCAGCCGGGCGCTGACCGCCCTGTCCGGCAGCGGCACCATGGCCGTCGTCGCCCTGCCGCACACCGAGGTCGAGGAGCGTCTCGCCGGCCTGGACGGCAAGGTGTCCGTCGCCGCCGTCAACAGCGGCCGCTCCACGGTGATCGCCGGCGAGGTGGCACCGCTCCAGGCCCTCCTCGACGAACTGGACCGCGAGCAGGTGTTCGTCCGCCGCCTCGACGTCGACTACGCCTCCCACAGCACGCAGGTCGAACCGGTCCGCGCGGACATCCTCGACGAACTCGACGGCGTCACCACCTATCCGGCGTCCGTCGCCTGGTACTCGACGGTCACCGGCGAGCCCGTCACCGAGGAGCTGGAAGCCGACTACTGGTACGCCAATCTGCGCGAGCCCGTCCGGTTCGCGCCCACCGTGGAGCGCATGGCCGTCGACGGCTACCGCTGCTTCGTCGAACTCAGCCCCCATCCGGCCCTGCTGACGGCCCTGCGCACGATCGGCGAGGAGACCGGCCACGACCTGGTCGCCGTCGGCTCACTGCGCCGGGACGCGGACGCGCGCGCCTGCCTGGACCTGTCGGCAGCCGAACTCCACGTCCACGGCCGGGACATCGACTGGCAGCGCGTCGTGCCGGGCACGAGCCCCGCCCAACTCCCCACCTACGCCTGGGACACGCAGCGGTACTGGATCGAGCCCGAGGGTACGTCCGCCACCGGCGGTCTCTTCGACCGGGCCGCGCACCCGCTCCTCGGCGTCCAGCTCCGGTCGGCCGACGAGACCCGCTGGACCTTCCGCAACGAGTGGTCCCCGGCCACCGCCGACTGGCTGCCCGACCACGCCGTGTTCGGCCGGACCGTCGTCTCCGGCACGACCCTGCTCGAGCTGTGCCGCGCCGCCCTCACCACGGCGCGCCCCGACGAGCCCACCGACGTCACCGGCCTGCTCCTGCTCACCCCGCTCGTGCTGCCCGCCTCCGGCACGGTCGAGGTGTCCGTCGAGGTCGTCGTCGACGGTCCCGCCACCGAGGTCACCGTGCACAGCCGCCCCCGCGGGCAGGAGGCCACGGGCTGGACCCTGCACGCCACCGCGTCCGGCGCCGCCCCGGCCGGTCCCACGGGAGAGCGTCCCCCGCTCCGGCCGCAGGACGCGGCACCGGCCTGGACCCCGGAGACGTACGAACGGCTGACCGGCGTCGGCCTCGGCTACGGGAACGCCTTCCAGGGCGTACGGGAGGCGGTGCTCACCGGCGACGGCGAACTCCTCGCGCGGCTGTCGCTGCCGGCGGAGGCGCGGGACGTGTCCGACCCGTACCCCGTCCACCCGGCGCTGCTGGACGCCGCCCTGCACGTCGCCGCGGTGCTCGACGCGTCGGACGAGCGGGTGCTGCTGCCCGTCGCCGTCGGCCGCTGCACCTTCGAAGGCGGCGCCGACGACCTGATCGTCTCCGTCCGCCGCACCGGATCCACGGCCACCGACCTGACCCTCGACGTGCGTCTGTGGGACGCCGACGGCTTCCCCGCGGGCCGCCTGGAGGACGTACGGCTGCGGGCGGCCACTCCGGCGGATCTGAGCGGCGGCTCGGAGAACGCACGGCACCTGTACGAGGTGGCGTGGACGGCCGCGCCCCAGGCAGCCGAGGCCCCGCAGGGGGAATGGTCGGTCGTCGGGGACGCGGAGGCCGCGCGCGAGCTGGCGTCCGCCGGGGTCCCGGTGACCGACGCGGGCGCCGACATCGTCGTACGGTTCTGGCCGCGGCCGGAGACCGATGGTGAACCGGCCGCCGAAGCCCTGGAGTTGGCCACCGTCGCCCTGGGCGAACTCCAGGCGCTCCTGGCCCTCCCGCCGGGGCTGGCGCCCGCGCGGACCCTGTGGGTGACGCGGGGCGCGGTCGCGGCCGGTGCGGGGGACGCCGTTCCGGCGCTCGCCCAGTCCGTGCTCTGGGGGCTGGCCCGCAGCGCCCGCTCCGAACACCCGGACCTCGGACTCACCCTCCTCGACCTCGACACCTCCGACTGGGCGGACGCCCTCAGAGCCGCCGTGGCGTACGAGGACGAACCGGAACTTGCCTTGCGGGCAGACGAGTTGCTCGCCCCTCGTCTGATCCGCGCCCGCGCCACCGACGGCGGGACCCTGCCCACCGACGGCACCGTCCTCGTCACCGGCGGCCTGGGGGCCGTCGGCCGGCACATCGCCCGTCTGCTCGCCGAAAACGGTGTGCACCGCTTGCTGTTGACGTCACGTCAGGGTCCCGCGGATCCGCGGGCCGCCGAGACCGTCGCCGAACTCGCCGTGCTCGGCGTTGAGGCCGAGGTCGCCGCCTGCGACGTCGCGGACGCCGTCGCCCTGGCCGACGTCCTCGCCCGCGTCGGCGAGGAGCACCCGCTGCGAGGAGTCGTGCACTGCGCGGGCGTCCTGGACGACGGGGTGATCGCCGAGCTGACCCCCGAGCGCCTCGCCCGGGTCCTGCGTCCCAAGGCCGACGGCGCGGCCCATCTGCACCGGCTCACCGCCGGACTGCCGCTGGAGACGTTCCTGCTGGTCTCCTCGGCCGCGGGCGTCCTCGGCAACGCGGGCCAGGGCAACTACGCCGCCGCCAACGTCTTCCTCGACCAGCTCGCCCACCACCGGCGCGCCCAGGGACTGCCCGCCACGTCCGTCTCCTTCGGCGCCTGGGCCGGGGAGGGTCTGGCCGCCGAGCACGCCGACCTGGAGCGGATGGCCCGCCTCGGCCACCGCGCCCTCACCCCCGACCAGGGCCGTGACCTGGTCGGACTCTCCCTGCGGCGCGGCACACCCCATGTGGTGGCCTGGTCGCTCGACCTGCCGCGCCTGCGCGAGCACGTTTCGGGGACCGCCCTGTGGCGGTCCCTGCTGCCCGCGCCGCGGGCCGCCGGTCAGGGCGGCGGCCTCGCCGACCGGCTGGCCGCGCTGCCCGAGGCCGAACGCGCCGATCGCCTCCTGGCCCTGGTCCGCGAGGAGGCCTCCCGTGCCCTCGGTCTGCGCTCGGCGGAGTCCGTCCGGCCCGACCAGCCGCTGCGCGACCTCGGCATGGACTCGGTGACCGCCGTCGAACTGCGCAACCGCATCGGCGCCCGCCTCGCCGCCAAGCTGCCGGCCACCCTCCTCTTCGACCACCCCACCCCCGACCGGCTCGCCCGCCACCTGCTCGACACGGCGCTCGGCGGCCCCCGGCGCGAGGCGTCCCCCGCACGGACGGCCCGCGCCGCCGCCCCCGCCGACGAGCCGATCGCGATCGTGTCGATGGCCTGCCGACTGCCCGGCGGGGTGAACGACCCCGACGACCTGTGGCGCCTCGTGGCGGACGGCCGGGACGCCGTCGGCCCCTTCCCGGCCGACCGCTGGGACGTGGAGTCCCTGTACGACCCCGACCCGGACGCCCCCGGCAAGTCCTACGCCCGGGACGGCGGCTTCCTCGACGACATCGAGTCCTTCGACGCGGGCTTCTTCGGCATCACCCCGAAGGAGGCCGCCGCCATGGACCCGCAGCAACGGCTGCTGCTGGAGACCGCCTGGGAGGCCCTGGAGCGCGGCGGCATCGTGCCGGGCGACCTCGCGGGCAGCACCACCGGCGTGTACGTCGGCATGTTCGGCAGCGAATACCTGGCCGGCACCCGCCTCGACCAGCTCGACGGCTATGTCGGCACCGGTTCCGCGCTGAGCGTCGCCTCCGGCCGGCTGTCGTACGCGCTCGGCCTGCACGGGCCCGCCCTCACCGTGGACACGGCCTGCTCCTCCTCCCTGGTGGCGACCCATCTGGCGGCACAGGCGCTGCGGTCGGGCGAGTGCGACCTCGCCCTCGCCGGCGGCGTCACCCTCATGGTCACCCCACAGACCTTCGTAGAGTTCAGCAGGCTGCGCGGCCTGTCCGCGACCGGCCGCTGCCGCTCCTTCTCCGACGACGCCGACGGCGCGATCTGGGCGGAGGGCGCCGGCATGCTCGTACTGAAGCGGCTCGGCGACGCCCGGCGCGACGGCGACGAGGTGCTGGCCGTGCTGCGCGGCACCGCGGTGAACCAGGACGGCCGCAGCCAGGGCCTGTCCGCCCCGAACGGCCCCGCCCAGGAACTGGTCCTGCGACGCGCCCTGGAGCAGTCCGGACTGGCGCCCGAGGACATCGACCACATCGAGGCGCACGGCACCGGCACCACCCTCGGCGACCCGATCGAGGCGAACGCCCTGACCGAGGTCTTCGGCGCCTCCCGGCCCCAGGACCGTCCGCTGTACCTGGGCTCCCTGAAGTCCAACATCGGTCACGCCCAGGCCGCTTCGGGCGTCGCCGGGCTGATCAAGGTGGTGCAGTCGCTGCGCCACGGGATCCTTCCGGCCACCCTGCACGCGCAAACGCCCAGCCGGCACGTCGACTGGGACGACAGCGGACTGCGGCTGCTCCAGGAGGCCCGGCCCTGGCCGGCGACAGGGGAACGGGTGCGGCGCGCGGGCGTCAGCGCCTTCGGGATCAGCGGCACCAACGCGCACATCGTCGTCGAGGAGGCGCCCGGCACCTCGTCGCCGACGCCGGCCGGAACGGGCGACGGCAAGCACCTGTTCGTGCTGTCGGGGCGCAGCGAGGCCGCCGTCCGCGGACAGGCGGCACGGCTCTCGGCGTACGTCACCGAGGACACCCCGTTGCCGGATGTCGCCCACACCCTGGCGCGGCACCGCAGCCACTTCGAGCGGCGGGCCAGCGTCGTGGCGGGCGACCGGGACGAACTGCGCACCGTTCTCGACGCGTTGGCGTCCGGCCGCGCACCCCTGGCCCCGCCCCGCGAGGAGCAGAGCGGCAAGGTCGCCTTCCTCTTCGCCGGGCACGGCGGCCAGTGGCCGGGCATGGGACTGGAGTTGTTCGCCGAGTCGCAGGCGTACCGGGACGAGCTGTCCCGGATCGACGCGGCCGTGCAGCGGCAGGTCGGCTGGTCGGTGCTCAATGTGCTGCGCGCGCCGGAGGAGTTCTCGCCGCTGGAGCGCACCGAGTATCTCCAGCCGGTGCTGTTCGCCGTCAACGCGGCGCTGGCCGCCGCCTGGCGGGCCCTGGGCGTCACCCCCGACGCCGTGGTCGGCCACAGCCTGGGCGAGATCGCCGCCGCCTACAGCGCGGGCGCGCTCACCCTGGACGAGGCCGTGACGGTGGTGACCGGGCGCGCCCACGCGGTCGTGCCGCTCGTCGGACGCGGCGGCATGGTCGCCGTCGACCTCCCGCACACGCAGGTCGAGGAACTGCTCACGCCGTACGAGGGACGGCTGTTCGTCGGCGCCGTCAACAGCGCCCGCTCCACCGCCGTCTCCGGCGACGCCGACGCCCTGGCCGAGCTGGGCCGGCACCTGGCGGAGCGGGGCGTCACCGTACGCCGGCTGTCGACGCCGTTCGCCTCCCACAGCCCGCTCATGGAACCGCTCCGCGAGGAGCTCCTCGACCGCTTCGCCGGAGTCCGGGGCACCCGCACGGACACCCCGCTGTACTCGGCGGTACTCGCCGAACCGGTCGACGGCGACCGCCTGGACGCCGCGTACTGGTTCGCCAACCTGCGCCGGCCGGTGCGCTTCGCGGACACGATCCGCCGGATGCTGGACGACGGCTACCGCTACTTCGTCGAGCTGAGCCCGCACCCCTCGCTCACCGCCGCCGTCGAGGCCGTCGCCGCCGAGGCCGGCATCGACGCCGTCGCCATCGGCTCCCTGCGCCGCCAGCAGGACGGCCACGCCATGCTGCTGCGCCGGACCGGCGAGCTGTTCACCGCCGGCCACGCACCGGACTGGACGGCCCTCTTCCCCCAGGGCCGCCGCCTCGGCCTGCCGACCTACGCCTTCGCGCGCGAACGCCACTGGCTCGCCCCCGCCCCGGCCACGGCGGCCGGTGCCTCCCCGCTGCTCGGTACGCACGTCGAGGCCAGCGACGAGCCCGACCGGCACCTCTTCCAGAGCCGGGTCGACCTGCGGGACAGCCGTTTCTCCTACCTCACCGACCACCGCGTCACCGGCGAGGTCTGGCTGCCCGGCGCTGCCTTCCTCGACATGGCGTTGGAAGCAGCCCACGCGGTGACGGACAGCGCCGAAGTGCGCCTGGAGGACGTGCGGTTCGTCCAGCCCCTGCGCCTCGACGAGGCCCGGCCCGTGCGGATCCAGCTCGTCCTGCGTCCGGCCGAGGACGGCGTCCGTGAGTTCACCGTCGCCTCGGCGGCCGAGGGACAGCGCCGCTGGGAACGCCATGTCACCGGCCGGATGCTCGTCGACACGCCGCCCGTCCCCGAGCCACGGCTGGACGAGCTACGCGCAAGCTGCACGGAAGTGGTCGAACTGGCACCGGTGTACGCCCAGTTGGGCGCTCTCGGAATCGAGTACGGGCCCGCCTTCCGCAACCTGGAGTCCGGCCGCCGCAGCGACACCGCCGCGCTCGCACGGCTCGCCGAACGCCCCGCTGCCGGGCACCTGTTCCACCCCGCCGTCCTCGACTCCGCCCTGCACACCGCCGCCCTGCCCGGCGACGCGCCCGACGGACGGGCGTTCGTGCCCGCCGGCTTCGGCCGCGTCCGCCACACCGGGCGGCGCACCGCGCCCGTCTGGGTGAGCTGCGAACTGCGCGCGGTGGAAGGCGACACCGCCTCCCTCGACCTGCGCCTGTGGGACGACGACGGACAACTCGTTCTGGAAGCCGAGGAGTTCGGACTCGCCGCGCTCTCCCCACTGGACGGCGCCCTCTTCGAGACCCGCTGGCAGCCCCGCCCGGCCGCCCAGGAACGCCCCGCCGAGGGCAGCTGGCTCATCCTCGCCGACGGAACCGGCACCGCCGACGACCTCCTCACCCGCCTCGGCACCGAGGCCCCGCACGTCGTCGCCCGAGGCGGAACCGAGTTCACCGCACAGGGCCCCGGCCGGTACGTCCTCGACCTCGCCGACCCGAGCCACCTGGCCCGCCTCCTCGACGAGGCCTACCCCGACACCCTGCCCGAGCGCGTCGTACAGCTCACCGCGCTCGACGCACCGTCCGTCACCGACGCACGGACCGCCGAGGAAGCGGCCCGCCTGTGCTGCCTCAGCACCCTCCACCTCGTCCGCGCCCTCGCCGACCGCCCACGCGGCCGCCCCCCGCGCCTCTTCGTCGTCGCACGCGGCAGCCAGGCAGCCGGGGACAGCGGTCGGGCAGTCGGGGACAGCGGCCAGGTCGCCCATCCGCAGCAGGCGCTCGCCTGGGGCTTCGGCCTCGCCGTCGCCCAGGAGTACCCCGAACTGGCGGCCACCCTCGTCGACCTGCCGCCCACCGGCGGCACCGACGCCCTGTGGACCCAGCTGCGCCACGCCGACGACGAACGCCTCGTCGCCCTGCGCGAGTCGGGCCGCCTCGTCCCCCGCCTGGCCCGCACCCGCCCCGACACCGACGGCGCGCCCGTCGTCACCCCCGACGGCGTCCACCTGATCACCGGCGGCCTCGGCGGCCTCGGCCGTGTCGTCGCCGAGCGGCTCGTCCGGCGCGGCGCCCGCCGCCTCGCCCTGATGAGCCGCGGCACCCCCGCCCCGGACACCCTGCGCTGGATCCGCGGCCTGGAGGAACGCGGGGTCACCGTGCACCTGGCCCGCGCCGATGTCGCCGACCGCGACAGCCTGGCGGCCGCGCTGGACGCCGTACGCCACGAAGCCGGCCCCATCACCGCGATCGTGCACGCGGCCGGCGTCCTCGACGACGCCACCGTCGCCAACCTGACCGACGAACGCGTCCTGCGCGTCCTCGCACCCAAGGTGCTCGGCACCGCCCTGCTCACCGAACTCGCCCCCGAAGCGGGCAACCTCGTCCTGTTCGCATCGGCGGCCGGTCTGCTCGGCTCACCCGGCCAGAGCCCCTACTCGGCGGCCAACGCCTTCCTCGACGCCTGGGCCCACCACCTCTCCCGCACCGGACGACGGGCGCTCAGCCTCGACTGGGGCGCCTGGTCCGGTGTCGGCATGGTCGCCGAATCCGGCACCCGTGCCGCCGAGACCGGCCGCTCCGGACTCGTCGCCTTCTCCCCGCAGGAAGGCGGCGAACTCTTCGACCGCGTCCTGGACACCGGCCGCCGTCAGCTCGCCCCGCTCGCCCTCGACTGGGAACTCCTCGCGCTCTCCCCGGACGCGGTGCGCACCCGCCCGATCCTCGCCGATCTCGTCACCGCCCCCACCGGCACCGGCGACGCGGACGGCCTCGTACGGAAGGTGTTCGCCGCCGCCACCGACCAGGCCCGCGTCACCTGGCTCGAGGCCTACGTCCGCGCCCGCGTCGGCGAGGTCTCCGGCGGGGTCGTCGACACCTCCGCGAGCAGCGCGCTCAAGGAACTCGGCCTGGACTCCCTGATGCTGGTGCGGCTGCGCAACTCCTTCGCCCGCGAACTGGGCGTCGAACTGCCCACCGCCGAGATGTTCGCCGCCGCCGACATCCGGGGCCTGGCCAGGACCCTGGCCGCCGCCCTGCCCGAGCGGGCGGCCGAACAGCGCGCCGTCGCCGACCCGGCCGCAGAGGTGCCCGAGACCGAGACGCACCCGGCGACCCGCGACGTGGTACGCCTGCTGCGCAGCGCCCGCCCCGACATGCCGCAGGCCGCCCACGCCGTCGGCCTCGCCGTACGCCTCACGACACCCACCGGCCGCGACACGCTCACCGGCATCGTGGACCGCCTCACCGCCCGGCACGCCGCCCTGCGCACCGCCGTCCGGACCGGCGCGGACGGACGCCTGCTGCACGTCGCCCGCGAGGTGCCGCCGCTTCTGCGGTGGACCCCCGTGACGGACGACCCGGACCCGGCCGAGCGCCTGCGGGCGCTGCTGGAACCGGAGTTCGACCTGACGGCCGCGCCCCTGTGGCGGTTCGAGCTGCTGGACGGCGGAGAGCGGGGTCAGATCCTGGTCTTCGGCGCCCACCACGCCGTCAGCGACCTCCAGTCCCTCCTCCTCGTGGCGGGCGAGATCGACGCCGAACTGTCCGGCACTCCGCTCGGCGCGGACCCCACCAACCGGGACATCCACCTCCTCGTCGAGGCCCAGCAGTCGGGCGAGGGCACGGCGACGGACGACTGGCGCGAGGCCTTCGACGGCAGTGAGCGGCTCGACCTGACCCTGTCGAGCCCACGCCCCGCGCAGCGGTCGTACCGCGCGGGCAGCGTCACCGTGACCCTCCCCGACGGGCTCATGGACCGTGTGACAGCCGCCGCGAGCGGTCTCGCCGTCACACCCGCCGCCTTCTGCCTCGGCACCCTGACCGTGCTGCTGGCCCGCAAGCGGCAACGTGAACGCTTCGTGCTCGCCGTCCCCGTCGACACCCGCATCCACGCCGATGCCTTCGACGCGGTGGGCTTCTACGGCGTCCCCGTGCCCTTCCCCGCCGAGGCGCGGGCCGGCGAACCCGTCGCCGACGTGCTGCGGCGCACCGACGGCCGCATGGAACGGCTCCTGGCCAGGGGCGCCATGTTCTCCGACGTGCTGGCGACCCTCGCCCGGCAGGGCCTGCACCGCGCCGGGGCCCCGCTCGTGGAGGTCTACTTCAACTACGTCCGTTACGGCGGCCGCCTCGACAACCTGGACGTCCTGCCCGCCGGCACCGGCTACTCCGACCTGGACCTGATGATCACCATGACCCCCGACGCGGGCCGCATCCGCCTCGACCACAACCTCGACATCCTCGACCCCGCGGCCACGGCCGGGCTGGGCGAGGAGTTCGTGGAACTGCTGGGCGAGGTGGCCCAGGACGCGTCGGCACCGGTCGCCCGCCAGGAGGCCGCGCCCGCCCGGTCCCTCGCCCTCGCCGCCACCTTCGCCCTCGGCAACCTCCCGCTGATGTGCGCGACCGCCCTCCAGGACGGGGCGCCGCACGGCGGACCGACGGTCGCCGAAGCCCCGTACCACCAGGTGCTCGCCGCCCTGCGCGACCCCTCCGGCGTCTTCGCGGACCCCGGTACGGCCGTCGGCGTCGTCCTCCTGCGGGCGCCCGACCTGGAACGGTTCGGGCCGGTGGACGACGCGCTCCTCGCCGAACTGCGCACGGAGTACCCGGCCGCCCTGCGGGCCGTCGCCGAACGGACCCGCAAACCGCTGATCGTCGGCTTCCTGCCGGCCGCCCGCACCGACGAACGCCTCACCCGCTGGGAGGACGAGGTCGCCGGTGAACTCGCCGCACTGCCCGGCATCGCGGTGCTCCGCCCCGACGACTGGAACCGCCGGCACGCCGTCGCGGAACGCTTCGACGAGCGGACCGAACGCCTCGCCCACCTGCCCTTCACCCCGCCCTTCCAGGCGGCGGTCGCCCTGTGCCTGGCCGAGACCGTCCGGTCCGTGCTGCGGCCCGCGCCCAAGGTGATCGCCGTCGACGGCGACGAGACGCTGTGGGGCGGAGTGGCCGGGGAGATCGGCCCCGACGCGGTGGACCTGACCGGGCCGCGCGCCCTCCTCGCGCGCCGCCTCCTCCAGTGGCGCGAGGCCGGGGCACTGCTGGCGCTCGTCAGCAACAACGACGAGGACACCGTCCGGGCCGTCCTCGACCGGCCCGACAGCCTCCTCAAGGCCGAGCACTTCAGCGTCCTCTCCGCCGCCTGGGGCCCGAAGCCGACCCGCGTGGCGGAGGCGGCCCGCACCCTCAACCTGGGCGTGGACAGCTTCCTGTTCCTCGACGACAACCCCGCCGAGATCGGCAGGATGCGCGCCGCACTGCCTCAGGTGCTGTCCGTGACCTGTCCGCCCGTCGCCGGCCTGGAGGAGTTCCTGGCCCGGTTGTGGCCGCTGGTCCCTGCTCCGGCCACCGCCGAGGACGCCCTGCGGGCCCGCTTCTACGACCAGGA
This sequence comes from Streptomyces sp. NPDC058335, assembly GCF_042723915.1. NCBI lineage: Bacteria > Bacillati > Actinomycetota > Actinomycetes > Kitasatosporales > Streptomycetaceae > Streptomyces > Streptomyces sp. NPDC058335. Next base: position 194,285 of record NZ_JBHXHX010000008.1, on the reverse strand, counting down.
ACGCGAACGGGACGCCGTCCGTGAACAGGCGGGCTTCGAGGAGTTCCTCGCCCAGCTGCACCTGGAGGTCGACGTCCGTGCCCTCGGCGAGGACGACGTGCAGCGGGCCGAGCAACTCGTGCGCCGCACCAATCAGTTCACCCTCCGCGCCCGCTCCGCCGACGGCGGCGACCTGGACCGGTGGCTCAGCCGCGGCGAGGTGTGGACCGCCTCGGCCCGTGACCGCTTCGGCGACTACGGCCAGATCGGCCTGCTCGCCGTCCGCGCCGACGGCGACCAACTCGACGTCCTGGCCTGGCTGATGAGCTGCCGCGCCCTCGGACGGGGGGTGGAGGAGAGACTCCTCGCCCGGCTCGCCGACCGCGCCGACGAACTGGGCTGCACCAAGGTCCGTCTGACGGCCGAGCGCACCCCGCGCAACGCCCCGGCCCGCCGGTTCGTGGCCGCGCTCGGCGGCGGAGACCCGGACGACGAACTCCTGGAGACCGTCACCACGCCGGACCATCTGCGGGCCTTCCGCTCCTGGGAACAGTGACGGCGGCCCGGTCGGCGGGCGGCCTCCGCGGCGCCCGCCAGGGCTTCGGCAGCGGTAGGGCTCCGGCAGCAGCAGGGAAAGGACCGTGCACATCGTGAAGGGCTCTCATGCGTGACATGAACGAGGACGCGGCGGCGAACGCCGGACAGCGGACGAACGACGGGCAGGCCACCGCCGAGGCGATCGAACGGGGAGGGAGCGGGCTCGGCGTCAGCGAGTTGCTGGCGCTGGTCATCCCCACGGCCGACCCGGCCGGGCGGGAGCCTGCCTCAGGCGAATCCGCGAAGGTGGCGGGCTCCGACGCCCCCGCGCCCGACGCCCCTGTCCTCGACCTCGACGGCCTGGCCGACGCCATCGCCGTCGCCGCCGGGCGCCATCTTCCCCAGGGGCACCTGGACGCCGACGCCGACTTCTTCGACGCCGGAGGCAGCTCCGTGCACGCCGTGGAGCTGGCGGCGGAGCTGGAGCGCGATCTGGGCGTGGAGCTGGACCTCGACGACGTGTTCGCCGACGCCCGGCCGAGCAGTCTGGCCCGACGCTGGCTGGAGCGGGGCGGCCACTCGGTTCCCCTCCCGGCGCCCCGGACCGCCCACGCCGAGAAGCTCCCGGCGCCCGCACCGGCCGTCCTTCCCGCCCCCGCAGCGGCCGGCCTCCCCGTCTGGTCCCCCCGGCCCGCGCAGCCCGCCCCCGTCACCACCCTCCCGCTCCCCGACCTGGCGGACGACCCGCACAGCACCGCCCGCCGTGAGGACCTCGACCAGATCCTGGCCGACCTCGCGCTCGCCGACCGTCTCCCCTTCCTCCGCTCGCCCGAGCCGTTGCCGCCCCGGCGGATCCTGCTCACCGGCGCGACCGGCTTCCTCGGCAGCCACATGCTGCTCGACCTGCTCCGGCACAGCGACGCCCATGTGTACTGCCTGGTCCGCGGGGCCGACGAGGAGGCGGCGACCGCCCGGCTCGCCGAGCAGTTGCGCACCTACCGGTTGCCATGGAACGCGGAGGTCCGTCGCCGTGTCACCGTGCTGCCCGGCGACATCCGCCGTCCCCGCCTCGGACTGTCCGACGAGCTGTGGCACACCCTCGCCCACGAGCTGGACAGCGTGGTGGGCGTGGCGGCGGCCGTCGACTTCCTGCGCGGCTACCAGTCGTTGCGCGCCAGCAACGTCCTCGGCACCCTCACCCTCGCGGAACTCGCCGCCACCGGACGGCCCAAGCCGCTGCACCACATCTCGTCCATCGCCGTCTTCAACGAGGTCGGCATCAGCTCCATGGGCGAGGACGACCCGTTCGCCCACGTCGACCGCCTCGTCGCGGGCTACGACCAGTCCAAGTGGGCCGCCGAGGCCGCCCTGCGCCGTGCCCGCGACCACGGGCTGATCGTGTCGGCGCTGCGCCCCGGCGGCATCGGCGGCCACACCAAGACCGGCGCCTACAACCCGCAGGACCTCAGCAGCGGTCTGATCTCGGCGTTCGGCCGCTTCCGCACCGTACCGGCGTTCCGCTACCTCAACGCGGCCCCCGTCGACTGGGTCAGCCGGGTCGCCGTGGCCGTCGTCTGCGAGCCGGACGCGTGGGGCTTCGACTACAACCTCACCGGCGTCCCGAACACCCTCGACGACGTGGTCCGCGACATGGCGTTCGGCGGGATGCACGTCCGGGTCGAGGACTGGGACGACTGGCGCACCGACACCCTGGCCCGCCTGGAGGCCGAGCCGGTGCCCGAACTGGCCTTCCTGGCCCGGGTGTTGCAGAGTCCGACCGCGCTGAAGCTGTGCGAGGCCACCCTCAAGGGTCCGGCGGCGAGCGCCGAGCGGACGGACGCCCTGGTGGAAGCCCTCGGGCTGACCCCGGCGGCCCGGTACGACGCGCAGGCCCAGCTGAAGACGTTCGAGAAGCTCGCCGGTGACGGACTCGCCCGGCTGCCCCGGAAGGAGGACCAGCCCTACCTGTGGTTCGCCGAGACCACCGAGGGCCGGGTCCGCCGGGCAGGCGGCACCGCGGACACAGCCGACACCGCAGACGCGGCGGGCAGCTCCGGCAGCCCCTGCTCCATGGCGCTCACCCTCTCCATCGCGAGCATGTACCAGCTCGTCAAGGAGCGCCGGGTCGACGTCTCCGGCGAGATCACCTGCCCGGCGGTCCACGCCGAGCCGCTCACCGTCGTCCACGGCGACGTCTGGGTGCGCCCCGAGGAGGGCATCCCGCAGCAGCACGGGCTCAGGCACCAACTCCTGCGCTACCGCCTCCGGTTGCGCGACGCGGAAGAACAACTGTGGTGGCTGGAGGGACACAAGTACGCCCGCGCCCGCCGCGACCTGTGGCGCCAGACCCGCGCCCTGACGATCGAACTCGGCCGCGAGGGCGAACCCGCCACGTTCACCGGTGAGGTCGTCGTGCCCGCCGACTCCTACGTCCGCGACCAGATCGACGGCATCAAGGTCGCCCCGCACCTCACCGGCCAGGAGAAGCGGGCCGCCAAGCTGACCTGGCTCGCGTGGTTCGGCCTGGAGATGGGCCGCGGACTCGCCGGCCCCTTCGCCCGCGCCGCCGCGGACCTGCTCGACCTGCGCCGCACCCCGAACCCCACGGAGCGCCACCGATGATCTTCAAGACGACCTCAGCGCCCCGGCGGCAGCTCCGCAGGGTCAGGACCACCACCGCGCTGCGCCCGCTGCGCCACCGCCTGGACCCGGCGCGCGTGGAGGAGATCCCGTTCCGCGCGGCCGACGGGGTCCGCCTCGGCCTGACCCGCGTCGACCCCGGCGAGAGCGGCCGCCCCGCCGTGCTCCTCCTGCACGGCCACACCGCGTCCGCCGACATGTTCCTGCTCCCGGAGACCCGCAACCTCGTCGACTCCCTCCTCGACGACGGCTACGAACCATGGCTCCTGGACTGGCGGGGCAGCTGCCGGCTGCCCTACAACGAGACCGGACAGCGCTACACCTACGACGACGTGGCCCTGTACGACATCCCGGCCGCCGTCTCCCACATCCGCGAACGCATCGGCGACCGCCCGCTGTTCGTGGTCGCCCACTGCATCGGCTCCCTCACCCTCTCCCTGTCGATGACGGCCGGACTGGTCCCCGGCCTCGCCGGCGTGGTCTCCCAGGGCGTGTTCCTCACGCCGAAGCTGGCCGGCCGCACCTCCCTGCGCATGTCGGTGGCGGGGGAGCTGCTGAAGTCCCGTATCGACCACATCCCGGTCGACTTCCGCAAGGTGGGCCTATGGTCGAAGTACACGCCGCTGTTCGCCCTCGCCTCCCGCAAGGCGTCCTGCCCCGACCCGACCTGCCAGATGCTGCACAACTCGGCCTGGGGGAGCGGCGCTTCACTCTTCGTGCACGAGAACCTGTCCGAGGCCACCCACGACCGGCTCGCCGAGCTGCTCGGCCCCGCGCCGCTGTGGATCCTGCCGCATCTGCGCCGTATCGAGCTGGCCCGCAGTGTGGTCCGCTGGCACGAGACCGACGGCCGCTACCGGTCGCTGCCGCGGAACGCCCTGGACGCGGCCGCCCGCATCGACACGCCCGTCCTGCTGCTCGCCGGCAGCGAGAACGGCCTGTGGCTCGACTCGCAGCAGCTCTGCCACGAGGTCCTCGCCCACCGCCAGCCCCAGCTCGACGTCCGGTACACCGAGATCCCGGGCTACGGCCACCTGGACACGTTCCTCGGCCGGGGCGCCGCCCTGGACGTGTACGGGCACATCCTCGACTTCCTCGGCGAACGACGGTGACGCCGACCCGTCGGCCGGTTACCGTACGCGTCAGTAACCGGACGTTCACGCAGGAGGCACCCATGCCGCAGCTCGAAGTCGACGGCGCGAGACTGACGTACGACGACGAGGGGCCGCGCGAGGGCGGCGGGGTGCCTCTGGTGTTCGTGCACGGCTGGACGGCGAACCGGCACCGCTGGGACCACCAGGTGGCGCACTTCTCGAAGACGCGCCGGGTGATCCGGCTCGACCTGCGCGGGCACGGCGACAGCGCCGGGGCGGGTGTGAAGACGGTCCAGGAGCTGGCGAACGACGTCCTCGCCCTCCTCGACCACCTCGAGGTCGAGCGGTTCGTGCTGGTCGGCCACTCGATGGGCGGGATGATCTCGCAGACCATCACCCTGGCCCACCCCGAGCGCGTCGAGCGCATGGTGCTGGTGAACTCCATCGGCCGGATGGCGTACAACCGGGGCAGAGGCCTGCTGATGGCCGCCTCCACCCTCGTCCCGTACAAGCTGTTCGTCGCCACGAACATCCAGCGCGCCTTCGCCCCCGGCTACCCGCGCGACGAGATCCGCGCCTACATCAAGTCCTCCGCGGACACCCCGCGCGAGGTGGTCATGACCCTGTACGGCGCCATGCGGGCGTTCGACGTCCTGGACCGGGTCGGGGAGATCCGCACGCCGACCCTGATGATCCACGGCTACCACGACATCCAGCTCCCGGTGAAGCAGATGCTGCGGATGGCCAAGGCCTATCCGGACGCCACCGTCCGCATCCTCGACGCGGGCCACGAACTGCCCGTGGAGAAGCCGGCCGAGCTGACGGCGGCCATCGACGCCTTCGTGACCGCCCCGTCGGTCCAGCCGGACGCCGCTAGCTGAAGCCGTCCGGGTCCGCCGCCTTCCAGTCGGCCGCCCAGGACTCGGGCGGCCCGGACAGCAGCGCCCCCGGCTCCAGCCACTCGTACAGGTCCGCGTACGACCGGACCGTCCCCGGGCCCGTCCGCCGCACCAGGTGGGCGGGCCTCAGGCCGGCCGGCTCCCGGACGCCCATCGAGGCCATGATCCGCACCGCGTCGCGGACCGTCCCGCGCTGGTAGTGGCGGACCCGCCGGGACTTGTCCTCCACGTCCAGGGCCCGCATCCGTCGCGGGTCCTGTGTCGCGACACCGACCGGGCACGCGTTCGTGTGGCAGCGGCCGGTCCCAACACAGCCCACGGCCCGCATCATCGCGCGGGCCGCGTTGGTGTAGTCGGCGCCCTGGACGAGCCGCCGGACGACGTCCGCACCCGTGGTCACCCCGCCGCTCGCCCCGATCCGCACCCGGTCCCGCAGTCCGACGCCGACCAGCGCGTTGTGCACGGTGATCAGCCCCTCGGTGAGCGGCAGCCCGACCTCCCCGGCGTACGGCGGCGCCGCGCCCGAGCCGCCCTCCGACCCGTCCACCACCACGAAGTCCGGCGCGACGCCCTCCGCGACCATCGCCCGGCACACCGCGAGGAACTCGCGGCGCGAGCCGACGCACAGCTTGACCCCGGTCGGCTTGCCGCCCGCGAGCTCCCGCAGTCGCGCCAGGAACAGCACCAGCTCGCGTGGCGTGGAGAACTCCCGGTGCCCCGGCGGAGACACCACCGGCTCACCCACCGGCACGTTCCGCTCCCGCGCGACCGAGGCGCTCACCTTCACGCCGGGCAGCAGCGCGCCGCCGCCCGGCGCGGCCCCCTGCGACAGTTTCAGCGACACACACCGCACCTCGGGCAGCGCCGCCTTGTCCGCGAACTCCCGCGCGTCGAATCCCCCGGTCCCGGTCCGGCAGCCGAAGTAGCCCGTCCCGATCTCCCAGACGAGGTCACCGCCGCCCCGCAGATGGTGCTCGGACAGCCCGCCCTCGCCGGTGTCCTGCGCGAACCGGCCCAGCGCGGCACCCCGGTTGAGGGCGAGCACCGCACGGGGCGACAGCGCGCCGAAGCTCATCGCGGACACGTTCAGCAGCGCCATGTCGTACGGCAGCCGGCAGTCGGGCCCGCCCACCCGCACCACGGGAGCCTCCTCGGGCGGTTCCACGGGGGCGAGGGACGACACCAGGAACTCGCCCACGGCGCCGGACCGCTCGTCACGACCGCGCCGGGGCACGAACGGCAGCCGCCCGGTCAGGGGATACGCCCGCAGCAGCGAGTCCCGGCGCTGCACCAGATCGCGGACACCGAGGGCGGTCAGCGCCAGCAGTGGACCGGCCGCGAACCACCACCGCGCCGAGCCGGCGCACGCGGCGAGGGTCGCCCCGGCCGCGCCGGCGGCGACCAGCAGCAGCGGCAGACCGCGGCGCACTCAGTCGTCCTCGTCGGCCCCGCAGGAGCTGCCGCTCGGCGGGAGGGAACCGTACAGAAGGAAGTCGTCGACCTTGCGGTGCACGCACTTCGACGAGCCGTACCCCGTGTGGCCCTCGCTGCGGTTGTCGAGCACCACGGCCGACGACCCGAGCCGCTCCGCCGTCTCCACCGTCCAGTGGTACGGCGTCGCCGGGTCCCCGCGGGTGCCGACCAGCAGCATCTTCGGCGTGTCCAGGTCCTTCACCTCCTCGCGTATGTAGTCGGTGCCCTTGGGGCGGCCGTAGCACATCAGGACCTGGGTGAGCCGGTACGGCCCGAAGACCGGCGACGCCTCCTCGTAGGCGGCGCGCAGCCGCTTCAGGTCGGCGGTGATCCGCTCGGCGGTGGGGCGGTCGGGATCGTCGGCGCAGTTGATCGCCATCAGCGCGGCCGGCAGGTTGTCCAGGGGGATCTCCTCCTCGTCGGCCAGACCCCCGCCCGGATCACCGCCCCCCGGGTCGCGCACCGGCAGGGAGAGGCCACCGGTGGCGAACGCCATCACGCCGCTGGTGTCCCCGCTCTCCACGAGCTGGGCCAGCGCCCGCTCCAGGGAGGGCCACAACTCCTTGCTGTACAGTCCCTGCCCGATCGCGCCCACCAGGTCCTGCCCGGTGAAAGGCTCACCGAAGTCCGTCGGCACCGGGTCCTCGTCCATGGAGCGGACCAGCCGCCGCACCTCCTCGCGGGCCGTGCGCGCGTCCTGGCCGAACGGGCAGGCGATGTCCTTCACGCACCAGTCCACGAAGTCGTCCAGCGCCACCTGCTGACCCCGGGCACCCGCGATGCCCTGCTCGGCGAGCGGCTCGGTGAGCGTGTCCACGCCGTCCAGGACCAGCCGGCCCACCCGGTCGGGGAACTGGGCGGCGTACACCGCGCCGAGCCGGGTGCCGTAGGAGAAGCCCAGGTAGTTGAGCTTCTTGTCACCGAGGGCCGCGCGCATCACGTCCAGGTCCTTGGCCGCGTCCACCGTGCCGATGTGCGGCAGGACCGGCCCGGAGTGCTCGGCGCACGCGGCGGCGGCCTTCTTCAGCTGCGCGAGCAGCTCCCGCGGATCGCCGAGGTCGTCCGGGTCGTCGTCGACGGCCGCGTACGCGTCGTCCTCGGCGTCCCCGCAACTGACCGGGGAGGACCGGCCGACGCCCCGGGGGTCGAAGCCGACCACGTCGTAGCCGTCGGTGAGGTCCATGAACTCCTTGCCGCCGTACGCGAGTTCCGGGACACCGGGTCCGCCGGGGCCGCCGAAGTTCAGCAGTACGGAGCCGCGCTTGTCGCCGGTGGCCCGATAGCGGGCGAGCGCCAGGTCGAGGGTGGCGCCCTTGGGGCGCGCGTAGTCGACGGGCACGGTCACCTTGGCGCACTGGAGATCGTCGGGCATGCCGTCGCCCGTGCACTTCTCCCACTCGACCTTCTGGTCGTGGAACCGGGAGAGGTCCGGGGGACGGTCACCGTCGCCCGCCGCGGTCGTCGTCGGCAGTCCCGCGCCGAGCAGGGTCAGTGCGGCGGCCACGGCGAGCGCGCCGCGTCGCAGTGCGGGTCGCGTCGACAGCTTGGCCAGCATCAATGCCTCCCAGGACGCCTTGCAGCGGACCGGGGACCGGCGCCCCGGCCCACGATAGGCGGGCTCCGCGGGACCCGCCTCCGGACGCCGGGCGGCCCGCGCGAGGCCCGCCGTGCGGGCACCGCGAGAGGCGGTCCGCGGGCGGCCGACGGCGGGATTGTCTGCTTAACATCCAGTTCGATGAGAGTGGCACCCATTGGGGTGAAAGACCGTTTGGCCATAACTCGCATGGTTCGAGCCGCGTTCTACGGGGTGCGGGCGAGTGCCCGCGACCATGTCTGGAAGGCAGGGACCCATGAGACGGGTAACCCGAAACGGTGTGATCGCCGTCGCCGCCGCCTCGGGCGCGCTGGCCGTAGCGATGCCCGCGTTCGCCGACTCCGCGGCGGACGGAACCGCGGCCGGCTCGCCGGGACTGATCTCCGGCAACGGAGTCCAGTTGCCGGTGCACGTCCCGGTGAACCTGTGCGGGAACACCGTGAACGTGGTGGGACTGCTCAATCCCGCCGCGGGCAACGCCTGCGCCAACAAGGGCTCGGCCGCCGCACCCGCGAAGAACGGTGGCGGCGCGAGCGCCCACGGCGGTGCCCAGGACTCGCCCGGCGTGGTCTCCGGCAACGGCGTCCAGTTGCCGGTCGACCTCCCGGTCAACGTGAGCGGCAACAGCGTCAACGTCGTCGGCATCGCCAACCCGGTGTTCGGCAACGAGTCCGTCAACACCTCGGACGAGGAGCCGGCACCCCCGGCCGAGCCGAAGCCGGAGCCGGAGCCGGAGCCGCCGACGCGGCACACCCCGCCCGCCGCGTCCCACGCGGACCCGACGGTGGTGCCGCCCGTCCGGGCCGCACAGGCGCCGCACACCATGTCCGCCCTCGCCCGCACGGGCACGGACGGCACGGTTCCCGCCCTCGCGGGCGCCGCAGCGCTGGTCCTGGGCGGAGCGGTCCTCTACCGCCGGTTCCGGCCCGCCGCGGAACACTGACCGGCACGCTCCCCGCACGGCCGTAGGCCCCCGCCCCCAGGGGGCCTACGGCCGTTCCGGCCCCGTTCAGGCGCCATGGAACCGCCGATGGAGCGCCCGCACCTCCTCCGCCAGCTCGGGCACCGGCCCCTCCACGGCGACGCCGGGGGCGATCTCCCGGACCGGCAGGGCCCGCACCGGTGCGGCGGGCACGCCCCACTCGGTCAGCCACGCCGTCAGCTGGGCGGACGAGGCGACGTACACGATGCGGCCGAGGCCCACCCACGCGTGGGCGGCCGCGCACATCGGGCAGTGTTCGCCGGACGTGTACACCGTGGCCGCCGCCCGTTCCCCGGGCGCCAGGTGCGCCGCGGCCCAGCGGGCCAGCTCGAACTCGGGATGGCGAGTGCGGTCGCCGGACGCCACCCGGTTGTGGTCCTCGGCGAGCACCGTCCCGTCGGCCCCGACCAGCACCGAGCCGAACGGCTCGTCCCCGGCCCGCAACGCCTCCTCGGCGAGTGCGACACAGCGGCGCAGATACGGGAGTTCCTCGTCCCTCAGCATGGCGTGCGGCTCTCCTCGTCCTCGGACCGATCTTCGACGTCCAGCGTAGGACGGCCCGCGTGCCGTACGTCCGGTCCGGGGCGCTCGCGGGCCCGCCGTGCGCGGGCCGGCGGAAAGGCGTGCCGCCGCCCCACGACGACCGCTGTCAGTGCCAGGCCCGTCAGGGGCAGCGCCGTCCAGGGCAGCGCACCCGCGCCCAGGTCCTCCAGGACGACACCGCCGGCCAGCGAGCCGCCCGCGATGCCCGCGTTGTACACCGTCGTCTGGAGCGAGGTCGCCACGTCCGCCGCCGCCGGGCCCGAGGCATCCACCAGCGCCGTCTGGATCAGCGTCGGCGCCCCGCCGAAGGCGGCACCCCACAGGGCGGCCGACACCAGCAGAACGGCGGGCGCCTCGGCGTACCGGCCCAGCGCGAGCATCACCGCCGCGCAGAGGGCGAGCGCGCCCAGCAGCGTGCCGCGCAGCCACCGGTCGACGAGCAGGCCCGTCGCCCAGATCCCGGCGACCGTGGACGCGCCGAACACCAGCAGCACGACGTCCGTACGCCCGAAGCCCGCCTGCGCCGCGAACGGGGCGACGTACGTGTACATCACCTGATGGCCCAGCAGCAGGAAGAAGGTGACGGAGAGGATCACCGGGGTTCCGGGCAGCATGGCGACCCGGGCGAGCGGGGTGCGCGTGCCGCGCTCCTCGCCGGGAAAGTCCGGGACCCGCCACCGCACCCAGCCCACCAGCAGCACCGCCACCCCGGCCAGCAGCCCGAACGCCGTACGCCAGCCGACCAGCCGGGCCAGCCCGGTCCCGGCGGGCACCCCCAGCGACAGCGCCAGGGTGATCCCCGCCAGCACGACCGCGATCGCCCGGCCGCGCCGCTCGGTGGGCACCATTCGGGCCGCGTACCCGGCGAGCATCGCCCACAGCGTGCCGCCCATCACCCCGGCGACCAGCCGTGCCGCGAAGGTGACGCCGTACGACGACGACAGCGCGACCACCGCGTTGCTCAGCGCGAAACCCAGCAGCGCGCCCATCAGCACCGGACGCCGGGGCAGGCCGCGCAGCAGCGCGGTCACCGGGATCGCCGCCGCGACCGACGCGACCGCGTACCCCGTGACCAGGAAGCCGACCCGGGACTCGGGGACGCCGAGCGCCGGCGCCATGCGCGGCAGGAGTCCGGCCGGCAGCAGCTCGGTGACGACGGCGGTGAAGGCGGCCGTGGACAGGGCGAGCAGCCCCGACCAGGGCAGGGGCGCGGGCACGACGGTGCCCTCGGCCATGGGTGCGGTGGACATGCGACCATCGTCGGACCTTCACATCAGTGTGAAGGCAAGCGCGATCCGGAGCCAGACATGAAGATCGGCGAACTCTCCCGCCGCACCGGTGTCCCCACCCGGCTGCTGCGCTACTACGAGGAGCAGGACCTGCTCCACCCCGACCGCGGCGAGAACGGCTACCGGGCCTACGGCGAGGCGGCCGTCCGGGACGTCCAGCAGATCCGCGGGCTGCTCGACTCCGGGCTCACCACCGAGATGATCCGGGCGATCCTGCCCTACCTGTCCGGGCCCGACGAGATCATCCTGCCCGCCGAGCATCTGACCCCCGAGACCGCCGCCCTGCTCCAGGACCACATCGACCGCATCCAGTCCCGCATCGACTGCCTGGCCCGCAACCGCGACCGGCTCAGCGGCTACCTGGCGGCCGTACGACCGGGCGAGACCGCCGCCCGCCGGTAATCCCGTTGATCACATGGGGACGCGATGGTGAAGTGTGCCCATGGACAACGCCGCGGTACTCGCCCTGTACGACCGGGACATGCGCGAAGGCGCACTCCCCGAGAGCCCCGGCGCACGCGTCGAACGCGCCGGGCAGGTGGTCCGCCATGTCGGGTCCGAGGACGGCTGGAACGGCGTCGTGTGGTCCGACCTGAATGCCGCGGACGCCGACGCGGCGATCGCCGAGCAGGTCGCGTACTTCGGCGGGCTCGGCCGGGACTTCGAGTGGAAGCTCTACGGGCACGACCGGCCCGTCGACCTCGGGGACCGGCTCGTCGCGGCCGGGTTCGTGCCCGAGCCGGAGGAGACCCTGATGATCGGCGAGACGGGCGAGCAGCTCGTCGGTGCCGAACTGCCCGAGGGGCTCCGCATCGTGCCGGTCACGGACATGGCGGGCGTCGGCCTCATGGCCGAGGCGAACGAGAGGGCGTTCGGCAAGGACTCCGCCTGGCTGGTCGACCTGATGCGGGACCGCCTCGCAACGGACCCGGACAACCTCGTCGCCCTCGTCGTCCTCGCGGGTGACGAGCCGGTCAGCTCGGCGCGCATGGAACTGATCCCCGGCACCCGCTTCGCCGGCCTCTGGGGCGGCGGCACCTCGCAGGCATGGCGCGGCCGAGGCATCTACCGCGCCCTGGTCGCCCACCGCGCCCGCATCGCCGCCGACCGCGGCTACCGCTACCTCCAGGTCGACGCCTCCGACCAGAGCCGCCCCATCCTCCAACGCCTCGGCTTCGCCCCCCTGACCACGACGACGCCGTACGTGTACGTGCCGTAGGCCCGCCCGTCCTCGCCTCGCGGGGTTCCCGGCGTTCCCGGACCGCCCGTTCGGACGCGTGTCGGTTGCCCGGTGGGCGGGGCGCCGGTGGTATGGCTGCGGGGCCGCTGTCGCAGGGCCCGGCTCCCGTCAGCCGCGAGGGAAGGTCCCACCCATGCCACGGACCGTCATACGGATGCCGCTCAGAGGGGTCGCGAGCGCGGCGGCCGGGGCGTTGGTGATGCTGCTCGGAGCGGCCGGCCCGGCAACCGCCGGCGGACCGGGCGGTGACGACGCCGTCGTCCTGCGGTGGAAGCCCTGCAAAGGTGAGACGCAGGCCGCATTCGACTGCGCGGTGGCGAACGTGCCGCTGGACCACACCCGCCCCGAGCGCCGCACGATCGAGCTGGCCGTGATCCGGCACCGCGCCGCCGAACCCGCCGAGCGGGCCGGCACGCTGTTCTTCAACCCCGGCGGTCCGGGCGGCCCCGGCACGGTCGGACTGCCCGAGCTGTACGAGAAGTTCCCGCGCGACCTGCGCGACCGCTACGACATCGTCAGCTGGGACCCGCGAGGCGTCGGTGAGAGCACGGCCGTGCGCTGCTTCGCCTCCGCCCGGGAGGCCGCCGCCTGGCAGGCCGAGGTCCCGCCGTTCCCGGTGGGCGAGCGCGAACAGCGCGCGTTCACCGCCTCCTACGCCGACCTCGCCCAGCGCTGCCAGCGCGACGACCCGGAGCTGCTGCGCCACATCTCCACCGCCGACACCGCCCGTGACCTGGACCTGCTGCGCCGTGCGACGGGGGAGGAACGGCTGAACTACTGGGGCATCTCGTACGGCACGCTGCTCGGCGCCACCTACGCGAACCTGTTCCCCGAGCGGGTCGGGCGCCTGGTCGTCGACGGGAACGTGGACCCGCAGGCGTGGGTGAACCGGGGCGCGACCGGTGAGCCCGAGCTGAACACCTTCCTGCGGCTCGGCTCCCACCTGGGCTCGGCCGGGGCGCTGGAGCAGTTCCTCGGCCACTGCGGCCGCGCACCCGTGACGGGGTGCGTGTTCTCGGCCGGCAGCCCGGCGGCCACCCGCGCCAAGTACCACTCCCTGCTGCGGCGCCTGGCGAAGCGGCCGGTCGGGGAGTGGACGTACGCGCGGACGGTGAGCGAGGTGCGCGGCGGGCTCTACACCGTGCACCCCGGCTGGGCCGGGATCGCGGACACGCTCCAGGGACTGTGGGGCGGCCGGGCGCCCGTGGATCCCGGGACGGTGGCGGCGGAACCGGCGCGGTACCCGGGCTTCGAGCAGTCGGTCGCGGTCATGTGCGCCGAGAGCCCCAATCCCATCTCGCCGGACCGCTATCCCGGGCTGGAGCGGCGGGCGGTGGCGGAGGCCGGGGCGCTGGGCAGCTGGTGGGCCTGGGCCAACGAGCCGTGCACCGCGTGGCCGGCCCGCGCGGCGCGGCCGTACACCGGTCCGTGGAACCGGACGACCGCCCACCCGGTGCTGGTGGTCAACCCGACGTACGACCCCTCGACGCCGTACGCGTCGGGCCGCGCCATGGCCGCGGAGCTGGGCAGTGCGCGTCTGCTGACGCTCGACGGGTACGGGCACACGGCGCTGGACAATCCCAGCGCGTGCGTGGGGCGGCACGTGGTGCGCTACTTCCGCACGGGCGCGCTGCCGCCGGAGGGCGCCCGGTGCGCGCAGGACCTCCCGCCGTTCGTCGAGCGGCTCCCGGAACCGGCGCCGCCGCCGCCCGCCTCGGCAGGTACGCCGACGGAGACCCTGCCGGCGGGCCGGGCCCCCGAGGTGCTGCCGTCGTACGGTGTCTGGCCGCCCGAGGTCGCCTCGGGCCTGTTGCCCCCGCGGAATGTCGTACGGACGCCGAGCCGCCGTTGACATGCAGGTGCCTGCCTGCATAACGTGGGGTGTGCGATCAGAGAGCGACTCCGCGATGGACCAGGTGTTCAAGGCGCTGGCCGACGACACGCGGCGACGGCTGCTGGACCGGCTGCACGAGCGGTCCGGGCAGACCCTCGGGCAGTTGTGCGAGCACATCGACATGAGGCGCCAGTCGGTCACCCAGCACCTGGCCGTCCTGGAGGCCGCCAACCTGGTCGCGACGGTGCGGCGGGGGCGGGAGAAGCTGCACTACCTCAACCCGGTGCCGCTCCACGACATCCAGGAGCGGTGGATCGACAAGTTCGAGCGTCCGCGGCTGCGCGTGCTCACCGAGGTCAAGCGACGAGCCGAGGAAGCCATGACCGACAAGCCCACCTTCGTCCATGTCACCTACATCGCCAGTACCCCCGAGCAGGTCTGGGACGCGCTCACGGACGCCGATCTGACCGCCGCCTACTGGGGGCACGGCAACGTCTCGGACTGGCGGCCGGGCTCGCGCTGGGAGCATGTGCGCACGGACGGCTCCGGCACGGCCGACGTCGTCGGCACCGTCGTGGAGAGCGAGCGTCCGACCCGGCTCGTCACCACCTGGGCCGCACCCGACGAGGAGGGCCTGCCGGAGCGGCACTCGCGGGTCACCTTCGAGATCCGGCCGCACGCCGACATCGTCCGCCTCACCGTCGTCCACGAGGACCTCGCCGACGAGGGCGCGCTCGCCGAGGTCTCGCAGGGCTGGCCCGCGGTGCTGTCCAACCTCAAGTCGCTGCTGGAGACCGGCCGGACCCTGCCGCAGGAGCCCTGGCTGGTGCCCAGCGGCTGAGCGGACGACTCGGCCGCGCCGGTGGACGCGGACGGGAAGGGGAACGGGAACGGGGACAGCGGAAGGCGGCCCGGCCGGGCCGCCTTCCTGTCGTCGCTGTGTCGGGGCCTTTCTCGTCGAGGCGGATCACGCCCTGGGCGTGTTCTTCGCCGCCGTACCGGCGCACACGAGCCCCAGGATCAGTGCCAGCGCCCCGATGATGATGTTGTTGACGATGACACCGGCGTCCGGGCTGTCGCCGACAACCCACGGAGCGACGATCATCCAGATGCCGAGCGCGCACATGGCCCAGCTCAGGCCGTACATACGGGCCGGAGCCGCGGTGAACCCGAGCGCCAGCAGGCCGATCGCTATGCCGACGATCAGGTTGTGGGTCACGAGTGCCGGCTGGCTGGCGGTGTAGTGGAGTATCCACGGGGATACCGCGCAGTACAGACCGAGCAGGAACACCGGTCCGTCCACGAGTGCCACATCGCGACCACCGAGCATGCGGTCGTGCCGAGTCCGCATCTCGGAAACATCCGGGTGAGTCGACATGTCGCCCCTGGAGTGCGAGACGTTGGCCATGACTCATCTCCTTTGACTTGCAGGCCTGACCGCGTCTGGTGCGGTGTGCGGTAAGTGCCGCGCAAGCCCATTCTGCGCTTATTTTTCCTTTATGTGTAGAGGTGGGCGGGTTGCTCGTCGGGCAGGGGTCAGCCCAGCTTCTTCAGCAGTTCGGCGGCGAGCGGGACGGAGGAGGCCGGGTTCTGGCCGGTGACGAGGTTGCCGTCCACGATCACGTGCGGCGCCCACGGCTCGCCGACCTGCACCTCGACGCCCGCCTCGGTCAGCCGGTCCTGGAGGAGCCACTTGGCCTGGTCGCCCAGGCCGGCCTGGATCTCCTCGTCGTTGGTGAAGGCGGCGACGCGGCGGCCGGCGAAGGCGTTGGAGCCGTCCTCCTTCACGGCGGCCAGCAGGGCGGCCGGGCCGTGGCAGACGACGCCGAGCGGCGTGCCGGACTCCAGGGCCGTGGCCAGGAGGCGGCCGGAGGCGGCGTCGACGGCCAGGTCCTCCATGGGGCCGTGTCCGCCCGGGTAGAAGACGGCCGCGTAGTCGGCGAGGTCCACGTCCTCCAGGCGGACCGGACGCTGAAGCTCGGTCATCGCGGCGAGTCCGGCGGCGACGCGGTCGGCCCCCTCCTGGCCGCCGTTCAGCTCGGCGGCGAGGCTGCCCTTGTCCACCGGCGGGATGACGCCGCCCGGCGTGGCGACGACCACCTCGTGGCCCGCCGCGCGGAACGCCTCGTGCGGGGCGACGGCCTCCTCGGCCCAGAAGCCGGTGGGGTGCAGGGTGCCGTCGGCGAGCGTCCAGTGGTCGGCGCCGGTCATCACGAACAGGATCTTTGCCATGGTGATCTGTCTCCGAGGGTGTCGTGTTCTCGTGGGGTGTCTCGTTGTCGGTGTCTCGAACCTAGGACGTCGAGCCATAGGAAACCAATGAGGATTCCGATGTCGGGTATGGGAATTCCGATGGGATGGGCGGAATACTGCGGATGGTGGAGCAAAGTCATCACCTGGACCTGAACCTGCTGCGTACCTTCCTGGCGGTCTACCGGTCGGGGTCGTTCACCGGCGCGGCGCAACTGCTCGGCCTGTCGCAGCCGACCGTGACGACACAGA
This sequence comes from Streptomyces sp. NPDC058335, assembly GCF_042723915.1. Lineage (NCBI taxonomy): Bacteria > Bacillati > Actinomycetota > Actinomycetes > Kitasatosporales > Streptomycetaceae > Streptomyces > Streptomyces sp. NPDC058335. Next base: position 177,679 of record NZ_JBHXHX010000008.1, on the reverse strand, counting down.
TGCGGACCCTGGAGCGGCAGGCCGGACGGGAGCTGTTCGAGCGGCTTCCGCGGGGGGTCACCCCGACCGCCGTCGCCGACGCGCTGGCCGCGCGGATCTCCGCGCCGCTGGACGAGCTGGCCGCGGTGGCCGGGCCCGACCCGGCGGTGGCGGGGCGCGCCGACCCCGTGCACCTCGCCGGGCCCGCGGAACTGCTGTGCGTCCGCGTGCTGCCCGCCATGGCGCCACTGGTGGCCGAAGGCGTCCGGCTGCGCGTGGCGACGGGCCTGACCGAGCCGCTGCTCGACGAACTGCGGGCCGGCCGGCACGACCTGGTCATCGCCACGACCCGCCCGCGCGGCCGAACCCTGACCTCGACCCCTCTGATGGACGAGGAGTTCGTCCTGGTCGTCGCGCCCGCCTGGGCCGAGCGGCTGGGGGACCGGCCGCCCGCCGAACTGCCCGCGGCCCTGCACCCGGTCCCGCTGGTCACCTACGCGCAGGACCTGCCGATCGCCCGCCGCTACTGGCGGCACGTCTTCGGCCGACGGCTGTCCGGCCCCGCCGCCGTGACCGTGCCCGACCTGCGCGGCGTGCTGGCGGCGGTCGTCGCGGGCGCGGGCTTCACCGTCCTGCCGCGCTACCTCTGCCTCGCGGAACTGGCCTCGGGCTCCCTCGTCGCCCTGCACGAGCCGGAGGACCCGCCGATCAACACGGCCTTCCTCGTGCAGCGGCCCGGAGCCGTGGAGAACCCGGACGTCGCTCGCGTCCGCGACCTCCTGCTGGCGGCGGGTCGTACCTGGTGAGCGGATCGGCATCGTATGGACGCCTATCTGAATAGTCAAAAAAGTGAGTAGGCTAGGGCTCACTCGTCGACGCAGGGGGCCGCCCATGTCCAGCACCCGGATCAGATACGCGCGCTACGTCGCCCTCGGCGACAGCCAGACGGAAGGGCTCGGCGACGGTGACGACGCTACCGGCCTGCGTGGCTGGGCGGACCGCCTCGCCGAGCAACTCGCCCACCGCGACACCGCGTTGCGATACGCCAACCTCGCTGTCCGCGGACGGCTGGCCGAGCAGGTCCGCGCCGAGCAGCTCGCCCCGGCGCTCGCGCTCCGCCCCGACCTGGCCACCGTCGTCGCCGGCGTCAACGACCTGCTGCGCCCCCGCTTCGACGCCGACGAGGTCGCCGGTCACCTGGAGGCCGTGTTCGCCGCGCTCACGGCGCAGGGCGCCCGCGTCGCCACCGTGACCTTCCCCGACGTGGGCCGCGTCGCCCCCCTCGCCCGGCCCCTCGCCCCGCGCGTCGTCGCCCTCAACGCCCGCATCCGCGAAGCGGCCGGCCGGCACGGCGTCGTCGTCGCCGACACCGAGGCACACCACGCGGTCACCGACCCGCGGCTGTGGAGCCCGGACCGGCTGCACGCCTCCCCGCCCGGCCACGCCCGCATCGCCGCCGCCGTGGCACACGCCCTGGACCTGCCCGGCAGCGACGACACCTGGACCCACCCGCTGCCTGCCCCGGACCGGCCCGCTGTCTCGGGATGGCGGGCCGGCGCCGCCGAGCTGCGCTGGACCGCCGCCTTCCTCGGCCCCTGGGCCGTACGGCGGTTGCGCGGCCGCTCCTCCGGCGACGGCCGCACGGCGAAACGCCCCGCGCTGCTGCCGGTGCACCGGAACTGACCGCACCTCGGCATCCGGCACGTCTTCGGCTTCACCGGCACCGATCCGTCCGTTCCGCTGTGCGGCTTGGTCTTCCTGCTTGTGCTCGGTGTCGACCACAACACCTTCCCCATGTCCCGGGTGCGCGAGGAGTCCCTGCGGCACGGGGTCCGCGAGGGGGTGCTGCGAGGTGTTGTCGGCACCGGCGGTGTCATCACCTCGGCCGGGGCGGTGCTCGCCGCCATCTTCGCCGCACTCGCTGCTGGTCCCCGCCCTGGTGCGGGACCTCGGCGCATGCGCCTGGTGGCCCCGGCGGCTCCGCCGTGACCGGCCGGGTGTCACCCAGGTGGATGCGTAGTGAACATGCTTGCGTCGACAGTGGGCAGGCGTAGGAGACAGATCTGTTCGTATCGAATCAGGAGGTGTCTGCCGCTATGGGCGCGAAGGTGTTGGAGCGTTTTGCCGCGGGAGCCCCGCGCGGATCGTTGCCCGCGGAGGAGTACGCCGCTCGGCGGCGGGCCGAGGGGGAGCCCGCGACCGTGGTGATGGATCTGAAGTCGGACGCCTTCCTCGTCGTCGTCCCGGCCGGCGACGAGGACTGACACCGCTTCAGCCTCCGGGGGCCGGCGGGCGGTCGTCGGCCGTGCCCAGCGTCCGCGCCGTCCGCACGAACACCTCGTGCAGATCCCGCGCCGCCTGCGGCACCGAGTCCGCGCGCCGTCGGCGCAGCATCAGCAGCACCCGCGTCGCGTCCCCGTCGATCGGCCGGTAGGTGATCGCGCCGCACCGCTCCAGGGGGTCCCCGGCCACGCTGAAGTCGGGCAGGACCGTCGCCCCCAGCCCCTCGGCGACCATCAGCTTGCCCATCTCCGCGCCGTCGGTGGAGTACGCGAAGGCGGGGCCGTGCCCGTCGAGGAGCCGGTGCACATAGCGGTGCATCACATAGCCGGACCGCATCCCGATCAGCGGCACGCCGAGCAGGTCCTCGACCGTCACCGACCGCAGCGAGGCCAGCGGGCTGCCGGGGCGTACGCACACCACCGGCCGCCCGCGCAGCAGCTCGGTGGACTCGAAGTCGGCGGGCATGTCGTCGCCCTCCAGATGGTTGACCAGCCCCAGGTCGAAGCCGCCCTCCAGGAGCGTCCGGTGGATGTCCGTCTGCTGGGCGGCCACCACCTCCACCTGGGTCACCGGATGCGCCGCGCGGAACTCCCGCACGGCCGGGATGAGCAGCGGCACGGTCGCCGCGTTCACCGTGCCCACCCGCACCATGCGACTGATCCGGTGCTGCTCGCCCGCCGCCGTGCGCAGCCGGTCCACCGCGTCCAGCACCCCGATGATGTGAGGCAGCAGCTCACGGCCCGAGGCGCTCATCGTCGCCCCCGACCGCTTGCGCTCCAGCAGGTCCACCCCCAGCTCCCGCTCCAGGTTCCGCACCGTCTCGCTCAACGCGGGCTGGGAGAGCCGCAGTTCCTCGGCGGCCCGGCGCAGGGAACCGAGCCGGGTGACCGCCGCGATGTATTCCAGCTGTTCTGTGCGCACCCCGGAAGAATGCGGGCGCATTCCCGGTCGGTTCAAGGGTTTCCCTGTCACGCCTTCGTGAAATTCAATGGTCCGCGATACGAGACCGGTCGGGTTCTCCTTGACTGCCGAGACCGGCGGCTGCCACGATCGACGGCATGAAGATGCGACTGGACCTCACGCGGCGACGCCATGTCGACCTCGCGCGCGTCTCCAGCGCCTCCTGTTGCGCCGCGGCCTGATTCCCCGAACCGCCGCCGCCCCTCTCTCCCACCGCGCCACCTGCCCTGACCGCAGGTCTGCGCCGTGCCTTTGCAGCACCGCCTGAATTCACCGCGCTCTTTTGCCCTGTGTGAATTCGGCGTGCCCGAAAACGCATCCGCGCACCAGGAGTTCCGCATGCCCGCAGCGCCCGTGAAATTCGCCTATTGGGTCCCCAACGTCAGCGGAGGACTCGTCACCAGCAAGATCGAACAGCGCACCGACTGGGGATACGACTACAACCGCGAACTCGCCGTCCTCGCCGAGAACAACGGCTTCGAGTACGCGCTCAGCCAGGTCCGCTACATGGCCAGCTACGGCGCCGAGTACCAGCACGAGTCGACCAGCTTCAGCCTCGCCCTGCTGCTCGCCACCCAGCGCCTGAAGGTCATCGCCGCCGTCCACCCGGGGCTGTGGCATCCCGGCGTCCTCGCCAAGCTCGGCGCCACCGCCGACCACCTCTCGGGCGGTCGCTTCGCGGTCAACGTCGTCTCGGGCTGGTTCAAGGGCGAGTTCACCGCCCTCGGCGAGCCCTGGCTGGAACACGACGAACGGTACCGCCGCTCAGAGGAGTTCATCCGCGCCCTGCGCCAGATCTGGACCGAGGACCACACCGAACTCGCCGGTGACTTCTACCGGTTGCGCGACTTCTCCCTCAAGCCCAAGCCCCTCAACACGCCCGAGCGCCCCCACCCGGAGATCTTCCAGGGCGGCAACTCCACCGCGGCCCGCGCCATGGCCGGCCGGGTCTCCGACTGGTACTTCTCCAACGGCAAGGACTTCGACGGGGTGACCGAGCAGATCGCCGACGTCCGCCGCTCGGCCGCCGAAGCGGGCCGCAGGGCACCGAAGTTCGGCCTCAACGGCTTCCTCATCGCCCGCGACACCGAGGCCGAGGCCCGCGACACCCTCCGCGAGATCGTCGCCAAGGCCGACAGTGAGGCCGTCGAGGGGTTCGGCGCCGCCGTCAAGCAGGCCGGACAGTCCACCGCCGACGGCAAGGGCATGTGGCAGGACTCCTCCTTCGAGGATCTGATCCAGTACAACGACGGCTTCCGCACCGGCCTGATCGGCACCCCCGAGCAGATCGCCGAACGCATCGTCGCCTACCGCGGGCGCGGCGTCGACCTGCTGCTCCTCGGCTTCCTCCACTACCACGAGGAGGTCGAGTACTTCGGCAAGCGCGTGCTGCCCCTGGTGCGCGAACTGGAGGCCCAACTCCCGGACGCCGACGCCGAATCCGACGCCGGGTCCGCGCCCGCCCACGCCTGATCGCCCCCGCCCAACGCCTACCGCACCGCACTGCGAAAGAGGTCACCGAGCATGAGCACCGTCACGCCCACCGACTGGCAGACCCGCCCCGCCCCGGCCACCGCCGACGAGTGGATCGCCCGCGCCGCCGAGGTGGCCGCCGTCCTCGCCACCGACGCCGCCGAACGCGACCGGGCCGGCGCCGCCCCGCACGCCGAGGTCCAGCTTCTCAAGGACGCCGGCCTGGTCACCCTGCTCGGCCCCGTCGAGCACGGTGGCGGAGGCGAGGGGTGGCCCACCGCCTACCGCGTCGTCCGCGAGATCGCCAAGGCCGACGGCTCCATCGGCCAGCTCCTCGGCTACCACTACCTGTGGAACTGGGCCGCCCGCCTCGTCGGCACCCGCGAACAGTGGGAGCACGTGGAGGCCGAGGCCGCGCGCAACCGCTGGTTCTTCGGCGGGGCCGTCAACCCGCGCGACAAGGACGTCACCGTCACCGAGGACGGCGACGACCTCGTCTTCACCGGCGGCAAGTCCTTCTCCACCGGCAGCAGGGTCTCCGACGTCACCGTCCTGGAAGGCGTCCTCGACGGCACCGACCAGCACGTCTTCGCCATCGTGCCCTCCGACAGCGAGGGCCTGACCTTCCACGACGACTGGGACAACATCGGCCAGCGCCTCACCGAGAGCGGCAGCGTCACCCTCGACGGGGTCCGCACCCCCTGGTCCTCGGCCGCCGGCTACGTCGACAAGGTGTTCCAGCCTCGCGTCTACAACACCCTGAACGTCCCCACCATCCAGCTGGTGTTCGTCAACTTCTACCTCGGCATCGCGGGTGGCGCCCTGGAGACGGCCGCCACCTACACCCGCACCAAGTCCCGCTCCTGGCTGCACGGCGGCCACGAGCGGGCGGTCGACGAGCCCTACGTCATCGACGTCTACGGCGACCTCACCGCCAAGCTCTGGGCCGTCGAGGCCCTCGCCGACGCCGTCGCCGCCGAGGGACAGAAGCTGCACGACGACCCCGACGCGGTCACCGCCCAGACCCGCGGCGACTTCGAGGTACGGGTGGCCGCGGTCAAGGCCCGTGCCACCGACGTCGCCCTGGAGATCTCCAGCCGCATCTTCGAGGTGACCGGAGCCCGCTCCACCGCCACCTCCGAAGGCCTCGACCGCTTCTGGCGCAACGTCCGCACCCACACCCTCCACGACCCGGTCGCCTACAAGCGGCGCGAGGTCGGCCGCTGGGTCCTCGAGGGCGAACTGCCCGAACCCACCTGGTACTCCTGACCGCCCCGGGGGCGCCTCCCGCACCGAGGCGCCCCCGCCCTCCTCCCGAAAGAGGACCCATGGCCACCGTCCTGTCCGTCTCCGGCAGCCCCTCCGCCACCTCCCGCACCGGCCGCCTGCTGCGCCACCTCGACGAGCGGCTCATCGCCCACGGACACGAGGTCGTCCCGCTCGACGTGCGCACCGTCCCGGCCGAGGCCCTGCTCGGCGCCGACTTCCGCCACCCCGCGATCGTCGAGGCCACCGAGCTGTTCGCGCGCGCCGACGGCATCGTGGTGGGCACGCCCGTCTACAAGGCGTCGTACTCCGGTGTCCTCAAAGCGCTCCTCGACCTGCTGCCGCAGTACGCGCTGACCGGCAAGACCGTGCTGCCGCTCGCCACCGGCGGCTCCGTCGCGCACGTCCTCGCCATCGACTACGCCCTGCGGCCCGTGCTGAACTCCATGGGCGCGACCCACATCGTGCAGGGCTGGTTCACCCTCGACAAGGACATCACCGCCCACGAGGACGGCTCGCTGACCGTCGCGCCCGCCGCCGCGGAGGCCCTCGGCCAGGTCGTCGACCAGTTCTCCACCGCCCTCGGCCGCACGCCGTACCTGGCCGCGGCGAGCTGAGGCGATCATGACCGCCCCTGTGATCGCCCATGTGATCGCCGACGACGCCGAGGCACTCGCCGTCGCCGCCGCCCTGGCCGACGAGTTCCGGGCCGGAGCCGCCCAGCGGGACGCCGAACGGTGCCTGCCCCGAACCGAGGTGGACCGGCTCTCCGCCTCCGGTCTGCTCGCCGTCACCGTCCCCGCCGAGCACGGCGGCGCGGACGTGAGCGCAGGGACCCTCGCGGAGATCTTCCGGCTGCTCGGCACCGCCGACGGCAGCCTCGCGCAGATCCCGCAGAGCCACTTCGCCTACGTCAACGTGATCCGCCGTCAGGGAACCGAGGAACAGCGGAAGTTCTTCTTCGCCGAGCTGCTGGCCGGGCGCCGCTTCGGCAACGCCCAGTCCGAGGCGGGCACCCGGCACGTCCAGGACATCCGCACCCGCCTGGCACCGCGGCCCGACGGCTCGTACACGCTCACCGGCACGAAGCACTACTCCACCGGCGCGCTCTTCGCCGACTGGATCCCGGTCCTCGCCCGCGCCGAGGACGACAACCTGCACGTCGCCTACGTGCCCGCCGACGCCCCCGGTCTCACCGTCGTCGACGACTGGGACGGCATGGGCCAGCGGACGACGGCCAGCGGCACCGTCCGTCTCGACGGCGTGCCGGTGCCGGCCGACCGGGTCCTGCCCCACCACCTCACCTTCGAAGGGCCGCAACTCCACGGCGCGGTCGCCCAGTTGCTGCACGCCGCCATCGACACCGGCATCGCCGCGGGCGCCCTCGCGGAGGCGGCCGAGTTCGTGCGGACCAAGAGCCGGCCCTGGTTCGAGAGCGGTGTCGAGACGGCCGCCGAGGATCCGCTGCTGATCCAGCGCTTCGGCGAGCTGTCCGTGCAGGTGAGGGCGTCGGAGGCGCTCCTGCGGGAGGCCGCCCGCACGGTCGACGTGGCGGCCGCCGGTCTCACCGACGACACGGCCGCCGAGGCGTCCGTCGCCGTCGCCGCCGCGAAGGTGCACGCGGCACACACGGCCGTGGAGGTGGCGGGCGCCCTCTTCGAGGTGTCCGGCACCCGCTCGGCGCTGCACTCCCTCAACCTGCACCGGCACTGGCGCGACGCCCGCACCCACACCCTGCACGACCCCGCCCGCTGGAAGCTCCAGCACATCGGCCGGTACGCGCTCAACGGGACCCGCCCACCCCGCCACGGCCTCCTCTGAGCAAGCCCCAGCCGGACATCGCCGATCGGAGACCCCACGTGTCCCTCACCTTCCACTGGTTCCTGCCCACCAACGGCGACAGCCGCCATGTCGTCGGCGGCGGCCACGGCACCCCCGCCACCGCCTCCGGACGGGACCGGCCCCCGACGGTCGGCTACCTCGGCCAGATCGCCCGCGCCGCCGAGGACCTCGGCTTCGAGGGTGCGCTCACGCCGACCGGCGCCTGGTGCGAGGACGCGTGGCTGACCACCGCCATGGTCAGCCGGCACACCGAGCGGCTGAAGTTCCTGGTCGCGTTCCGGCCCGGCTTCGTCTCGCCCACGCTCGCCGCGCAGATGGCCTCGACCTTCCAGCGGCAGACCGGCGGTCGGCTGCTGCTGAACGTCGTCACCGGCGGCGAGAGCCACGAGCAGCGCGCCTACGGCGACTTCCTCGACAAGGACGACCGCTACCGCCGTACCGGCGAATTCCTCCAGATCGTCCGGGAGTTGTGGGAGGGCAAGGCCGTCGACCTGAAGGGCGAGCATCTCCGGGTCGAGGACGCCCGGCTGGCGCGGGTGCCGGACCCCGTCCCCGAGGTGTACTTCGGGGGTTCCTCACCGATCGCCGGGGAGATCGCCGCCCGGCACGTGGACGTGTACCTCACCTGGGGCGAGCCGCCCGCGCAGGTCGCGGAGAAGATCGCCTGGATCCGGGGGCTCGCGGCCCGGCAGGGACGGACCGTACGGTTCGGCATCCGGCTGCACGTCATCACGCGGGACACCTCCGCGGCGGCCTGGGCGGAGGCCGACCGCCTGCTCGCCGGCTTCGACCCCGCCACCGTGGCGTCCGTCCAGGCCGGACTGGCGCGCAGCGAGTCCGAGGGACAGCGGCGGATGCTCTCCCTGCACGGCGGCGACCGGAACGGCCTGGAGATCCACCCGAACCTGTGGGCCGGGATCGGGCTGGTCCGGGGCGGTGCGGGGACCGCGCTGGTGGGCAGCCACACGGAGGTCGCCGACCGGATCAAGGAGTACGCGGCACTGGGAATCGAGGAGTTCGTGCTGTCCGGGTATCCGCACCTGGAGGAGGCCTACTGGTTCGGCGAGGGGGTGCTGCCACGGCTGGCCGCGGAGGGGCTGTGGAGGCATCCGGCGGGGGAGCAGGGGGCTGCGGTGCAGGTGCCGTTCGCCGGCTGACCCCCCGCGCCGCTAGACGGTCAGGGCGTCGAGGTGGGCCCTGCGCGACTCCTGTGTCTGGCCCTGGACCATGAGGAACAGGGCCTCCCTCGCCAGCCGTTGGGCCCGGTTCGTCAGCGACAGGGAACGGCCGCCGCCCGCCACCACCGCTGCAGTCGTCGCCGCGTGCAGCACCTCGTACGCCCGGATCCTCAGCGCCAGTCGCTCGTCCAGGTGCTCGCTCGGGACCGGGTGGTCGGCCAGCGCGTAGGCCCGGTCGCGGACCTCGGTGAGGCGGGCGCGCAGCGGAGCCGCCGTGTCCCCGTCCAGCAGGGCGAGGGCCGCCTCCGTCACGCCGAACACCGCCGGGTTCGCGGCCACCGTCTTCGGCCGGTCCGTCGCGGCCCACCGCGCGAACGGCGTCCGCAGCGCCACCGCCTCCTCCGGCAGCCGGAACCCGTCCAGCTCCAGGGAGACCGTGCGGGACGCGGTGAGCGCGGTCAGCCGCATCGGAGGCGACGCCCGCAGCCCCGGCTGCTCGCGCGCCTCGGCGAAGGCGAACAGTGCCTCGTCGGCGTCGGTCACACCGGCCAGCAGCATCACGTCGTTCAGTCCCCACCCCGTGTACCAGGGGACCCGTCCGTCGAAGCGCCAACCGTCCCCGTCCCGCGTCACCCGCACCGGCCTCCTCGGATACCCGCGCAGATGGGCGTACGCCACACCCGACAGCAGCTCACCTCGGGACAGGGGGCCCAGCAGTCGCTCACGCACCGGGCCCTCGCTCCTGGCCAGCGTCAGCACCGGCGTGTGGTGCTGCGTCTGCACGAACCAGGTCGAGCAGCACGCCCCGGCGAGGATCTCCGCCGTCTCGCGCACCACCGACGCCGGCGCCGCCGAGCCGCCGTACTCCTTCGGCGCGTTCACCCCGAGCAGGCCCGAGCGCCGGATCTCCGCGAGATGACCGGCGGGGACCTCCGACCGGTCCACCTCTTCGGCGTGCGGGGCGAGGAGTGTGCCGGCGAGGTGCCGGGCACGGGTGACGAGCGGGTGCGGTGCGGTCATGGACAGGATTCTTCCGGTGTCGCCGCGCGGGGTGTCGATCCGGGGGTGTGCCGTTCGCGTAGGAGGTGAAGGGCACCGCAGCACGGCGATGCCAGGGACCGCATCACGGAGGCCGACATGAAGCACTACCTGCTGAGCGTGATCACACCCACCGGCGACGAGCCGCCCGTGGGGGAGGAGATGGCGCGGATCGGCCGCAACCTCGAGACGTTCCACCGGGAGCTGCGCGAGGCGGACGCCTGGGTTTTCGCCGGCGGACTGCACGGCCCGGGGACGGCCACCGTGCTGCGGCCCGGGGGCGGCGACGTCCTGGTCACCGACGGGCCGTACGCCGAGGGCAAGGAGCACCTCGGCGGGATCTGCCTCATCAAGGCCCCCGACCTGGACGCCGCCCTGCACTGGGGCCGCCGGGCGGCCTGGGCCACCACCCTGCCCATCGAGGTGCGCCCCTTCATGGGCGAGACCACCGAGACAGGCGAGACCACCGAGACCGGCGGGGCCTGATGACGCTCGACGTCGAGGCCGCGTTCCGCGCGGAGTACGGCCGTGCCGTCGCCGTCCTCGTCCGCTTCCTCGGCGACATCGACCTCGCCGAGGAGGCGGTGCAGGACGCCTCCACCACGGCCGTGCGCCGCCGGCCGGAGACCGGTGTCCCGCCGAGCCCGGCCGGCTGGATCATCCGGGCGGTCGCCGTGGCCGAGACGGAGGGCCCGCGCCGGGCCCTCGGCCTCGTGGACGCCCTCGGCCTCGACGACTACCCCGTGTGGCACGCGGTCCGCGCCGACCTGCTGCGCCGTCTGCGCCGTACCCCCGAAGCCGTACGCGCGTACGAGGCGGCGCTCGCGCCCACCGGGAGTCCGGCCGAGCGGGTCCTCCGCGACCGGCGCCTGCGTCAACTGACCCGCTGATCCGGTACGGCTGCCGAGAGGCCGGTGGCTCACACGCTGAGCGCCTCCCGCACCGACCGCTCCGCGTCCCGGCCGCCCGCCCCGGACGAGGTGACCCGGCCCGCCTCCAGGACGTAGTACCGCTGGGCCGCCCGCATCGCGAAGCCGACGTGCTGTTCCACCAGCAGGACCGACAGGCCGCCGCGGGTCGCCAGCGCGAGAATCGTCTCCTCGATCTCGGCGACCACCGAAGGCTGGATGCCCTCGGTCGGCTCGTCCAGGAGCAGGATCCGAGGCTCCGTCACCAGGGCGCGGGCGATGGCGAGTTGCTGCCGCTGGCCGCCGGACAGCAGCCCCGCGCGCCGCGAGGAGTACACCCGCAGCGCGGGGAACAGGTCCAGCGCCTCGGCGACCGCCTCCCTGCCGCGTCGGCGGCCGTCCGCGACGAGCTGGAGGTTCTCCGCGGTGGTCAGGTGCGGGAACGCCTGCTGGCCCTGCGGCACGTACGCCATCCCGCGCGCGACCCGTTCGTGCGGCTTACGGCGGGTGATGTCCTCGCCGTCCAGCCGGACCGTCCCGGCGGACGGGGTGAGCAGGCCGACCGCCGCGCGCAGGAGCGTGCTCTTGCCGGCCCCGTTGTGCCCGAGCACGGCGGCGACACCGTCCACCGGGACCTCGACGGAGACGCCGTGCAGCACGGTGCTGCGGTGGTAGCCGACCCGGACGTTCTCGATCTGGAGCATCACGCCTCCTGTACGGCCACGTCCGCGGCGTCCTCGGCGGCCGTGTGCCCGAGATACACCTCCTGCACCTTCGGGTCCGCCTGGACCTCGGCCACGGTGCCCTCGCTGAGCACCCGGCCCGCGTGCAGCACACTCACGCTGCGCGCGAAGGACCTCATGAAGTCCATGTCGTGCTCGATGACGACGACCGTCCGCTCCTCGCTGATGCGCTGGAGCAGCTCGCCCGTGGCCTGCCGCTCGTCGTGGCTCATGCCCGCCACGGGTTCGTCGAGCAGCAGCAGCTGTACGTCCTGCACGAGCAGCATGCCGATCTCCAGCCACTGCTTCTGGCCGTGCGCCAGCGTCCCGGCGGGGGAGTCCGCCGACCCGTTCAGCCCGACGGTCTCCAGTGCGCTGGCCACCGGCTCCGGGACGCCCCTGCGGCGGCGCAGCATGGTCCACGCGCCACGCCCGGCGCCCGCCGCGATGTCCAGGTTCTGAAGGACCGTCAACTCCTCGAAGACGGTGGCCGTCTGGAAGGTGCGGCCGATGCCGGAACGCGCGATGCGGTGAACGCTGCGCCCGAGCAGCTCCGCGCCGCCGAACCGCACCGACCCCTGCGCCTTCACCAGACCGGTGACCGCGTCGACCAGAGTCGTCTTGCCTGCGCCGTTCGGCCCGATGAGGAACCGCAGATCACCGGGGCGCACATCGAGGTCGACACCGTCGACGGCGGTGAAGCCGTCGAAGGACACCCGCAGTCGACGTACTTGGAGTCCGCTCATGCTGCCTCTCCCACGGGAATCACGGGCGACTTCCCCGCCACGGCCCGACGCCTGCGGACCAGCTTCGTCAGCGAGGCCAGGCCGCCCGGCAGGAACGCCAGCGCGACGATGAACAGCAGCCCCTGGAAGTACGTCCAGCCCGCCGGGAACTCCTCCGACAGGGCCGTCCTGGCCCACGCCACGGCGAGCGCGCCGAGCACCGCGCCGACCAGGCTGGCCCGTCCGCCGACCGCCGCGCCGATGACGAACTCGATCGACGGGACGATGCCGATCAGCGCCGGCGAGATGATCCCGACGGCCGGCACGAACAGCGCGCCCGCCAGACCCGCCATGCCGGCGGCGACGACGTACGCGACGAGTTTGACGTTGGCCGGGTCGTATCCGAGGAAGCGCACCCGCTCCTCCGAGTCCCGTACCGCGACGAGGAGTTCGCCGTAGCGGCTGTGGATGAGCTGACGGGCGAGGGCCATCAGGGCGAGCAGGGCCGCGGCGATGACGAAGTACACCATCCGCTGGTTCACCGGGTCGTTGAGGTCGTACCCGAAGAAGCCCTGGATGTCGGTGAGTCCGTTGGTGCCGCCGGTGGTGGCCTGCTGGCCGACCAGCCAGATCGCGAACGCGGACGCCAGCGCCTGGCTGAGGATCGCGAAGTAGGCGCCCTTGACCCGGCGGCGGAAGATGAACAGGCCCAGCAGTGCCGCTACGGCCATCGGCAGCAGCACGGTCGCCGCGATCGCGAACACCGGGTTCTCGAACGGCCGCCACCACCAGGGGAGTTCGGCGGCGGTGCCGTACAGCTGCATGAAGTCGGGAAGGTTGCCGGGACCCGCGTCGGCGATCTTCAGGTGCATCGCCATGGCGTAGCCGCCGAGCCCGAAGAACAAACCCTGGCCGAGCGTGAGCAGACCGCCCCGCCCCCAGGCCAGACAGATGCCGACGGCGACCATCGCCATGCACAGGTACTTGGCCAGCAGCCCCAGCCGGAAGTCGGACAGGGCGACGGGCGCGACGGCGAACAGGGCGAACGCCCCGGCCGCGAACCCGGCCCACGCCCGCGCGGAGCGTCCCTTGAGCACGTTCATACGAGACTCCTCGTGCGCAGCGTGTACAGCCCCTGGGGCCGCCACTGGAGGAACGCGACGATGGCGACCAGAACCAGCACCTTCGCGACCGAGACGGTGGTCGAGTACTCCAGGACCGACTGGAGCGCGCCCAGCACGAAGGCGACGATCACGCTGCCCTTGAGCTGGCCGATACCGCCGACCACGATCACCAGGAACGCGTCGATGATGACGTTGGTGCCCATCGTCGGGCCGATCGGACCGACCAGGGTGAGTGCCACCCCGGCGACGCCCGCGAGACCCGAGCCGATGAAGAAGGCGGTGCGGTCGACGCGCGACGTGGAGATGCCGGACACCTCGGCCAGGTCGCGGTTCTGCACCACCGCCCGGATCCGGCGGCCCAGCGGTGTCAGCCGCAGCGTCAGCGACAGCGCCACCACCGCCGCGATCGCCAGGCCGAGGATGAACAGCCGGCTGTTGGCGACGCTGAGTGGATCGTCACCGCCGATGAGCGTGATGTTGCCGGTGAGGACGTCCGGCGCGCGAGTCTGCACATTCGGCGCGCCGAAAATGTCCCGGGCGAGTTGCTGGAGCATCAACGAGACGCCCCAGGTGACGAGAAGAGTGTCGAGGGGACGGAGGTACAGCCGGCGAATCAGCAGCCATTCCAGAAGGGCGCCCAGAGCGCCCGACACGAGAAATGCGACGGGAAGCGCGACGAGGAGCGAAATTCCCGCGCTCGAAATGGACTTCTGAAGGACATACGTCGTGTAGGCGCCCGCCATGATGAACTCGCCGTGCGCCATGTTGATGACGTTCATCTGGCCGAAGGTGAGCGACAGGCCGAGCGCGATGAGCAGGAGGACGGCACCGATCGAGATGCCGGTGAAGGTCTGACCGAGGATCACGGTCACAGGGCGGCTCCGTGAGGGAGGCGGGGGACCCGGCCCGGGACGGGGTCCCCCGTGCGACGGACGGTCAGGACAGGTCGGCGGCCCAGGAGTAGCCCTTGAGGAACGGGTCCGGCTTGACGGGCTCGCCGGAGTTCCAGACCTCGGTGATCAGGCCGTCGGTGCCGATCTTCCCGATGCGCGCGGTCTTGTGGATGTGCTGCGTGGCGCCGTCGACGGTGACCTTGCCCTCGGGGGCGTCGAAGGTGATGCCGTCGGAGGCCGCCTTCACCTTCTCCGGGTCGAACGACTTGGCCTTCTCGACCATCGACGCCCACAGGTGGACCGACGTGTAGGCGGCCTCCATCGGGTCACTGGTCGGCTTGTCCTCGCCGTATTTCGCCTTGTACGCGGCGACGAACTTCTCGTTCGCCGCGCCCGGCGTGGTCTGGTAGTAGTTCCAGGCGGTGAGCTGGCCCGCCAGGTACTGCGAACCGATCGACTTGACCTCCTCCTCGGCGATCGACACCGAGACCACCGGCATGGTCTTCGCGCTCAGGCCCGCGGACTTGTACTCCTTGAAGAAGGCCACGTTGGAGTCGCCGTTGAGGGTGTTGAACACGGCGTCCGCCTTCGAGGCCTTCACCTTGTTGGCGATCGTGCTGAACTCCGTGGAGCCCAGCGGCGCGTAGTCCTCGCCGAGGATCGTCATGCCGTTGGCCTTCGCGTACGCCTTGATCTCCTTGTTGGCGGTGCGCGGGAAGACGTAGTCGCTGCCGACCAGGTACAGCTTCTTCCAGCCCTGGCTCTTGAGGTAGTCGAGGGCCGGCACGATCTGCTGGTTGGTGGTGGCGCCCGTGTAGAAGATGTACGGGGACTGCTCCAGGCCCTCGTACTGCACCGGGTAGAACAGCAGCGACCTGTTCTTCTCGAAGACGGGCTTGACGGCCTTGCGGCTGGCGGAGGTCCAGCAGCCGAAGGTGGCCGCGACCTCGTCCTCCTTGATGAGCTTGGCCGCCTTCTCGGCGAACGTCGGCCAGTCGGAGGCGCCGTCCTCGCTGATCGGCTTGATCTTCTTGCCGAGCACCCCGCCGGAGGCGTTGATCTCGTCGATGGCCAGCAGCAGTGAGTTGCGTACGGTCACCTCGCTGATCGCCATGGTGCCGGACAGCGAGTTGAGCAGACCGACCTTGACCGTGTCGCCGCTGACGTCGATCTTGGCGGCCTTGTCGGACGACGAGCCGGCCGCGTCGGTCTTGGCGCCGCACGCGGACAGGACGACGACGGCCGCGAGCGCGGCACCGCCGGCCAGGAACCGGCGGCGGAGAATGGGTGAACCGCTGGACAAGACAACCCCCTCGGGTGTGGAGGAGAGAACCTCCTGAAGTGCGGTCCACAGCCTCAAGTCGCCCTGTTTCCAGCGTGTTTCACTGGACTTTCTCGGAGGCAACAAAAAACGCCCCGAGGTGTTGTGACATGCATTCGGACCGATCCGCAGTCCGCATTCACAATTCGCCCGAGGCATTCTAGTTACTTTCTGTGGGAAGTATCTTGAGAGGTCAGGGGCCTGTCAAGAGCGGGAGGCGTGGAGATCCAGTTCCGTGAGGACGTCGAAGTCCAGCCCGTCCGCGCGGGCCAGGTAGATGCGCTGGCGGACATGGCTGCCCCGCAGATGCAGCAGCCCGCGCGGTCCCTCGTAGGAGACGGTGTCCGCCGCCGCGCCGATCGCCGTCACGTCCGTGCTGCCCGCGCCGCGCAGGAGGGCGGCCAGCAACAGGACGCCCTCGTAACAGGATTCGCCGAGACTGCCCGGGGAGGGCGCCTCGATGCCGAAGCGGTGCGCGTACTGCCCGTGGAAGTCGAGGGTGTCCTGGTTGGCGAGGGAGGCGAAGAAGCCGGCCGTGCTGTAGAGGTCCACGGTGGCCGAAGGGCCGCTCGCCATCAGCATGTTCTCGTCCATCAGCGTGCTCAGCCGGAGGCAGCGCGCGTCCAGGCCGTACGCGGCGAACGCCCGGTTGAAGCGCACCGCGTCGCTGCCCACCAGGAGCAGGAGCACCGCATCCGCGTCGGAGCGCTCGA
Source organism: Streptomyces sp. NPDC058335 (assembly GCF_042723915.1). NCBI lineage: Bacteria > Bacillati > Actinomycetota > Actinomycetes > Kitasatosporales > Streptomycetaceae > Streptomyces > Streptomyces sp. NPDC058335. The sequence continues at coordinate 161,254 of NZ_JBHXHX010000008.1, read as the reverse complement.
TGCGCCGCAGCACCGGCTCGAAGTCGTGGGTACCCAGCGGGAGATACACCTCGCCGCCGATCCGGCCCCCCGACTCGCGGGCATAGGTGTGCGCCGCCCGTGCCGTTCGGCGCGGCCACACGTAGTCGTTGCCGACCACGAACCAGCGCCGCACCCGGCGCTCGTGCGCCAACAGCACCATCGCGGGCCGCAGTTGGTCGCGCGGCGTTTCGCTGGTGAGGAACACCCCGGCCGTGTGCTCGCCGCCCTCGTACAGTGCGGTGTAGACGTACGGCACCCGGTGGGCGACCCGTGGTGCCAGGGACTGGCGGACGGAGGAGATGTGCCAGCCCGTGACGCCCTGCACGACCCCGAGGTCCACCAGGGCCTCGACATGCTCGGCGACCTCGCGCGGCGGGGCCCCGCCGTCGACCGGCACCAACCGCAGCTCCCGGCCCAGCACCCCGCCCGCCCGGTTGACCTCCTCGGCCGCCAGCCGCGCGCACAGCTCGCAGGCCGGGCCGAAGATCCCCGCCGGCCCCTGCATCGGGAAGACCAGCGCCACGCCGAGGACGGAGTCGTCGGCCGTGAACCAGTCGGGGGCCGGGGAATCGTGCCGGAACATGCCGTCATGCTTCCGCGTCCACCGGGTGAACTCCACCCCGTCTCATACGATGTGCACACCTCGTGACCTAGGAGCAGGATGCCGGGATGCCCACCTCTACTCCGCGCGGCCCGCACGGCCTGATGCAGCTCCTCACGCGGGCCGAGCGACTGGCCGCCCGCCGGCTCCAGGCCGCCCTGGACGAGGAGGGCTGCTCGCTCGACGCCTGGCGGGTGCTCGCGCTCCTGTCCGACGGCTCCGGCCACCACATGACGGCGATCGCCGAGGCCGCGTTCCTGCCGCCGCCCACCCTGACCAAGCTGGTCGACCACCTCGTCGACCAGAACCTCGTGCACCGCCGGGTCGACCCTCTCGACCGGCGCCGCATCCTCGCCCATCTCACCCCGCGCGGCCGGGACTACTGGAAGCGCGTCGACCGGGCCGCGCACACCGCCTGGCCCGCGCGCGGCGACGGCGACGGCGACGAGGAACTGCTGCGGGCCCTGCTGGGCCGCCTCGCCGAGACGCTGGACGAGTCGACACACGTGTAGCGACGACGCCACGCAAGGTGACCGTCGAGCTGGGGAATGTAGTTTGGCACCTGAAAGGTTGGCATATACACCGAGCCGCCCGCTCGCCCCCTGAACCCAGGGCTGAGAAGCCCCTGCACCACCAGCGAGGCACCGTGACCACCGCCACCCCCGAGCAGCCCGCCGACGTCGTCGCCCGGCTGCGCGCCACCTTCCGCACCGGCCGCACCAAGCCCGCCGACTGGCGCACCGGACAGCTGCGCCGTCTGCGCGAGATGCTCACCGAACGGGGCGCCGACCTGGCCGCCGCCCTCCACGCCGACCTCGGCAAGAGCGCCACCGAGGCCTACCGCACCGAGATCGACTTCACGGTCCGCGAGATCGACCACACCCTCGACCACCTCGACGACTGGCTGCGCCCCGAGCCCGCCCCGGTCCCCGCGCACCTCGGCGCCGACGCCCGCGCCTGGACCCAGTACGACCCGCTCGGCGTCGTCCTCGTCATCGCCCCCTGGAACTACCCCGCCCAGCTGCTGCTCGCCCCGCTCGTCGGCGCCCTCGCCGCGGGCAACGCCGTCCTCGTCAAGCCCAGCGAGCTGGCCCCGGCGACCTCCGCGGCCCTGGCCCGGCTGCTGCCCGCGTACCTCGACACCGACGCGGTCGCCGTCGTCGAGGGCGGCATCCCGGAGACCACGGCGCTGCTGGCCGAGCGTTTCGACCACATCTTCTACACCGGCAACGGCACCGTCGGCCGCGTCGTGATGCGCGCCGCCGCCGAGCACCTCACCCCGGTCACCCTCGAACTCGGCGGCAAGTCACCGGCGTTCGTCGACCGCGGCACCGACCTCGCCGTCGTCGCCGACCGGCTGGCCCGCGGCAAGTTCCTCAACGCCGGCCAGACCTGCGTCGCCCCCGACTACGTCCTCACCGACCCCGAGACCGCCGCCGCCCTGGAACCCCTCCTCGCGGAGGCCGTCGAGAAGGTCCACGGCGCGGACCCGCAGACCTCCGGCGAGTACGGCCGCATCATCAACGAGCGCCACTTCGACCGGCTCACCGGGCTGCTCGACTCCGGCCGGGTCGTGGTCGGCGGGAGCAGCGACCGTACGGACAAGTACATCGCGCCGACCGTTCTGGCCGACGTCGACCCCGCCTCACCCGTCATGCGGGAGGAGATCTTCGGCCCCATCCTGCCGATCGTGACCGCCGACGGCCTCGACGGGGCGATCGAGTTCATCAACGACCGCGACAAGCCGCTCGCGCTGTACGTCTTCTCCGAGTCCGAGGAGACCCGCGCGCGCATCGCCGCCGAGACCTCCTCCGGGGGTCTGGGCCACGGCCTGCCGCTCGCCCATCTCACCGTCTCCGACCTGCCGTTCGGCGGTGTGGGGGAGAGCGGCATGGGCAACTACCACGGCCGGTACTCGATGGAGACCTTCAGTCACCGCAAGGCGGTGCTGGCGAAGCCGCTGGGCTGAGCCGACGCGGGGGCGGGTCCCCGGTGCGGGCCGGAGTGCTCGGGGCAGCCACGACAGCCGACCCGGCCGGGCTCCGGCCGGGTTGACTGGTCTACACCCTTGACTGGTACAGACCAAAGCGGTTGAGTGTGGCTCCACACCCCCCACCACGGCCGGCCCCGCCGCGACCGGTCCCACCGGCACGCGTACCGGGCCGGGCTCCGCCCTGCCCGCGCCGGGGACGGCCGTGCTCCGCGAAGGAGTTGATCCCGTGTCGAGGCGCCGTATCTCCGCGGTCGTGACCGCGCTCGTCCTCTCCAGTGCCGTACCGGTGCTCCTGCCGGCCACGAGCGCGTCCGCCGCCGCCTGTTCGAGCTACCCGAGCTGGGTGGCGGGCAAGGCCTACCGCACCGGCGACATCGTCCGTTACACCGACGGCAGGGCCTACGTCGCCGAGCACGACAACCCGGGCTACGACCCCCTCATCAGCACCTGGTACTGGGAGCCGTACGCCTGCGACACCGGCTCGGGGACGCCCGTCGGCACCTTCGTGGTCACCGAGGCGCAGTTCAACCAGATGTTCCCGGGCCGGAACTCCTTCTACACCTACAGCGGCCTCACCGCAGCGCTCAAGGCCTACCCCGGCTTCGCCAACACCGGCAGCGACACCACCAAGAAGCAGGAGGCGGCGGCCTTCCTCGCCAACGTCAGCCACGAGACCGGCGGGCTGGTGCACATCGTCGAGCAGAACACCGCCAACTACCCGCACTACTGCGACTGGAGCCGGCCCTACGGCTGCCCGGCCGGCCAGGCGGCGTACTACGGGCGCGGCCCCATCCAGCTCAGCTGGAACTTCAACTACAAGGCCGCGGGGGACGCGCTCGGCATCGACCTCCTCAACAACCCCTGGCTGGTGCAGAACGACGCGGCCGTGGCCTGGAAGACGGGCCTGTGGTACTGGAACACCCAGAACGGCCCCGGGACCATGACCCCCCACAACGCCATGGTCAACGGCGCCGGCTTCGGCCAGACCATCCGCTCCATCAACGGCTCCCTGGAGTGCGACGGCAAGAACCCCGCGCAGGTGCAGAGCCGGGTGACCAAGTACCAGCAGTTCGCGCAGATCCTCGGCGTCTCCCCGGGCGGCAATCTGTACTGCTGACCCCGGACGGTGTGCGCGAGACTCCGCCGATGACCTCGGAAACGATCACCGCGGACGCCGCACGCACCCGGAGACTGGGCGACACGACCGTCGGCCGCATCGGCTTCGGCGCGATGCGGCCGACGGGCGACGCCGCCTTCCACCTCGGCACACCGAGCGACCGCGACCGGTCGGTCGCCGTTCTGCGCAAGGCGGTCGACCTCGGCGTCAACCACATCGACACCGCGGCCTTCTACTTCTCCACGCTGCGCTCCGCCAACGAACTGATCAACAGCGCGCTCGCCCCGTACCGGACGACCTGCTCATCACCGCGAAGGTCGGCCCCTTCCGCGACTGGTCGGGGGAGTGGGGCACCTCGGCCCGCCCCGAGGACCTCCGCGGCCACGTCGAGGAGAACCTGCGCAGCTCGGCCGCGACCACCTCGACCTCGACCACCTGCGCCGGATGAGCCAGGAGTCGATCGCCGAACACTTGGCGCCCTCGCGGAGCTGCGCCAGGCCGGACTCGTCCGTCACCCCGGCATCTCCGGCGTCGAGCCCCGTCATCTCGCCGGGGTGCAGGCCATCGCCCCGGTGGTCGGCGTCCAGAACCACTACGGCCTCGGCGACCACCGGCCCGCCGCCGAGGAACTCCTGCGCCTGTGCGGCGAACAGGGCATCGCCTTCGTCCCCTTCTACGCCGTCGCCGGCGACGGCGGCCTGCGGGGCGCCACGACCGCCCACGACGAAGCGGTCCTGGCGGCGGCCCGAGCCCACGGCGCGAGCCCCGCGCAGATCCGCCTGGCCTGGACCCTCGCCCAGGGCCCGCACGTCCTGGCCGTCCCCGGCACCGGCAACCCCGAGCACCTCAGGGAGAACGTGGCGGCGGGAGCGCTCCGGCTGACGGACGAGGAACTGGACCGCCTGAACGAGGCCCACGTGAAAGCGGGCTGAGGGCGACCCGGGCTGCCGGTACGGCTACGCGGCCCACACCCCCTCGCGCATCACATGCCGCCCGCGCAGCTCGCGCTCCTCCCGCCAGGCCTGCACCTCACGCGGCCGCACCCGGAAGAACGCGTACGCCGCGCTGTCCCGGCGGGGATCCCACCCCGTCTTCGCGGCGAACGCGTCCACCGCCCCGAGCGGCACCTCGCCTCCCGTGTACGTCGTCACGTCCCCGTCGATCAGCACCACGTCCCGCGTGTCCCCGAAGGCCAGCCGGGCCCGGCCGCCGTCCCGCAGATTGCGGCCGGTGGGATTGGTGAGCCGCGTCGACAGCCACAGACACTCCCCGTCCCAGACGAACCACAGCGCGACGAGACACGGCACCCCGTCCGGCCCGGCCGTGGCCACCCAGACGTCGATCTCCCGGTCCAGCCGGTCGAGAACGTCCAGCCTGCGCTGCCGAGGGCCGCGAAGCGGCTCGATGATCTCCATGCCAGGACGCTAGCCAACCACCCGCCCCGCCCGCCTCGGTCTCCGGTCCCGACCGCGCACGGGACGCGAGTCCTAGGCCCCCGGCCCTTCCGAGGCCCTGCGGACCCGGTCCCTCCGGTAGGGACTGGCGCCCGGGAAGTTTTACGTATAACCTCTCCCGCTAATCAGCTCTCCGAAAGGCTCCGATGAGTCGCATCGCCCTGGTCACCCTCGTCGTCGACGACTACGACGAGGCGATCCGCTTCTACACCGAGGCCGTCGGCTTCCGTCTCGTCGAGGACGAGGCCCGCCCCGACGGCTCCCGCTGGGTCGTCGTGCGGCCGGGCGGGCACCAGGACGGCACCGGCCTGCTGCTCGCCAGGGCCAAGGACGACGCCCAGCGTGCCAGGGTCGGCGACCAGACCGGCGGCCGGGTCGGCTTCTTCCTGCACACCGAGGACTTCGCGGGCGACCACGTCCGGATGAGCGCCGCCGGCGTGACCTTCCTGGAGGAGCCCCGCCACGAGTCGTACGGCTCCGTCGCCGTCTTCCAGGACCTGTACGGAAACCGCTGGGACCTGCTCCAGCCCGCCGGCTGACCCCACGGACCCGACCGGCCCCCGCACCCCGCCCCACCGCCCCGCCACGCCCGAGGAAAGACCCACCATGACCGCTACGCGCGTAGACACCGCCACCCTCCGCCGGCTTCCCAAGGCCGTCCTGCACGACCACCTCGACGGCGGCCTGCGCCCCGCCACCGTCGTCGAGCTGGCGGCCGCGGTCGGCCACGCCCTGCCGACCACCGACCCGGACGAGCTGGCCGCCTGGTACTTCGAGGCCGCCAACTCCGGCGACCTGGTCCGCTACATAGCGACCTTCGAGCACACCCTCGCCGTGATGCAGACCCGCGAGGGCCTGCTGCGCACCGCCGAGGAGTACGTCCTCGACCTGGCCGCCGACGGTGTCGTCTACGGCGAGGTGCGCTACGCCCCCGAGCTGATGCTGAACGGCGAGCTGACGCTCCCCGAGGTCGTCGAGACGGTTCAGGAGGGTCTGGCGGCCGGCATGGCGAAGGCGGCGGCCGCCGGTACCCCGGTCCGCGTCGGCACCCTGCTCTGCGGCATGCGCATGTTCGACCGGACCCGCGCCACCGCCGACCTCGCGGTCGCCTTCCGCGACGCGGGCGTCGTCGGCTTCGACATCGCGGGCGCCGAGGACGGCTTCCCGCCCGCCGACCACCTGGACGCCTTCGAGCACCTGCGCCGCGAGAACGTCCCCTTCACCATCCACGCCGGTGAGGCCCACGGGCTGCCCAGCATCCACCAGGCACTCCAGGTGTGCGGCGCCCAGCGCATCGGCCACGGCGTACGCATCACCGACGACATCGTCGACGGCAAGCTCGGCCGCCTGGCCGGCTGGGTGCGCGACCGCCGTATCGCGCTGGAGATGTGCCCGACGTCCAACCTCCAGACCGGCGCGGCCACCTCCATCGCCGAGCACCCGATCACCGCGCTGAAGGACCTCGGCTTCCGCGTCACCCTCAACACCGACAACCGTCTGGTCTCGGGGACGACGATGACCCGCGAGATGTCGCTGCTGGTCGAGGAGGCGGGCTGGACGGTCGAGGACCTGCGCACCGTCACGGTGAACGCCCTCAAGAGCGCGTTCATCCCGTTCGACGAGCGCGAGGCCCTCATCGAGGACGTCGTCCTTCCGGGTTACGCCGCCGCGCTCTGAAGCAGTCCGCGGACATAGGCGGCCTGTCCGACGTGCTGGAGATCGTCGGACAGGACGCTGACCAGACGTACGCCGAGCGTGACCGGCGGGTCCCAGCGCTCGTCCACGACGCGCTCCAGGCCCGCCGCGGTCACCCCGCGCAGCGCCTGGAGGGTCTGCGCGTGGACGGCGTCGTAGTACCCGGTGAGGAGGTCGCCGTCGGTGACCCGCACCTTGGCGACCTTCGCCGCGCTGTGCCCGTACCCGGTGTCCCGGCGCGGCAGGTCCAGTCCGAACCGTTTCTCCCAGTCCTGTGACAGCCACACCTGATCGAGCCCGAAGGCGTCGGCCATGTGGTCGTCCTGGACGCGGGTGAGGTGCCAGACGAGCCAGGCGACCGAGTTGGTCTCGGCGGTCGGCCGGGCGTTCAGGTCGTCGGGGTCCAGGCCTCCGACGGCGGCGTGGACCTCTTCCTGGATGCGGCCGTAGCCGTCGATGAGGATGTCCTTCGCATGCATACGTCCACCATCGCGCACCCGCCGCCCCGGCGCCGCCTCTTGGCCGGACCCTTACCCGCGCTCCGTCTCCAGCAGCGCCATCAGCGCGCGTGCCGCCGGGCTGGTCGCACGGGCGGGCGGCAGCAGCGCGACGGTCTCGTACACCACCTCGCCGGTCCCCTTGAGCGGCAGCGCGGTGAGCGCCTCCCGCTTGTGCCGGAAGTGACGCGGTACGACGGCGATGCCGAGGTTCTCGTCCACCAGGTCCAGCAGGCTGTGCACGTCGTTGACCTCCAGCGCGACCGTACGGCGGATTCCGGCCGCCGCGAAGGCCGCGTCGGTGGCACGGCGCGGGCCCCAGTCGGGGTGGAAGTCGACGAACACCTCGTCGGCGACGTCCGCCGGGGTCAGCGCGGCGGCGGCGCCGGTGAGCCGGTGGTCGGGATGGCAGAGCACGTACATCGCCTCGTCGGTGAGCGACGCGGAGCGCAACTGGTCGCTGTCCGCCTGGGTGCGGTAGGCGAAGGCCAGGTCCAGCCGTCCGGCGGCCACCTCCTCGGCGAGGGCGCCCGAGCCGGACTGCCGCAGCCGGATCTCCACGTCCGGGTGGCGCCGCCGGAACGCGGCCAGCAGCCGCGCCACGTGCACCCCGGCGATGCACTGCTCGGTGCCCACGGACAGGGTGCCGCGCACCACGCCCTGCACGGCCGCCACCGCCTCGTGCGCGGCCCGCACCTGCGCCAGGATCCGTTCCGCCTCCGCGAGCAGTGCGCGGCCCGCCTCGGTCAGCGTCACCCGACGGGTGGTACGGACGAACAGGGGTGCCCGCAGTTCTCGCTCGAGCGCGCGGATGGACGCCGACAGCCCCGACTGGGAGACCATCAGGCGTTCGGCGGCCCGGGTGAAGTGCTGGTCCTCGGCGACCGCGACGAAGTGCTGGAGGTGGCGCAGTTCCATGATTGAGAAGCGTATCCGCTGAATACCATCGGATTCTTCTGTTGGACCACTACCCGCAGGCAGGGCGAGAGTGGGTGACGGTCCCGTGAACCGATCTACGGTTGCCGTGGACCGATCTTCCGAGCCAACCCCCTCCTGGAGTCGCGTTGTACACCGCACACCCCGACCGCTACGCGCACATGCCCTACCGGCGCACCGGACGCAGCGGCCTGAAGCTCCCCGCGCTCTCGCTCGGACTGTGGCACAACTTCGGGCCCGACCGTCCCGTGGAGACCCAGCGGGCCATCCTGCGCCGCGCCTTCGACCTCGGCATCACCCACTTCGACCTGGCGAACAACTACGGCCCGCCGCCCGGTGCCGCCGAGTCCGCACTGGGCGAGTTCCTGAAGGCCGACTTCGCGCCGTACCGGGACGAGCTGGTGATCTCCACCAAGGCCGGCTATTTGATGTGGCCGGGCCCGTACGGCGAGTGGGGCTCGCGCAAGTACGTGCTGTCCTCGCTGGACCAGAGCCTGAAGCGGATGGGCCTGGAGTACGTCGACGTCTTCTACTCGCACCGCCCCGACCCGGAGACTCCGCTGGAGGAGACGATGGGCGCCCTGCACTCCGCGGTCCAGCAGGGCAAGGCGCTCTACGTCGGCGTCTCCAACTACTCGGCCGAGCAGACCCGCGAGGCCGCCCGCATCCTGGGCGAGCTGGGCACCCCGCTGCTCATCCACCAGCCGCGCTACTCGATGCTCGACCGGCGGCCCGAGAGCGAGGGCCTGCTGGACGCGCTGGACGAGCTCCAGGTCGGCTCCATCGTCTTCTCCCCGCTGGAGCAGGGCGTGCTCACCGCCCGCTACCTCGACGGCATCCCCGAGGACTCGCGGGCCGCGAGCGACAGCCCCTTCCTGAACTCCGAGGCGCTGACCGGTGAACTGGTGGGCAAGCTGCGCGCCCTCGACGACATCGCCAAGTCCCGCGGCCAGTCCCTGGCCCAGCTCGCCCTGGCCTGGGTGCTGCGCGGCGGCCGGGTCACCTCCGCCCTGGTCGGCGCGAGCAGCGCCCGGCAGATCGAGGACAGCGTCGGCGCCCTGGACAACCTGGACTTCGACGCGGACGAGCTGGCCCGTATCGACGCGGTGATCAACGGCTGAGCCGTTCCGTCAGGCGGACGGTGACGACGTCGCCTTCCTGTTTTCCGATGGCCTTGCGCAGCTCGGCCTTGACGGGAAGTTTGTGGGTGCCGTCCCCGAGTGCCATGAACGAACTCCGGAACGGATGCCCGTCGACGGTTCCGCCGATCTTGACCAGTCCGCGGGTGCCGAAGAAATCTACGGAATCCGGCCAGATCACATAGGTCCAGCCGCCCTTCCCGGGGCTCTTGCGCAGGGCGGCGGTGAATTCCGCTTCCACGTGTTCCGGCTGTGCGTCGGCGGTCATGGTGTCCTCCACTCGCGGCGGTCTTCCGGTCTTCTTGCGGCCTTCTCCGGACAGACCGCCGCGAGCGAATGAATTCATCGCTCAGGCTTCCGCGGGCACCCGGTCGAGGAATCCGAGGACGGAGACGATGCGGTCCTCGGCGTCCAGTGTGATCACGTCGGATCCGGCCACCGGCGCCGACCCTCCCCCGGACTCGCTCACCAGCTCCCAGGAGAAGCGGGCCGTGTCGTGGTGCCCGTCGACCGTGCCGGTGAGCCGGAAGGCGAAGCCCGGAAACTGCGCCTGCGCGGCCGTGATCACGGCCGTGATCCCCTCGTGGCCGCGGACCTCGGCGAGAGGGTCGGTGTAGCCGCCCTGCGGGGCCCAGGCCTCGGCGACGGCCTTCGCGAGGGTCTCGGGATCGCGGGCGTTCCAGGCCCCGAAATAGCGGGTGACGGCGTCCTGGTAGCGGTCGGTCTGCGCGGACATGGGAAATCAGCCTCCAAAGAGGTCGTCGATCCTGGTCAGGACCCGGATTCGGGTATCGCCGATCCGGTGTGACCACCTTGCCCGCGCCCGCCCTGCGGGTCGATTACCCCCGGGGTAATGACGGGGTCACCTTGCGCCCGCCGTATTTCGGCCATGAACGGCGTGGAATATGCCAAGAGACTGGCCAAAAAAGCATGGTGACAGTGTTTCAGTAGTGAACATACTCAAACAGCAGGGGCAGTTCACCCCACAGGAGCCGCACGGAAAGCGAGGCCCGCACCGGCAGCGAGCGACGGGGGAGAAGGACGTGCACGACGAATTCCTGTGCCATGTCACCGCGTACGGAGTGTGCGACGGCCGCCGCATAGGCGTACCGCTCGGCACCTACCGGGCCCCGACGCTGGCGCTCGCCCTGTGGTGGCTGCGGGATCGCGCCTCCTGGATCGCCGAGCGGCTCGACCCGCAGCCGGAGAGCACACGCATCCCGCCGCACGCCCTCGTCCCGGTCGCCGACACCACGCCGGACGTCCCCCGTCTGCTGCGGGCCTGGTGCGCCGACATCGACCGGCAGGAACTGGTCGCCGACGAACTGGCGGTCGGGCGGCTGGTGCGGATCGCCGTGAGTGACGAGACCACCGAGTACGAGCTGCTCGCCGAGTCCGTCGACGCCCTGCGCATGCAGCGGACCATCCCGCCGCTGGTGATGCCGGTCGGCTGACCGGACCGCCCGCGGCCGGATTCCCCACACGGCGCACAAGGGTGCGAATCGATAGAATTCCGGCATGGCGGAGCCGCCGACCACCCCCACCGCACCCGAACTCGTGCTGGAGACCGAGACGGGCGCCACGGTGATGATCCCGAGCCACGACTACCGCGTCGGCCGCGACCCGCTCAGCGACATCGTCCTCGACGACGCCCGCGTCTCCTGGCACCACGCGGTGCTACGGCCCGAGGGCGACCACTGGACGCTCGCGGACGAACACAGCACCAACGGTACCTACGCCGACGGGCGCCGGGTCCACGAGTGGGGCATCGGCCCCGGCAGCGTCATCCGCTTCGGCAGCCCGGACGACGGCCCGTGCGCCGTCCTGACCGGCCGCCCGCGGCCGGCACCGCAACGCCCCTCCGCGGTGGCCAACCCCGCCATGACCGGAACGTTCCGGCGGCCCACCACCGTCCGCCCCCTGCCCACCCGCACCGTCCGCATCGGCCGCGCCCCCGACAACGACCTGGTCCTCGACGACCTCGTCGTCTCCCGCCGGCACGCCGAACTGCGCGCCCTGCCCGACGGCACGTTCGAGATCGCCGACCTCGGCAGCCACAACGGCACCTATCTCAACGGCCTGCCCGTCACGGCCGCCCCCCTCGCCCCCGGGGACATCGTCGGCATCGGCCACTCGGCGTTCTGCCTGGTCGGCGACGAGCTCCAGGAGTACGTCGACACCGGCGAGATCTCCCTCGACGTGCAGGACCTCACCGTCGCCGTCGATCACGGCCGCAAGGTCCTCCTCGACCACGTGTCGTTCCCGGTGGGGGAGAAATGCCTGCTCGCGGTCGTCGGACCCAGCGGCGCCGGCAAGTCCACCCTCCTCGGCGCCCTCACCGGACAGCGCCCCGCCGACCACGGCACCGTCGTCTACGACGGCCGCGACCTCTACCGCGACTACGCCGAACTGCGCCAGCGCGTCGGCCTGGTCCCGCAGGACGACATCCTGCACGCCCAGCTCACCGTCCGCGCCGCGCTCACCTACGCCGCCGAGCTGCGCTTTCCCCAGGACACCGCCAAGGCCGAGCGCCGGGCGCGCGTCGAGGAGGTCATCCGCGAGCTGGGCCTCGAACAGCGCGCCGACCAGCATGTGCACAGCCTCTCCGGCGGCCAGCGCAAACGCGTCAGCGTCGCCCTGGAACTGCTGACCAAACCGTCCCTGCTCTTCCTCGACGAGCCGACCTCCGGGCTCGACCCCGGCATGGACCGCTCGGTGATGCACATGCTGCGCGGCCTCGCCGACGACGGCCGCACGATCGTCGTCGTCACCCACAGCGTCCTCAGCCTCGACGTCTGCGACCGCCTCCTCGTCCTCGCGCCCGGCGGCCGGACCGCCTACTACGGCCCGCCCGACGACGCCCTCGCCTTCTTCGGATTCGCGGACTGGCCCGAGGCCTTCGAGGCCTTCGAGCGGGACCGGGACCGCGACTGGGCCGGGGAGTACGCCGCCTCGCCCCTGCGCCGCCGGTACGTCGTCGACTCCAGCGCCCAGCCGCTGCTGCCCAGTTCCGGCCCGGTCGTCGTACCGGCGCCGCCCCGGCCGCGCGGCCGCGGTGCCCAGCTCGGCACCCTGGTTCGCCGCTACACGGCCGCACTGAGCGCCGACCGCACCTTCCTCGCCATCATGATCGCCCTGCCGTTCGTGATGGGGGCCATGGCCCGCGCCCTCGCCGGCAGTCAGCTCACCCGGGACACCGCGATGAACGCGCTGCTGATCCTGTGCGTCGGCGGCGTCCTCACCGGCGCCGCCAACGCCGTACGCGAACTCGTCAAGGAACGCGTGATCTACCAGCGCGAACGCGCCGTCGGCCTGTCCAGATCGGCGTACCTGATGTCGAAGGTCGTCGTCCTGGGGGCCGTGACCGTGGTGCAGGCGGTCGTCCTGACCCTCGTAGCCCTGCTCGGCGTCGACCTGAACGCCCCCGGCGGCGAGGGCGTGCTGATGCCCCCGCTGGCCGAGATCACCGTCGCCGTCGCCCTGCTCGCCTTCACCGCGATGATGCTCGGCCTGGTGGTCTCCGCGCTGGTGCGCAAGGAGGAGGTGACGATGCCGCTGCTGGTGCTCCTCGCCATCGTCCAGGTCGTCTTCTGCGGCGCCCTGCTGTCGCTGGACGGCCTGCCGGGCCTGGAGCAGCTCGCCTGGCTCATCCCCTCCCGCTGGGCGTTCGGCGCGATGGCCGGCACCCTCGACCTCGCCCGGATCGTGCCCGGCGACCTCACCGGCGACCCGCTGTTCGCGCACTCGGCGGGCGTGTGGCTGCTCGACGTGGGCATGCTCGTCGTGCTCTCGGCCGTCTTCGGATACGTCGTCGCCCGGCTGCTGCGCCGGCACGAACCCGCCGTGATGCGGAAGTAGGCCCGCGATGACGACCCCCGGCTTCCGGCCCACGCATGTCGTCCCCCAGCAGGGCATGCCCGCATGGGAGGCCCCCGACCCGGCCCGGCCCACCGTCCCCCTCGACCCGCTGCTGCCCGTCCGGCTCGTCGAGCGGCGCGGCGACTGGGGACACGTGCTCTGCTCCAACGGCTGGTCGGCCTGGGTGGACGGCCGCTATCTCGTCGCCGTACCCCAGGACCCGCCCCTCTCCGACGACACCCTCACCACCACCGCCGACCCCCGCCCGCTGCTCGGCCGCACCGAACAGGCCCTCGCACGGTACCGGGCCGCCGTCGAGGAACTCGCCGCGGGCGGCCTCGACGGCGAGACCTTCCGCCGCCGCACCCAGGGCCTGCGGATCGGCGTGGTCGTCGACGGCGAGTCCATGTGGTTGTACGACCCCGCCCAGGCCCGCTGGGCGTACGGCGACGGCACCCGGCTGAGCACCTACGCGGCCGACGACCCGCCCGCCGCGGCCCAGGACGTCGCCGAGGACCTCGGCCACGCCCCGACCCGGGTCGTGACGCCCGAGGGTGACCCCTGATGAGCCGCGAGACGAGCCTGTTCTCCGGCCGGCCCTCCGACCTGATCGGCCGGCAGGTTGCGGGCTACCGCATCGAACGGGAGATCGGACGCGGCGGCATGGCCGTCGTGTACCGTGCCCGCGACCTGCGCCTGGAACGGACCGTCGCGCTCAAGCTGCTCGCCCCCGAACTGGCCCGCAACGACACCTTCCGCAAGCGTTTCACCCACGAGTCCCGGGTCGCCGCCGCGATCGACCACCCGCACATCGTGCCGGTCTTCGAGGCCGACGAGACCGACGGGCTCCTCTACATCGCCATGCGGTACGTCGCCGGCAGCGACCTGCGCCACCTCCTCGACCGCCGTGGACCGCTGCCGCCGGCCGCCGCCGCCCGCATCGCCGCGCAGGTCGCCTCCGCCCTCGACGCCGCCCACGAACACGGCCTGGTCCACCGCGACGTCAAACCCGGCAACATCCTCGTCGACCGCGGCACCGACAGCGACCACCCCGAGCACGTCTACCTCACCGACTTCGGCCTGACGAAGAAGTCGTTGTCCCTCACCGGCTTCACCACCGTCGGCCAGTTCGTCGGCACCCTCGACTACGTCGCCCCCGAGCAGATCTCCGGCCGCCCGGTCGACGGCCGCTGCGACGTGTACGGCCTGGCCTGCGTCGTCTACGAGACCCTCGCGGGCCACCCGCCGTTCCGCCGCGACGACGACATGGCCCTGCTCTGGGCCCACCAGTACGACGAGCCGCCCCCACTCACCGGGTCCCGCTCCGACCTGCCGCCCGCCGTCGACGAGGTGTTCGCGCAGGCCCTGGCCAAGACCCCTGACGCCCGTCACGCCACCTGCCTCACGTTCGTCGCCGCCCTGCGGACGGCCCTCCTGGGCGGCCCACCCGAGCGGCACCCGCCGACGGAGGTGGACCGGAGGGTCGCGGCGGCGGGGGAGGGACGGCCGAAGCCTCCGCCCCGCTGGGCGGCGCCGGTCTTCGAACCGTCGAGCCGCCCGGCCTGAAGCGGTCTACCCGGCGCCGTCGCCCACCCTGCCCCGACCGGCCGTCCCCCGTGCCGGCAGCGCGCCCAGGAACCCGGCGACCAGTCCCCACAGGGCGGCCAGGCCCAGCGCCGACCAGACCTGGGGGCGCAGGAACAGGTCACCGGCGAGGCCCGTGCCGCCCAGGTCGCTGATGCCGAACAGCGTCAGGCCGTAGTGCGCGGAGATCCGGCCGACGAGGCAGATCATCAGCACCGTCAGCACCAGCGCCACCGCCATGTGCACCGCGTTCCGCCAGGCCGGCGTCCGGGCCGGGGAGCGGGCCGCCATCACGAACCCCGCCGCCAGCAGCAGCACCGCGTCCACGGCGACGAGCCACCACACCCGGCCGTCCTGCTCGGTGAGCGTCCGCAGGTTCAGCGTGGCGGTCTCCGAGCCGCGCAGCACCTCGTCCAGCACATGCGGCATCGGCAGCCCGAACGGCCCCTGCACCCGGCCCTCCCAGGTGGCGCCCAGCCCGATGGTGAACGCGAGCCACACCAGGTTGGGCAGGCCGAGGAAGACCACCGCCAGGGTCTCCGGGGCACGGCCGCGGGTCGCCGCGGTCACGAGCGCGATGACGACACCCAGCGCGACGCACGCGAGCAGCAGCACGACCATCGCGTACGCCGCCGGCCGCACCGACTCCTGGAAGCGCAGCAGCCGCGGCGGCAGCGGAGCCCCGCGGGAGACCAGCAGCGCCAGCACGAGCACACCGGCCAGCCACAGCAGCCCGAACAGCAGCGTGAGCGGTACGTCGGTGGTGAAGCCGGCCCTCGGGGTCACGCCGAACACCTCACCGAGGTCGTCCAGCGTGGCGTCGCCCAGCGACACCGCGAACGTCTGGCGGGCGGCGAGGGCCAGGGCCAGCAGGGCGAGCAGCCACACCACGGCGATCCGGGCCGCCCAGCCGGCCAGCTCGGCCGCCGAGGCGACCGCCCGGTGCCGCAGCGGCCGTAGGAACCCGGCGGCCGTCACCAGGGCGCCGGCGAGCGTCACGGACAGCGGGATCACCGTGAGGCCCGCCCGTGTGTCGGCGATTGCCCCGGCGTTCCCGGAGAGTTCGATCGAACCTCCGACGGCTGTGACGACGGTCGCCGCGACCACCCTCGGGTAGGCCGCGTCGGGCAGATCGGCGGCGCCGGCTCCCCACAGCCCCAGCGCGGCCGTGATCCCCATGGCGATCAGCCCGGCCAGTGCCGCGGCGACCGCCTGCACCCAGCCGTGACGGGCCACCGCCTGGCCGGAGGAGAGGTTCGGGTTCACCCTCGCCACGCTAAGCAGCGCCCGGCCCGTACGCCTGCCGGGAGAGCCGTCCGCGCCCGCTACTGGGCGAAGTATAAAAAAAGCGCACAATATGGATGTTGTGGAGCAAGCGACGCACACCGCTGTCCGAGGTGCGTCGCGGGAGACCCACGTCGGGAGTGCTCGTGAGTGTCGAACCGCCCTCCTCCGGCCGTCCCACCGGACCGCCCTCCGGGCCCCTGTCGGGCCCCCCGCAGCCACCCTCGGGACCGCCCACCCCGCCTCCGGACGGGCCCTCCGGCGGCGCGACCTCGTCCGGCGGCGCGCCCGAGCCCCACCGGCCCTGGTGGCGGTCCGCATCCCGCATCGCGCTGCTCACCACCGCCCTCGTCGTCGCCGTGGCCGTGGCGCTCGTCCTGACGACCCGCTCCGACGGCGGTGGCTCCGGCGGCGAAAGCGAGGTCTTCCTCCAGGCCGCGGGCAGAACCGGACCGGACCCCTTCACCGAGTCCACCGCCACCGACGCCTCGGCCCCGCCCGCCTCCACGGCCCCGGCGACCACCTCCGCGCCCGCCAACGCCGTACGGGGCGTCGACGGCGGCGCCCCCGGACTGTACGGCGGCACCCAGGACGTCACCGCCTGCGACGTCGAGAAGCAGATCAAGGCACTCCGGGCGGACCCCGACAAGAACCGGGCGTTCGCGTCCGTCCCCGGCATCGACCCCGCCGAGGTCCCCGCCCACCTGCGCTCCCTCACCCCCGTGCACCTGCGCATGGACACCCGCGTCACCAACCACGGCTACCGCGACGGCGCCGCCACCCCCTATCAGGCCGTCCTGCAGTCCGGCACCGCCGTCCTCGTCGACAGCCGCGGCGTGCCCCGCGTGCGCTGCGCCTGCGGCAACCCCCTCACCCCGCCCGTCGCGCAGCAGACCACCCCGAAGCGCACCGGCGACTCCTGGCCGTCGTACCACCCCTCGAACGTCGTCGTGGTCACCCCGTCGACGACCGTGATCGACGTCTTCGTCCTCTACGACCCCGGCGACGACCGCTGGTTCGCCCGCCACCGCGGCGACACCGGCGGCAAGGACCGGCCCACCAAGCCCCCGGTGACCCCGCCGAAGCCGTCCGCGAGCGTCTCCTCGCCCAGCTCGCCGCCCACCTCGCCGTCGACCTCCCGCAGCCCCGGCCCGCCCTGCGCGGACGGGACGGCCGCCTCGTGCCCGCCGGGCTCGGCCAGCCCCTCGCCGCCCCCCAGCTCCGAGGAGCCGCCCCCGTCGCCGGAGCCGTCGAGCGAACCGCGGACAGAGGACGGGACGCCCTCCGACGCGGTCGACACCACCTCCCGGTCCGGTCCGCCCTCGCCCCCCGCGCGGTCTTTCGGGAGTGCACCCGTACTGTGAGACATCCCATGCCGACCGAGCCGAGAGCGCGGGACTGCGCGGCCCGGAACGGGGTAGCAGCATGGGTGCAGCAGCGTCCGGCCAGTCCGGCCTCCGAGAGAGAACAGCATGATCAAGCATCTGGGCGGGGCAGCGATACCGACCGGTTTCGACATACCCGTGGAACCGCTCCGCCGAGCCGCGCACTACACCGGTGAAACCGGTTCCATCGCCGAGGCCCGCGACTTCGCCGCACACTTCGTCGACCAGCTCAGGACCGAGTGGTGTGCCCGCATGGACGACCGCTTCGGCGACGACGTGATGCTGGTCGTCAGCGAGCTGGTCACCAACGCCGACCGGCACAGCAACGGCCCGTACATCCTGGAACTCGAGGGCACCGACACGTCGGTGACGGTCGCCGTGTACGACAGCAGCGATGCGCTGCCCCTGCGGTTCCCCAGGGACCCCCGCCGCATCGGACGGCACGGACTGGAGATCGTGCACGCCCTCGCCGCGGAGGTCACCGCCGAGCGCATCCCGGTCGGCAAGCGCGTCCGCGCCGTCCTCGGGCTCGACGCCGGCTGAGCCCTCGATCGAGGGGCGGATGCCCTCAGGCGCAGCCGAGCTCCCCCAGCATCCCCTCGCGCAACCGCAGGATGATCCGCTTGATCAGGCGGGAGACGTGCATCTGGGAACAGCCGAGCCGCTCACCGATCTCCGCCTGGGTGGCCTCCTCCACGAACCGCATATGGAGGATCTGCCGGTCGCGCTCACTCAGCTCCGCCATCAGCGGGGCCAGCGAGTGGAAGTCCTCGACGAGCCGCAGCCCGTCCTCCTCCACGCCGATGAAGTCGGCCAGCACCGCCTCGCCGCCCTCCGGGCCGTCGCCGGTGAGGGCGGCGTCCAGGGAGGAGGAGTTGTAGCCGTTGGACGCGATCTGTGCCTCGACCACCTCGCGCTCCGCGAGGTTCATCAGCGTGGCCAGTTCGGCGACGGTCGGCTCCCGGTCCAGGCGGCTGGCGAGTTCGTCGCGCGCCTTGGCCAGTTCCACCCGCAGCTCCTGGAGCCGCCGCGGCACGTGCACGGCCCAGGTCGTGTCCCGGAAGAACCGCTTGATCTCGCCCACGATGTACGGCAGCGCGAAGGAGGTGAACTCGACCTCGCGCGAGATCTCGAACCGGTCGATGGCCTTGATCAGGCCGATCATCCCGGTCTGGACGATGTCCTCCATGTCGTCGCCGCGTCCCCGGAACCGTCCGGCCGCGAACCGCACCAGCGACATGTTCATCTCGATGAGGGTGTTGCGCGCGTACTGGTACTCGTGCGTTCCCTCTTCCAGCTCCGTCAGCCGCTTGAAGAACTGACGCGACAGCTCTCGTGCGTCGCGGGGGGCCACGCGCCTGGGGTCCTCGACTCCCGGCAGCGGTGCGCCGCCCGTGCTGGTCCCGGCGGTGTCCTGGACGACCTGTGCCTGCGACCCGATCACGGCGGTGTGCATTGCCTCTCCCACGAAAGTCACGGTTCGACGTCTGTTGTACCCGGTCCGTGAGCGGGCCCGAGTGTTGCAAGCCCGCTCACGGTGCGAATACCCAGAGTCGGCCAACGCATGCCCATCGAAACGCCACCGGTTTGGATCCGGCTCACCCCGCCGCCCGCCGGGCCACGATCAGCTCGTGCAGATAGCGCTTGGTGACGCTGCCGCCGTGCCGCGACTCGATGAGGCCGCGGATGCACGCCAGCAGTCCCCGGCGGGCCGGCTCGTCGAGCGCGAGGTGACCCGAGTAGGTCAGCAGGACCTCCAGATAGTCGTCGGCCGAGTACGGGAGGTCCTGCTCGTGACGCCGGACGGTGACGTCCTCGAAACGGGCGCCGCGGGTCAGCTCCCGCAGGTCCGTGGCGGTCTCGTCCGCGCTCTCCAGGCGCAGGCCGGGCGGTGTGGCCGGGTCCCAGCGCTCGTAGCAGCGTTGCGCCCGCGCGAAGAACTCCAGGCTGCCGCCCGCGACGTGATGGGTCGTCACCAGCGCCAGCAGCCCGCCCGGACGCAGCGCGTCGGCTGTCTTCGCCACCCGTGCGTCCGGATCGAGCCAGTGGAAAGCGGTCGCGCTGACGACGAGGTCGAACAGCTCGGCGGGCAGCGGCCACCGGTCGAAGTCGCCGACGACGACCTCCACCCGGGGGTACGCGGCGAGGTGGCGGCGGGCCACCGCCGCCAGCGACAGCCCCAGCTCGACCGCGGTGAGACGGCAGCCCGTCTCCGCCAGCGGGCGCGTCAGCTGCCCCGTCCCCGGCCCGATCTCCAGCACCCGGCGATCCGGCCCGAGTTCCGCGGCGCGGGCCAACTGCCGCACCAGCGCCGGGGGGTAGGAGGGGCGAGCCCGGTCGTACCGTTCCGCCACCGAGTCGAACGTGTCCCGCAGCATCGGATACTCACCTCCCGTGACCGGCCCTGCACAGGGTCTCCTCTCCCGGCCGACCCGAGCGCTACATTCACGGCACGCACACGGGGAGCGGCGGAATGAGCACGTCGGGGGAGCCACGCGCGGGCGCGCCGGCCGCCGGAGCCGGTGAGGGCGGCCGCGGGCGCCGGGGCGACGTCATGGACTGGCCCGGCCATACGCTGAAGGTCGCCGGACGATGGACGCCCGCCGCGCTGTGCGCCGTGAGCGGGCTGCGCATCGGCTGGCTCATCGTGTTCTGCCTGGTGCTCGGCATGTACTGGGAGTGGCGTCCGGTGGCCCGCGCGGGCGTGCAGTGGCGGCTGGTGCGCTCCTTCCGCTCCTGGGGCTCCCTGACCGCGCCCGCCACCGCCGTCGCCACCGTCCTCGCGGGCGCGGCCGCCGTCTCCATGACGCAACAGCCCACGGACGGCACCCTCCAGCAGCAGTCCTCCTACTCCGCGCCCGGCCCGTGAGCCTCCCCACCCGGCCCGTCGACCGGCCGCGATTTCCCTGAGGGCGGAACGCCGGGGCCCTCCCCGCGGCGGCCGGTCCTCCTAGGCTGGGGAGGTGAGCAACCAAGCGCCGAACCACGCCCGCGTGATCCCACTGCGCCCCTCGGCGGAGCGCCCGGGAACCGCCCGCCCCGCCGACCGGCCGCCCACCCCCAGAGAACCTCTCTGGCGCGATCTGGTCGGCGACGTCCTGCGCCGCGAACGCCAGGCCCAGGAGCGCACGTTGAAGGACGTCGCCGACACCGCCCGCATCTCCATGCCATATCTGTCGGAGGTGGAGCGCGGCCGCAAGGAGGCCTCCTCGGAGGTCCTGGCGGCCGCCGCCCGCGCGCTCGGCCTGAGCCTCGGCGACCTGCTGGCGCGCGCCCAGGGCGAGCTGGTCCGGCTCACCAGCCGGACCTCGCACACCTCGCACACCTCGCACACGAGCCGTAGGGCGACCACGTCCTCGCACAACGGACTCTGCCTGGCCGCCTGACGGCACGGGCGGGCCGGCGTCTCACACCCGCACGGGGCGCCGGCCCAATACCTCGTCGGCCAGGCCGTACGCCACCGCCTCCTGCGCGGTGAACACCTTGTCGCGGTCCATGTCCGCGCGCAGCGACGCCACGTCGTGGTGGGTGTGCCGGCTCAGCACCTCCTCGACCTGGGCGCGGATGCGGACCATCTCCTTGGCCTGGAGCGCCAGGTCCGACACCGTGCCCTGCCGCCCGCCACTGGCCGGCTGCCCGAGCAGCACCCGCGCGTGCTCCAGCGCGAACCGCCGCCCCGGGTCCCCGCCCGCCAGCAGCACGGCCGCGGTGGACGCCGCCTGGCCGACGCAGAACGTCGCGATGGGCGCCTGCACGAACGTCATCGTGTCGTAGATCGCCATCAGCGAAGTGAACGAGCCGCCGGGCGAGTTGATGTAGATCGCGATCTCGTTCTCCGGCGCCGACGACTCCAGATGGAGGAGTTGCGCGATGACGACGTTGGCGACGCCGTCGTCGATCTCGGTGCCGAGGAAGATGATCCGCTCGGCCAGCAGCCGGCTGTAGACGTCGTAGGAACGCTCGCCCTGCGGAGTCCGCTCGACCACGTTCGGAATCGTGTACGTCCCCATGTCAGAGCCCCATCCGTCGCTTCGAGGCGGCCGGGCGGACGTCGGCCAGCGACTCCACGACCCGGTCGACGATGCCGTACTCCCTGGCCTCCTCGGCCGTGAACCAGCGGTCGCGGTCGCCGTCCCGGGAGATGGTCTCCGGGCTCTGACCGGTGTGCTCGGCGGTGATCCGCTCGATGGTCCGCTTGGTGAACTCCAGGTTCTCCGCCTGGATCTCGATGTCCGCGGTGGTGCCGCCGATCCCGGCCGACGGCTGGTGCATCATGACGCGCGCGTTCGGCAGCGCGTACCGCTTGCCCGCCGTACCGACGCTCAGCAGGAACTGCCCCATGCTCGCCGCGAACCCCATCGCCAGCGTCGAGACGTCGTTGGGGACGAGCCGCATCGTGTCGTAGATGGCCAGACCCGCGTGGACCGAGCCGCCGGGGCTGTTGATGTACAGGCTGATGTCGGTGCGCGGGTCCTCCGCCGACAGGATCAGCAACTGTGCGCAGACCCGGTTCGCGGACACCTCGTCGACCTGGGTGCCGAGCAACACGATGCGCTGGTTCAGCAGTTGGGCCGCGAGCTGGTCGTCGAAGCGGCCGGGAGAGGTCTCGCCCTCCTCGGCCCGAGGCAGCAGGGCCGGCGCGGGACCGGCGGGGAACGGGGACATGGGCGCTCCTTGTCGAGGGGTGGTGCGGCAGCATCCCCTGCCGCGCCACCCACTCTCGGCGCGTGACCGCCCCCGTGTCGGATTTCCCTGCCCTGGGCAGATTCGCCGACAGCAGAGGGCGAACCCGGTCGAACGCGTACGCCTTCGAGCGATGAGTTTCGGGGCGCGGACCGGTCGACATTGATGACCGCGCTCCACGCACTCTCGCGCTCCCGGAGGAACTCATGACCACCGACGGATTCACCACGTGTCTCTGGTTCGACGGCCAGGCGGAGGAAGCCGCCCACCACTACGTGTCGATCTTCAAGAACTCCAGTGTCGGCACCGTCGCCCGCTACACCGAGGCGGGTCCGGGCCCCGCCGGCTCCGTGGTCACCGTGGAGTTCACGGCCAACGGCCAGAAGTTCATCGGCCTCAACGGCGGCCCGCAGTTCAAGTTCAACGAGGCGATCTCCTTCCAGATCGACTGCGCCGACCAGGAAGAGGTCGACTACTACTGGAACAAGCTCGTCGAGGGCGGCGGCGAGCACGGCCCCTGCGGCTGGCTCAAGGACAGGTACGGCGTGTCCTGGCAGGTCGTGCCCACCGAGCTGACCGAGATGGTCACCGACCCGGACCAGGAGAAGGCGGCCCGCGCCATGAAGGCCATGCTCTCCATGGGCAAGCTCGACATCGCCGCCCTGCGTAAGGCGTACGCCGGGGAGTAGGGGCGCCGGATCCCCGTCAGCCTCCGGCCTCCGCCAGGATCTCCTTGATCACATGCCAGGAGTTCTCCGCCAGGGGCGGGTTGGTCTCCCAGTAGTACGGCAGCTGGATCAGCGAGACCGACAGCGCCCACCCCCGGCCGCGTGCCCACTCGGCGTCGTCCGCGCCCACCGCCTCCCGGAAGCCGGCGCGGGCCGACGCCGGCAGCAGGTTCCACGCCACGATCAGATCGACGGCCGGGTCCCCGACCCCCACACAGCCGAAGTCGATCACCGCGGCGAGCCGGCCGTCCGCGACCAGTACGTTCCCCGGCGACAGATCGCCGTGGGCCCACGCGGGCGGCGCCGTACGGCCGGGCGCGCGCAGCGCCTCCTCCCACAGGGCGGTGACCGCGGCGACGTCGATCCGGCCCTCCAGCTGGGCGAGGGCCGAGCGGGTGGGCGCGTCCCGTTCCGCCAGCGGCACACCCCGGTACCCGCGCGGCCCGCCCCGCGCGTCGACCCGGCGCAGCCCGGCGACGAACGCCCCCAGGTCCGCGGCCAGCGCCTCCGGCCGCTCCAGGCCTCCCGCGACGGGATTACGGCCGTCCAGCCACCGGTAGACGGACCACGGCCAGGGGAACCCCTCACCGGGACCGCCCTGCGCCAGCGGCACCGGCGCGGCCACAGACAGTCGCGGCCCCAGCCGCTCCAGCCAGTGCCGCTCGTACGCCACGCTCTCCACCGCCCCCGGATACCGGGGCAGCCGCACCACCTTGTCCACGCCCAGCCGGAACATCGCGTTCTCCGTCCCGGAGGACGCCAGCCGCTGCACGGGCAGTGAGGCCCACCGCGGGAACTGCGCGGCCACGAGCCGCCGTACCAGCGCGGAGTCCACGTCGACCTCGTCCGGGCGCATCTTCACAGCACACATGCCGCTCATTCCAGGTGATCGGCGCGACGGCTGTCCAACGAAATTGCGGGGCGGGGCTCCGGATGCAGTGCCCCGCGTCCGGACCCAAGCTGACACGGACGACTCTTCCCGGCTCACCGGGTACCCGGACCGTCCTCCGAGATCCGGCGGTGGTTGCCCGGCAACCCCGCACCCCGTGACAGCGGGATCCAATGTGAAGGAGCGCATGGACATGACCGACGTATCGAGCAAGGGGCCCGATCGCGACGACGACCGGAAGGTGCTCACCAACCGGCAGGGGCACCCGGTCTACGACAACCAGAACCAGCGCACCGTCGGCGCCCGGGGCCCCGCCACGCTGGAGAACTACCAGTTCCTCGAGAAGATCAGCCACTTCGACCGGGAGCGCATCCCCGAGCGCGTCGTCCACGCCCGCGGCGTCACGGCGTACGGCTACTTCGAGGCGTACGGCGCCTGGGGCGACGAGCCGATCAGCCGGTACACCCGCGCCAAGCTGTTCCAGGAGCGCGGCAGGCGCACCGACCTGGCGGTCCGCTTCTCCACGGTGATCGGCGGCCGCGACTCCTCCGAGGCCGCCCGGGACCCGCGCGGCTTCGCGGTGAAGTTCTACACCGAGGACGGCAACTGGGACCTCGTCGGCAACAACCTGGGCGTCTTCTTCATCCGGGACGCGATCAAGTTCCCGGACGTCATCCACGCCCTCAAGCCCGACCCGGTCACCTTCGAGCAGCAGCCGCGCCGCATCTTCGACTTCATGTCGCAGACGCCCGAGGCCATGCACATGCTGGTCAACCTGTTCAGCCCGCGCGGCATCCCCGCCGACTACCGCCATATGCAGGGCTTCGGCGTCAACACCTACAAGTGGGTCGACGCCGAGGGCGGGACCAAGCTGGTCAAGTACCACTGGATGCCCAAGGCGGGGGTGCGCAGCATGACCGAGGAGGACGCCGCGAACGTGCAGGCCGACTCCCTCGGCCATGCCACCAAGGACCTGTACGAGAGCGTCGCGCGCGGCGACCACCCCGAGTGGGAGCTGCTCGTGCAGATGATGGACGACGGTGAGCACCCGGAGCTGGACTTCGACCCGCTCGACGACACCAAGACCTGGCCCGAGCAGGAGTTCCCGCCCAAGCCGGTCGGCAAGATGGTGCTGAACCGGATGCCGGAGAACTTCTTCGCCGAGAACGAGCAGATCTCCTTCGGCACCGGAGTCCTCGTCGACGGCCTGGACTTCTCCGACGACAAGATGCTCGTCGGCCGCACCTTCTCCTACAGCGACACCCAGCGCCACCGCGTCGGCCCCAACTACCTCCAGCTGCCGGTCAACCATGCGAAGAACGCCGAGGTGCGCACCAACCAGCGCGACGGCCAGATGACGTACCACGTCGACGGCGGCGGGGAGAATCCGAGCGTCAACTACGAACCCTCGATCACGGGCGGACTGCGGGAGGGTGAGTTCCCCACGCACGACGAGCAGGGGCCGGAGATCCACGGCCGGCTCACCCGCAAGCGGATCCCGCGCACCAACGACTACCAGCAGGCCGGGCAGCGCTATCTGCTGATGGACCAGTGGGAGCGGGACGATCTGGTCAAGAACCTCACCTCGGCGCTCGCCCAGTGCGACCGGGCGGTGCAGGAACGCATGGTGTGGCACTTCCTCCTGGTCGAGAACGACCTCGGACTCAGGATCGGTGAAGGCCTCGGCATCACCCCGGACGATGTCGCCGGCCTCGAACCCCTGGCCAGCCAGGACCTGACCGACGAGGACCGCGACCGGCTCGCGCACCTGGGCAAGAACCCGCCCCGCGATGTGGACGGCCTCACCATGACCCACTGCGTCCCGGACGAGCGGCATGTCGTGACCCGCTGAGAGACCGCGGCGGCAGCCGTCCGGGAGACCGCGGCGGACGTCCGTTGGGGATCCGCGGCGGAAAACGCCGGAAACCGGTCCGGAAACAGGTCGTCGGCCACCCCGTCCGAGTGGCGGAGGGGCCGACGACCTGTGCGCGATGCCTTGACGTGTACTGGTCGCAGTGGCTTCATGGGAGCGCTCCCACCCATCCTTCGATGCCTGAGTTTCTGGCGCTCACTCCTGGAGTCGCAGTGAGAAGAGCACGCAGCACGACACGAAAGAGGTTCCTGTCCGCCCCCGCCGGTCCGCCCGCCCCGGCACGTCTGCCGGTCCTGGCCGGCCTGTTCGCACTCGCCGTCGCCTTGGGCTTCCTCGCCCCGGCCGGCGTACAGGCCGCCGAGTCCCCCCGCGCCCTCGCCACCGGCCTGCACATCAGCGACGGCCGTCTGCTGGAGGGCAACGGCAACGACTTCGTCATGCGCGGCGTCAACCACGCCCACACCTGGTACCCCGGCGAGACCCAGTCCCTCGCCGACGTCAAGGCGCTGGGCGCCAACACCGTGCGCGTCGTCCTCTCCGACGGCCACCGCTGGACCAGGAACACCCCCGAGGACGTGGCCGCCGTCATCGGCCAGTGCAAGGCCAACCGCCTCATCTGCGTCCTGGAGGTGCACGACACCACCGGCTACGGCGAGGAGGCCGCCGCCGGCACCCTCGACCACGCCGCCGACTACTGGATCAGCCTGAAGGACGTCCTGGCCGGCCAGGAGGACTACGTCATCGTCAACATCGGCAACGAGCCCTGGGGCAACACCGCCCCCGAGGGCTGGACCGACCCGACGGTCGCCGCCGTGAAGAAGCTCCGCAACGCCGGTTTCCAGCACACGATCATGGTCGACGCTCCGAACTGGGGACAGGACTGGCAGGGCGTCATGCGAGCCAACGCCCGGACCGTCTACGACGCCGACCCCACCGGCAACCTGATCTTCTCCATCCACATGTACAGCGTCTTCGACACCGCGGCGGAGATCACCGACTACCTCAACGCCTTCGTCAGCGCCGAACTACCCCTCCTCATCGGAGAGTTCGGTGGACCCGCCGACCAGTGGGGCGACCCCGACGAGGACACCATGATGGCCGCAGCCGAACAGTTCGACCTCGGCTACCTGGCCTGGTCCTGGAGCGGCAACACCGACCCGATCCTCGACCTCGCGATCGACTTCGACCCGACCCGCCTCAGCTCCTGGGGCCAGCGCATCTTCAACGGCGTCAACGGCATCGCCCAGACCGCCGAGGAAGCCACCGTGTTCGGCGGCGGCAATCCGGGCGACACCCAGGCACCGACCGCCCCCGGCGCTCCGGTGGCCTCCGCCGTCTCGGCCACCTCCGCGACCCTCACCTGGGGCGCGGCCACGGACAACGTTGGCGTAACCGGTTACGACGTCGTACGGCTCAGCGGCGGTACGGAGACGACGGTCGCCGCGTCCACGACGAACACCGCGACCCTGACGGGCCTCACCCCGGACACGGCGTACACGTTCGCCGTCCACGCCCGTGACGCGGCCGGCAACCGCTCGGCACGCTCCGCCACCGTGAACGTCACCACGGACGAGGACGGCGGCACCCCGGGCGCGGCGTGCTCGGTCGGCTACCGCGTGGTGGGGCAGTGGCCCGGCGGTTTCCAGGGCGAGATCGCCCTCCGCAACACCGGCACGGCGCCGGTCAGCGGCTGGACCCTCGCCTTCGCCTTCGCCGACGGCCAGACGGTGTCCAACATGTGGGGCGGGACCCCCACCCAGACCGGGAACACCGTCAGCGTGGCCGCGGCTGCCTACACCTCGGCCGTCCCGGTCGGCGGCACGGTGACCGTCGGCTTCATCGGCACCAAGGGCACCACCAACACGGCACCGACCGCATTCACCCTCAACGGCACCGCCTGCACCACTGGTTGAGCCGCTTGACGTCGGCCGGCGAGGGCATCGGGCCCCCGCCGGCCGAGGCATGTCAGGGATCCAGGGGTGCCGGCCGCGCACAGGCGGCCGGGCTTGTCCTGGCCCGGCCGCTGACCTAGGCTCAAAAGAGGGGAGTAAGCGCTTTCTAGCCTGAGGGGTCCGCCGTGGTGAGCGAGTCCGAGTCCGCGCTGCCGCACCCGCTGCCCGGCGCCGTCGGCCTGTCCCACCTGACCGCGTACGACTGGGAGGCGGCCGACGGTGTCTGCGGCGGCAGCCCTCATCTGCACCTGGTGTGCACGGAGGCGTACGTCGTCACCGGCGGCCGGGGTGCGGTGCAGACCCTGAGCCCCGACGGCTACCGGGACATCCCCCTGGAGCCCGGCTCGGTGGCCTGGTTCACACCGGGCACCGTGCACCGGATGGTGCAGGGCGGCGGTCTGCGCGTCACGGTGCTGATGCAGAACAGCGGGCTGCCCGAGGCCGGGGACGCCGTCTTCACGTTCCCGCCCGAGGTGCTCGCCGATCCGGAGAGGTACGCGGCCGCCGCGGCGCTCCCGCCCGGCACCGGCGCGGAGGTGGCGATGGCCGCACGCCGCCGCCGGGACCTCGCGGTCGAGGGCTACCTCGACCTGCGGAAAGCGCTCGTCGCCGGGGACGCCGAACCGTTCCGCGCCTTCCAGCGGGCGGCCGCCGGACTGGTGCGCGAGAGGGTGTCGGTGTGGCGCGGGCTGTGGCGGGCGGGTGCGCTGGCCACGGCCGAACGCACCGGCGCCCAGCTGGACGCGCTGGCGGCGGGGGAGCCCTCGTATCTCGGCGACGCGACCGCGTTCCAAGCCGCGCCGACCCGGCTCGAAGGCTTCGGGATGTGCGGCCGCAGGGACGAGTACACGCTGCCGGGCACGACGGTGGTGTGACCTTCGGCAGGGGAGCGGGAGGAACTCGTCGTCACGTCGGGTCGCCCCTACGAGGAGACCGGAGTCTCCTCGCGGCGGGACCGGCCCCGGACCCCGGCGCCGTCGGCCCGTCGTGGGCCGGTTGGCACCGGGGCGGTGGCGTGGCCGGCCTCAGCGGGTGGCGGTCCAGCTGTGGGCGACGTCGATCACGAGGCGGCCGTCGAGCTGCTGCACCCGGAAGGGCAGCCGCGCACGCACCCCGAGCCCGATCTGCGTCTCGCCCTCGAAGCTGCCGGCGTAACGCGTGTCACGGAAGGTGCGGTAGCCGGTGATGTTCACGCCGGGCAGTGGCTGGGCGACCCGGGCGGGATAGGTCGGGGTGCCGGTCTCGGGGTCGTAGGCGGGCGCGCTGACCCGCACCTCCAGGATCGCTCCGCCGGCGACGGGGATGTGGCGGCCGGAACCGTCCTGGTAGAGCCGGTCGACGTACCGGACCGAGTACCCGAGTTGCGCGGCGGCCGCGCCCGGGACGTCGACGACGAGCCGGTCGTAGCAGGTGTGCTGCCCGGACCGGGCGTTTCGCACCGGCGCCATCGTGCCGGAGCTGTACGTCTTGGCGATGCTGCCCCAACCGGTGGGGCAGGCGGTGGCCGCGCGCGTGGCGGCGGCCGGAGCGGCCTGGGCCGGTACGGCGGCCACACCGAGCGTGGCGGTCATGAGAGCGGCGGTGGCCCAAATGGTTCTGGTTCGCACCATGATGTCCCCCTTGAGGTGCGTGTGACTGATATCAGGTAGGACAGTCCGACCGGCTGAATGGTTGCACCGTTCGGGGGACCAGTCACGAGGGCGCCTCCTCGGCGAGGATGTCGGCTGCCCAGACGGTCGCATGCGGACCGAATCTGTTCTCGGCGGTGTACGACGCCATGCGGGCGTTCCTCGCGCGGGCCGCGGGTCCGTCGGGGAGGTGGTAGTCCTCGCCGGCCCGTGCGGAACCGGCCTGCACGCGCGTGGTGCTCCCGATCCGCCGGGCCACGTACCGGTCGAGCGCCTCGGGCACCTCCGCCGGCGACGCACCCGCGAGGCTGTCACCGAGTACGACCGCGTCCAGGATCGCCTGCGCGGCACCCTGGGCCTGGAACGGCACCATCGCGTGGGCGCTGTCGCCCAGCAGCGTCACCCGCCCGACGTTCCATCGCGCGAGCGGGACCCGTGTGTAGAGGCCGTGGCGGAACACCTGCCCCGCGCTTTCGAGAAGGGTGAGCACCCGCGGGTCCCACCCGCCGAACTCGCGCATCTGCTCTCCGGGTTCCGCCGACGCCGTCCACGACTCCTGCCCCGCCTCGGCCCGGAACACCGCCACGATGTTGAGCAGCTCGCCCCGGCGCACCCGGTAGTGGACGAAATGCCGGTCCGGCCCGAGCCAGAGGGCGTAGTCGGGCAGCTCCAGGTGTGCCGCCTGCGCGGCCGGGATCAGTGCCCGGTAGGCGGCCGTTCCCGAGAAGACGGGCTCGTCCGCGCCGAAGAGCCACTGGCGGGCCGCGGAGCGCACCCCGTCCGCGGCCACGACCAGGTCCGCCTCCAGACGTTCGCCGCCCGCCGTCACCACGTGGGCGGACCTGTCGTCCTGGCCGATGCCGACGACCTCGGTGTTCAGCCGCACCGCCTCGGGCGGCACCGCCGTGGCCAGCACGTGATGCAGATCGGCCCGGTGCAGTTGCAGATACGGCGCCCCGAACTCCTCCTCGGCCGCGCGGCCGAGCGCGTAGCGGCAGATCTCGGCCCCGTCGGACCAGCCGCGGAAACTCAGGCCGGCGGGGCGGCTGGCCCGTGCGGCGACGGCGTCCAGCAGGTCCAGCCGGCGCAGCGCACGCGTGGCGTTCGGCGCGAGCTGGATCCCGGCTCCGACCTCGGTGAACCGGGGCGTCCGCTCGACGAGGATGACCTCGCAGCCCGCACGGCGCAGGCTCAGCGCCGCGGCCAGGCCGCCGATACCCGCCCCCATGACGACCGCTCTCATGCCACGCCCCCACCTCGACGGACCCACGCGCCACGCGCCCGACCGTACCGAACCATGCGCACCGTAGCCCGCACGCTCCCACCCGCAGAAGACGGCGGGCGGTGCGGCGCCACCCGTGCTGGCTCCGGGTGCAGTCGTCGGGGTCGAGGCCCCCGGATGTGGGTGGCATGGTGGTCGGCGATGTCGAGGCCGATCACGGCGGCGACCTGCCGGCCGTAGCGGGCGACGAGGCCGGCCGGGCCGTCGACGGAGTGCCGGACCACAGTGGTACGGGGTCGCCGGGCCAGGAGGGTGGGCGGACTCCGGGCGATCTCCCGGCCGCCGTGGACGGGCCGGACCAGGGCCCGCACCTCGCCACCCCCGTCGAAGAACGCGGTGACGTCCGGACACAGGAGGCAGGCCGGCCCCCTCCGCGTCCTCGCTCGCACAGGCTTCCCGGACGGCGCGCGCAACGGCGTCGTGCTCCCTTGCCGTGGCCGGGCGAGAGCGCCGTATCCGCGGACGGCTGTGAGCCCGCGCGTCCGGCACGACCGGAGCGAGAGCCCGTCGGGAACCGTCCGCGATCCCCACCGACCCCGGGCCCGTCGATCCGGGCGGCCAGGCGGCCCCGGCAGATCCCGCCCGCGGTCTTCGCCGGCCACGACCGCGGAACCGGTGATGTCGGCAGCGCGCCGCCCCCGACAGTCCGTACCACCGGCGGTGGTCTCCTCGACCACATTCTCCGCCGCACCAGGACTGCCCGGCTCCGGCAGGCGACGGCCAGCAGATTGCAGCACCAGGACTGCCCGGCATCCAGCAGGCGACAGCCAGCCCATACCGGCGCTCGTCCAGCAACTCGGCGATCGGCACCGCGTCGGCGTGATCCCTACGGCACCCTCCGTCTCGCCGGGCACCGCACAACGGGTCCCGCACCTCGCGCACGACCCACGTCTTCCGTCCGGCCCTGCCTGGGGGACAGGGCACGCCCGGATCGTGTGACATCGGCCGCCTCGTCACACCTGAAGGTCTGTGCCCGCCTGGATCGATGCCAGAACTCGGTCGAGCGCCGCCCGGCCCGCGGGTCCCCATGGTTTGCCGCCGGGCAGGCCCCGGTCCCCGTTCTGGCCCATGAGGATGAGGAAGAGGCTCTTGGACACGGCCCACCCTCGTGCGCGCCGGATCATCGCGTCGTCGGTGTGCGGGTACGCGTCGAAGAACCGTGATGCCGCGCCCGCGGGAAGGAGCACCCATGCCGCCGCGAGATCGACCGCCGGATCACCGGCGCACATCTCGCCGAAGTCGATCACGCCCGAGAGCGTCCCGTCCGAGACGACGACGTTCGCCGGATGCAGGTCGCCGTGCAGCCATACCGGCGCACCCTGCCAATCGGGGGCCGCGACGGCCTCGTTCCAGACGTTCCGGACGTTCCGTAGGTCAACGGCAAGGCATCCAGCGGCGACTTCCTCGAGCATTCTTTCGAAACCGTCCGCGAGCGTCTCAAGGGCAACGCCGCGATCCGAACCGACCGGTGCCTCGGCGGGCGCCTTCACATGGAGCGCCGTGAGGAAGTCCGCCAAAGTGTCGGCCGCGCGGTCGTGGCTGATGGGGGCGCGGTCCGCTGGTTCGCCGGGAACCCAGGTCGCGATGGTCCATGGTCGCGGGAAGCGTGCGGACGGTTCACCGATGCGCAGGGGGGTCGGGACCGGCAGGGGAAGCCGCGGGGCCAGGGCCGGCAGCCACCGGTGCTCTTTGCGAAGGAGGGAGGGTGCTCGCTCCGTGCGCGGCATGCGCACCGCCAACTCGTCCCCGAGGCGCCACAGTTGGTTGTCCCATCCGCCCGCCACCTCACGCACGCCCAAGCCCGCGAGGTCAGGATGCTGCTCTCGCACCAGGGATCGCACCAAGTCGTCGTCGATCTGGAAGCTGTCCATGGCCTTACCCAACCACCAGTGGCCCCTGCCGGTACCGAAAGTGTCCGCTCGGCAGGGGCCACTGGTGGGCGTTACTACTGTTGCCGCGCGAGCCAGTCGGCGAACCTCGTCCCGGCGATGTGCGCGTCCGGGCCCGGCAGGAGGGTGGTCTCCTCCAACTGGGCACCCGAGTAAGGGGCGTGCGGGTCCGTGACGACCGTGCGCGGGTCCTTGTCGGCGGCGAGCCGCGTGCGGATCAGCTCGTCGAGCTGGAAGGCGTCGGGACCCGCGACCTCCACGATGCCGTTGAGCGGGGTTCCGACCGCGGTGCGGCCGACGGCCGCGGCCACGTCGTCGGAGTGGACGGGCTGAATCTTCGCGGGTGACAGACGCACGGTGTCGCCCTCGGTCGACATGTCAGCGAGCGCCCTGACGAACTCGAAGAACTGGGTGGCGTGGACGATGGAGTAGGGGACGCCGGAGGTCTTGATCAGCTCCTCCTGGGCCTGCTTGGCACGGAAGTAGCCGCTCTCCTGGAGGCGGTCGGTGCCGACCACGGACAGCGCCACGTGGTGCGTCACACCGGCCGCGATCTCCGCCTTGAGGAGGTTGGTCGTGGAGGTGCGGAAGAACTCCATCACCGCCTCGTCCTCGAACGAGGGGGAGTTGGACACGTCGACGACGACCGACGCGCCGTCCAGGACCTCGGCCAGGCCCTCACCCGTCAGCGTGTCGACGCCGGTGCCGGGGGCGGCCGCGACGGCCTCGTGCCCGTGCTCGCCGAGCTTGCCGACCAGCTTGGAGCCGATGAGCCCGGTGCCACCGATCACTACGATCTTCATGACGGATTTCCTCTCGGGGGTTCTCGTGGTGCGGGCGGGATGTCTTCCGCGACGAGCGGCTCACCGGCACCGCATTCGGTCTGTCCCAGAAGAGACAGGACAGCCGCCCCGGCTGTGACACGGGGCCGCGCCGGCTGTCACCACGCCATCGGCTTCATCGTCGTACCTTCGGTCGGCGACCGCCCGCCGGGCAGGCCGAACGACGGTCGTCACCGTTGGACGGAGGAGCGGCCCGGCAGGCAGTGGAGGGCGTCGGCCCGGCAGTGACGTGGGTGCTTCAGCCGTCCAGCGAGGCCACGTAGGGCGTGAGCTTGGCCGGGTTCATGATCCACATGATGCGTTCGACGCCTCTCGCCGACACGTCGACGCTCAGCAGGGCGACCGGCTGCCCCTCGGCCGAGACCAGGATGGCCGGCCTGCCGTTGGCCTCGACCCGGCGAACGTCCGTCGAGGGCCAGAAGCGGGGTGCGAAGGCGGCGAGGTACCTGGAGACGTGCGTACGCCCGACGACCGGGATCCTGGACGCCCCGCGCAGCCCCCCGCCGTCGGAGTAGCTGACCACGTCCGCGGTCAGCACCTCCTCGAGCGCCGACAGGCTGCCGGTCTGCGCCGCGGCGAGGAAGACCTCCAGCAGCCGCCGGTGAGCGTCGGGGCTGACCGGCTCCCTGCGCTCCGCCGCCAGATGCCTGCGGGCGCGACTCACCAGCTGGCGTGTATTGGCTTCACTGGTCTCCAGCATGTCCGCGATCTGCCGGTACGGGTAGTCGAAGGCTTCCCGCAGCACATAAGCGGCCCGCTCCACCGGGTTCAGCTTCTCCAGGACGAACAGCAACGCCAGGTCGAGCGCCTCCGCCCGCTCCGCACCAAGCTGCGGATCGTTGCTCGTGTCGACCGGCTCCGGGAGCCAGGGCCCGACGTACGTCTCACGCCGGACCCTCGCGGACTGGGCCAGGTTGATCGCGAGCCGGGCGGTGACCGTGGCCAGGAACGCCGCCGGCGCGTGGACGCCGGCCCGGTCGGCCTTCTGCCACCGCAGCCAGGCCTCCTGGACGATGTCCTCGGCCTCCACGGCACTGCCGAGCACGCGGTACGCGATGCCGAAGAGCTGGGGCCTCGCGGCCATGAAGTCCCTCGTCGCCTCGGCGAGAGAGTCTGCGTCATCCCCGGCTTGCATGTCACGTCCTTCCAGCGCCGGCCACCATGCTAAGCCGCCACAGCGGGCGGCACGCCACGCCACTTGGTCGAGGCGTACGAGGCCTGCCGCACAGCCGTCGACGCGGGGCGCCTCCACGCCTGGGACGGAATGCTGCCGGTCCTTGCCGCACAGCCCAACGGCCCGGCGGCCGTGGCCCGCAACGCGTCCGTGCTTCGCGTGACAGGACCGTCGGCGGAGCACGGACGACGGCCGCATCCGCCCGGCGGCCCGCGGAACCGCCCTGCCTACAGGCTGAGCGCGTCCTCCACGTCGTTCACCCACGGGGTCACGGAGTTGGTGTCGGGCGCGACGTACAGGCCGGGGGTCGTGGCATGGAGGGGGGTCTGTTCGAGATCGGACTCGGTGTTCATGGTCATCGCGATCGAACCGACCGTCCTGCCCCTGCCGTCGTCGGCGCCGCCCATGAGGCCGGCGTACGCCGACTCACCCGGCTCGAGCCTGAGCGCGTCCTCGATGCCGGGGGCAGCGCCCCGTTCCGTGGCCTGGCCGTCCAGGTCGCCGAAGGTCACGACCGGGTGGCCGAGCGCCCGGCAGGCCTTCGTGCTCTTGTTGGTGACCCTCAGCAGATAGCTGCTGGTGGTCGGTTCGGCGAGGCTCGCGGTGAACGTGACGTCGTAGGTGCTGCACGGGAAGACATCGTGGTCGGCCGGGGACCCGCCACCGGACGATGAGCTTCCGGCGGGGGACGCCGACGGCGCTGACGGAGTCGACGGTGCCGCGGACGGACTCGCGGCCGGTGTCGTGCCGGTCCCGCCCGCCGCGTCGTCCTCGGCGGGCCCGCAGGCGGTCAGTGCCAGCGCGGAAAGGGCGGTGAGGACGAGTGCGGCTCTGCGTACGGTGCTCATGGCGTGTTCCCCCGACGTGAAGCGTGATGTTCCGGACTGCTGCTCCAGAGTCCCGCGGGTTCTTCACAGTCTGGTGACAGGATCTCGCCGGAACCAACACCGTTGACGGTGGGGAGGGGTGCCGCCTCACCCACCGGCCCGGCTCAGCGTACGTACTCGATGATCTGCATCATGCCCTGGTCCTCGTGCTGGAGTTGATGGCAGTGCAGCATGGAGCGGCCCACGAAGTCCTCGGCCAGCAGCCGGAAGGTGATCGTGCCCCGGGGCGGGATGCTGATCGTGTCGTGCCAGACGGGCGTCGCCAGCGGGCGGCCGTTGACAGCGGTGACGAGGAAGTGGTTGGTGTGCAGGTGGAAGGGGTGATGGGGATGGCTGTGCGAGTCGTTGGCGACGGTCCATTCCTCCACTTCGCCCAGCCGGACGCGGTGGTTGACGTAGTCGGGCGCGAAGCGGCCCCAAGCCAGGTCGCGAGGACCGGCCGAGGCGTCGGCGTGCGGCGTCTCCCCGTCGCCCAGGATGCGGTAGGCGTTGGGGAAGTCGCCGGAGAAGACGTTGCTGAAACTACGGAAGGCCACATGCCGGCTGCGGGTGGGTGCGGGCAGGCTGGTGGGCCGTCCGGGCAGGTCGGCCGGCAGCGACATGTCGCGGGCGGGGCCGGTGACGACCAGCGTCATCAGAGGCCTGTCGACGCCGTCCGTGATCAGTTCGTAGGTGCCGGGCTCACCGCCACGGACCAGCACGTCGGCCCGTCCGCCCATGGGCAGGGCCACCGTGGACGATGCGACCGGGGCCATGAAGGTGATGCCGTCCTGGGCGATCTGGTGCATGGTGTGCCCGTCCAGCCGCAGGGAGAGCGGGGTGAGCGCTCCCGCGTGGACGACCCTCCACCGCTGGACCTCTCCCGGAGCGATGGTGAGGACGGGGTTCTTCGCACCGTTGATCAGGAAGGTGGGAGCGATGCCCTGGAAGGCGTCGTCCGACGTCAGATCCGGCACCTGTCCATGGTCCAGCCGGAGTTCGTTGACGCAGACGACGATGTCCCGGGCGGCGGCGATCTCCGGGACCTCGTCGATGTCGCCTTCCACGACGATCACGCCGGCCATGCCGTTGAGCACCTGGGTGGCGGAGGATCCGTGGTGGTGGGGGTGGTACCAGTAGGTGCCGGCGGGATGCCCGGCCGGGACGGTGAGGCTGCTGCGGTGGCTGGTGGTGTTCCCGGGCACCTCGGCGGGCTCGAAGGCGCGGAAGACGTTGTCCGCGTCGCCCGTCGGGTCCACGTGCATGCCGTGGGTGTGCAGGTTGAAGGTGTTGAAGCCGTGCGGGATGTTGATGTCATGGTGCGGCGCCGCGGTGTCGGGCGGCAGTGCGTTGACGTGCGTGATCTCGAGGCCGTCACCGGGGCGCACCCGAAATGTCGGTCCGGGGATCGCCCCTTCGTAGGTGCGTGTGCGGATGGTGCCGACTCCGGGGAGCGCCTGTTCGCTGAACCCGACGGTCAGCTGTGTGGTCAGGCTGTTCGTCCGCGGTGGTGTCCTGCGTGTCTCCGGCTCGGGGAAGACGTGGTCGTCGCGTCGGCGCGACACCGCGTGCGCACCGGGCGTCGGCGCGGTCAGGACCGCTCCGGCGGCGAGCGGAAGGCTTTTCAGTACGCCGCGTCGGGGCAGAGCGGTCACGGGGCGCCTCCTCAGGCAGCAGACAGACAGTGGACGTTTGGATCAGTGCAGCAATAAATGACCAATTGGTGTCATTTATTGCAGAAAACGATCGCAGTGTAGAGGTCAAACGATCATTGCGACAGCGCAACGCGGCCGATGCGACCCCGCATGGCTTCGGTCGCGGAACGAGAAACCGGTTGCCCGTGCGTCGACGCTCCCGTTCGGTGCACGCTGAACCGCTCCGCGCCCGAACCCCGTGTCACGGGCAGCCCGGCCCGGAGAGAAGATCGGCGCTCACTCCGCGAGCAGCGCAGACAACCGCGGTGAGTAGGTGGCGTGCAGAACGAGCGCGGCGCTGCCCACCACCGCCGCGTCCGTGCCGAGCGGTGACGCCTCGACCTGGACGACCCGGACGTGGCGTGACAGCGGGCGGCGGGCCAGCACGGCGGCGACGACATCGACGTAACGCGATTCGACGTGCTGGATGCCGTGACCGCCGAGGACGATGAGATCGACGTCGATGAAGTTGGCGATGTCGACCGCGACCGAGGCGACATGTTCCGCGGTCGCGTCGATGACCGCGGCGGCGACCGGGTCGCCCGCGGCGGCGGCGACTCGGATCGCCGCATGGTCGACCGAGGCGGGATCCTGCGCGAACGATTGCGACAGCACACTGCCCGCTGCGGGGTCGGCGGCGAGCCGCCGATGCACCTCGGCGACGATCGCCGGGGGGTTGACGAGCCGCTCCAGACAGCCCCGGTTGCCGCAGTAGCACTCCGGTCCGTCGGGCAGCACGGAGGAGTGGCCGAACTCGCCCGCGTTGAGTGAACCACCCCTGTACACCTGGTGGTTGAGGACGAGGCCGCCGCCGATGCCGGTGCCGAAGAAGAAGTAGGCGAAGTCTGCCACGCCCTTGCCGGCACCCGACCAGCGCTCGCCGACGGCGGCCGCGGTGGCGTCGTTGTCGAGGGTCACCGGCAGGCCGGTGGCCTCGCTCAGCATGCTTTGCACTGGCACATGCGTCCAGTGGGCGAGCTGGGGCGCGCCGACGATCGTCCCGTGCTTCAGGTCCATCGGTCCCGGGGTGGCGAGGCCCAGCCCGAGGACCTTGTCGCGTGCGACCCCGGCTTCCGCCAGCACCTCGGCGACCAGCTCGGCCATGGCCTTCACGACGAGTGCGGGGTCGGCTCCCGGGTCGAGGGGGCGTTTCCTGACGACGAGGGGCCGGCCGAGCAGATCGACCACGGTGCAGCTGAGTTCGACCGGGTCGAAGTGGAGTCCGACCGCGCTGCCCGCGTCCGCGTTGAGCCGCAGCGTGGTGCGGGGCTTGCCCCCGCTGGCCACGCGGCTGGCCCCGTCCTCCCGCACGATGCCCTCGTCGAGCAGGCGGCGCACGATGCCGGAGACCGTCTGCGGGGTGAGGCCCGTGTGCTGGGCGATCTCGACCCGGCTGATGCCGTCGGCGAGCTGGATCTGGTCCAGGACAACGGACCGGTTGTAGCGCCCGACCTTGGGAAGGTTCGTTCCTGCCTGCCGCACGATCGGTCCTCTCTGATTGCCCCCGACAAACATATCCTCACCGGCCCATTGACTTAGTAAAACAAATGGATTTAGTGTCCCGCCGCAGACCGACACCCCGGACACGACGGCACAGCGCGGTGCCATCGGAGGCAAGTTGATGTCCACGAAATGCCGCATGCCCGACGGCGCGGATCCGAGCGGCCGGTGTGCCCTCCGCAGCGCGGAGCCGTGCTCATGACCGCCGCCCCGACCCTGCTGGAGATGCGGTCGATCACCAAGACCTTCCCTGGCGTCAAGGCGCTCGCCGACGTCAGCCTGGCCGTTCGGGAGGGCGGGATCCACGCGATCTGCGGCGAGAACGGCGCAGGCAAGTCCACTCTGATGAAAGTGCTGAGCGGGGTGCACCCGTACGGCAGCTACACCGGCGACATCGTCTACCGGGGGCGGCAGGTCCGCTTCCACGACATCCGGGCCAGCGAGCGGGCCGGCATCGTGATCATCCATCAGGAACTGGCCCTGGTGCCGGGCATGTCGATCACCGAGAACATCTTCCTCGGCAACGAACCGCGCCGACGCGGCGCCATCGACTGGAAGGCCGCCCAGCGCCGGGCCCTGGAACTGATGGCGCGGGTCGGGCTCCAGGAGGACCCCGACACGCTGATCAAGGACATCGGCGTGGGCAAGCAGCAACTCGTGGAGATCGCCAAGGCGTTCGCCAAGGACGTGAAGCTGCTCATCCTCGACGAGCCGACCGCGGCCCTCAACGAGACCGACTCCCGGCACCTGCTCGACCTGCTGCGCGGTTTCCGGGAGCGGGGCATCACCTCGATCATCATCTCGCACAAGCTGAACGAGATCGAGGCGGTCGCCGACACCATCACGATCCTGCGCGACGGCCGCACCATCGAGAACCTCGACGTCCGGGCCGACGGCGTCAACGAGGACCGCATCGTGCGCGGCATGGTCGGCCGTGAACTCGACAGCCGCTTCCCCGACCGCACGCCGAACATCGGCGAGATCTTCTTCGAGGTCCGCGACTGGACCGTGCGGCATCCGAGTTCGGACGAACGGCTCGTGTGCAAGGGCTCCACGTTCCACGTGCGGCGCGGCGAGATCGTCGGCTTCGCCGGCCTCATGGGCGCGGGCCGCACCGAACTCGCGATGAGCCTGTTCGGCCGCTCCTACGGCACCTACCTGTCCGGCAGGGTCTTCAAGGACGGCGAGGAGATCCAGCTGAAGTCGGTGTCGGAAGCCATCCGGCACGGACTCGCCTACGTCAGCGAGGACCGCAAGTCCATCGGCCTGAACCTGCTGGACGA
Organism: Streptomyces sp. NPDC058335; assembly: GCF_042723915.1. Classification (NCBI taxonomy): domain Bacteria; kingdom Bacillati; phylum Actinomycetota; class Actinomycetes; order Kitasatosporales; family Streptomycetaceae; genus Streptomyces; species Streptomyces sp. NPDC058335. The sequence continues at coordinate 121,407 of NZ_JBHXHX010000008.1, read as the reverse complement.
CATCAAGACCTCGATGGTCGCCGCCAAGCTGTCGAAGATAGCCCGGCGCAGGGTCATCGACCCGGTCCGCGAACACCGGATCGCCGAGGAGTACCGGCAGAACCTGAGGATCAAGACGCCCAGCGTCGACGAGGGCGTGGTGAAGCTCTCCGGCGGCAACCAGCAGAAGGTCGTCCTGGCGAAGTGGATGTTCACCGACCCCGACCTGCTGATCCTCGACGAGCCGACACGCGGCATCGACGTGGGTGCCAAGTACGAGATCTACGGGATCGTCCAGAGGCTCGTCGGCCAGGGCAAGGGCGTCATCGTCATCTCCTCCGAGCTGCCCGAACTCATCGGACTGTGCGACCGCATCTACACCGTGTTCGAAGGCACCATCACCGGCGACGTGGAGCGCCGAGACGCCGATCCGGAACTCCTGATGAAGCAGATGACCGCTACCAAGAAGAGCGCCACCTCATGAGCCGCACGAAAGACCTGCAGAAGAACCTCTTCGGAGGCACCACCTCCAACGCCCGCCAGTTCGGCATGATCTCCACCCTGGTGGCGATCGTCGCGCTGTTCCAGATCTGGACAGGGGGACTCACCCTCACCTCCGGCAACCTCATCGCGGTCGTCAGCCAGTACTCCTACATCCTCATCCTGGCCATCGGCATGCTGATGGTGATCGTCGCCGGGCACATCGACCTGTCGGTCGGCTGGGTCGCGGCCTTCACCGGCATCGTCGTCGCCAAGGCGATGCAGGAGTACTCCCTCCCCTGGCCCCTGGGCATCGCGCTCGGCCTGCTCGTCGGCGTGGCGATCGGCGCCTGGCAGGGCTTCTGGGTCGCCTACATCGGCGTCCCGGCGTTCATCGTCACCCTCGCCGGGATGCTGCTGTTCCGCGGCGGCAACCAGTACATCGGCAACGCCGACACGGTGCCGGTGCCCGAGGGGTTCCGCGAGATCGGCGCGGGCTTCCTGCCCGAGGCGGGACCGGACACCGGCTACAACAACCTGACCCTGCTGCTCGGCGCGGCCGCCTGCGCGGGCGTCGTATGGCGCGAGTGGCGGGCGCGCCGGACCCGGCGTGAGATGCACGCCGACGTCGCGCCGGTCTGGGTCACGGCGGTACGCCTGGCGGTGATGATCGGCGTCATCGTCTTCGCGGCGCTGCGCTTCGCCGGCGGCCGGATCGGCACCAGCCTGCCGATCTCCGGCATCATCCTGATCGCCCTGGTGCTGGCGTACTCCTACTACACCCGCAACACCATCGGCGGCCGGCACATCTACGCCGTCGGAGGCAACGCCCGCGCGGCCGAGTTGTCCGGGGTGAAGCTGAAGCGGGTCAACTTCCTCGTCATGCTGAACATGTCCGTGCTGGCGGCGCTGGCCGGCATGATCTTCGTGGCCCGGTCCGCCGCCTCCGGACCCCAGGACGGTCTGAGCTGGGAACTGGACGCCATCGCGGCCGTGTTCATCGGCGGCGCGGCGGTCTCCGGCGGTCTGGGCACCGTGAGCGGCTCGATCGTCGGCGGCCTCGTCATGGCGCTGCTCAACAACGGCCTGCAACTCGAGGGCGTGGGCTCCGACATGGTGCAGATCATCAAGGGTCTGGTCCTCCTCCTCGCCGTCGCGTTCGACGTCTACAACAAGAGCCGGGGACGGTTCTCGATCATCGGACGGCTGATGCGCCCGTTCCGCCGCGACGAACCGGCCGCACCGCTCGAACCGTCGGCTGCGGCCTCCGATCCGGGCAAGGCCCCGGTCGCCGGCTGACCCACGGCCCCGCTCGCGCGCCGACGGCCCGACCACCGCCGGCACGCCCACCGGCCACGGCGCGCGCCTCACCCACCAGGCGCGCATCACCTTCCACCCACAGGCGCACCACTCTCCCGGCAACGAGCGACACCGCACGAAGGGTTCGATCCACCATGCGCAGACTCACCACCCGAGGCATCGCCGCGGTCGGCGCCGCCGCACTGCTCATCCTGGGCGCGGCATGCTCCAACGAACGCGAAGGGTCGGCCGACACCGCCGACGGCAAGGGTTTCGCGCAGGACGCCCTCGTCGGCGTAGCGCTGCCGGCCAAGACCTCGGAGAACTGGGTGCTCGCCGGCGACCTGTTCACCAGCGGCCTGAAGGAGGCGGGATTCAAGGCCGACGTGCAGTACGCGGGAGCCTCGACCACCGTCGCCGACCAGCAGGCACAGATCTCCTCCATGGTCACCAAGGGCGCGAAGGTCATCGTCGTCGGAGCGACCGACGCCTCGCAGCTCGCCACCCAGGTCGCGCAGGCCAAGCAGGCCGGCGCCACGGTCGTCGCCTACGACCGGCTCATCACCAACACCGCCGACGTCGACTACTACATCGCGTTCGACAACTTCAAGGTCGGCCGGCTCCAGGGACAGGCCCTCGTCGACGGCATGAAGGCGACGAAGCCGAAGGGGCCGTGGACGGTCGAGCTGTTCTCCGGCTCGCCGGACGACAACAACTCCAAGGTTTTCTTCGACGGTGCGATGGATGTGCTGAAGCCTTTGATCGACAAGGGCGACATCGTTGTCGGCTCCGGTCAGACGGGCATCAAGCAGACGGCGATCCAGGGCTGGAAGGCGGAGATCGCCCAACAGCGCATGGACTCGCTCCTCACCTCGACCTACGGCGGCGGCAGGACGCTCGACGGCGTCCTGTCACCGAACGACACCCTCGCCCGCGCGATCCTCACCTCGGTCAAGGGCGCCGGCAAGCCGATTCCCGTCGTCACCGGTCAGGACTCCGAGGTCGAGTCCGTGAAGTCGATCATGGCCGGTGAGCAGTACTCCACCATCAACAAGGACACCCGCAAGCTGGTTGCCGAGACCGTCGACATGGTGAAGTCCCTCCAGAAGGGCGACAAGCCGACGATCAACGACACCAAGTCGTACGACAACGGTGCCAAGGTCGTCCCGGCCTACCTCCTGCCGCCCGTCATCGTGACGAAGGCGAACGCGGCCGAGTCCTACGCCAACGACCCGAAGCTGGCGCCTCTCACCAAGTGATGACGTCGGCCACCGCGCCGACCTGCCGGTCACGGCTCCGCATCTCTGGACGCCCACGGGCGACCAGGGGCGCGGGGCCGAGAACCGTTCCGCCGGTCAGCCGCCGACGCGGGCGGCGATGGTCAGCGCACACTCCAGCGACTCCGTGCGACTCGTGTCGACCTCCAGGTCGTAGACCACGCCTTGGTGCACCACGTCCGCCTGCAATGCGGCCATGCCCCGGACGCGATCCCCTCGTGCGATCTCGCGTCCCGCGGCGACCGCGCTGTCACACCTGACCCCGACCCACAGCGCCGCCACGTCACCCAGAGCCTTCTGCCACCGCTGCTGGGACGCCGCCCCGCCGAGGAAGACCTCGTCGACGACGATCCGGGCGCCGGCCCGGACCATCGCCACGATGCCCTCGGTCCAGGCCTCCTCCAGCGCGCGGAAGTCCGCTCCGACGCTCACCCGGCCGTCCGCCGCGACCTCCAGTCCCGCGTCGGACGCCTGGAGCTTCGCGGGCAGCGCGTCGACGAACGAATCGACCCCGAAGGCCAGCCACGGATCCGGCAGCACTGCCTGGAGACACCGCACGATCCCGGTCTTCCCCGAGCTGGAGCCGCCGTTGAGAATGATCATCCGCGTCGTCGTCACCGCGCCACAGTAGGGGCGCGTCCGCCGGACACGAAACGAATTTCGGCGGGGCTCCCGCCCATGGCGCCGCTGACGGACCCCAGGAGGGCTCGCCGATTGACGGATTGACCGCCGCGGGCCATGGGCAGGGGGCTCAGCAGCACGTGACATGAGCACGCCCACCTTCCCCCACAGGAGGTCGATCATGTACTCACGCACCTACGTCCCCGTCCTCGCCGCCGGCCTCACGGCAGCCGTCACCCTTTTCGGCGGCCCGGCCCACGCGCGTGCCGGCGCCCCCGCCGATCAGCCCCTGGCGGCCCGTGTCGTCACCTACGACGCCGGAGCCTCGGCGGAGTTCAGGGCCGCCGTCGACCGGGGCGCGGCCATCTGGAACGAGAGCGTGGACAACGTCGAACTGCGCCCGGCCGCCGCCGGGCAGCGCGCCAACATCCGCGTTCTCGCCGACAACGGCTGGCCCCGGGCCCTGACCACCTCGCTCGGCAACGGAACCGTCTACATCGGACGGCAGGCCGTCAACGAGGGATACGACACCGTCCGTATCTCGGCGCACGAACTCGGCCACATCCTCGGCCTGCCGGACCGCAAGCCCGGCCCCTGCACCAGCCTGATGTCCGGTTCCAGTGCGGGCGTCCCGTGCACGAACCCGTACCCGAACGCGGCCGAGAAGGCGGAGGTCGAGGACAACTTCGGTGCCGCGCTCGCCCGCCCGAGGGCAACAGCACCGCGCCAGGTGACGACCGTGGACTGACGCTCGCCGCCCGTGGTGGGCGGCCGAAGCTCTGGAGTTCCTCAAGACGCGCTTCGCCCACCGACCTTCCGGGGCATGGCCCTCCTACGAGTACCGGCAGGAGACGACACGGGGGTCGAGCGCAGTGGAATATGTCGTGATCGGGGGGATCGTGCTCGTCGTGATCCTCATCGCGGGCTCACGTGCTGGCCGAGGCGGAGGCGGGTCGCGGGGTCGGTCCGGGGGCGGTGACGGGGGTGGTCACGCGGGCGGAGGCGGTTGGTCGTGCGGGGGTGGATCGTCCTGTGGCGGTGGATCGTCCTGCGGGGGCGGTGGCGGAGGTGACTGACCGCTACAGCCCGTATTGCCCCGAACGCCCCACGTCACCTGCCCTCCATTGGCTGACAACAGGTCACGATGGAGAAGTTTTTGAGCGACAACTGCGGATTGCGGGGCCATTCGTGGGGTAGAACGGGTCTGGGACGCAGTCCATGATCATGGACGGCACCCGCACCCATTCCAGCCGGCGTCCGCCGGCGAGAACGAAGGACACAGCAGTATGGCCAGCGGCACCGTGAAGTGGTTCAACGCCGAAAAGGGCTTCGGATTCATCGCCCAGGACGGCGGCGGCCCCGATGTCTTCGCGCACTACTCCAACATCTCCGGCAACGGCTACCGTGAGCTGGTGGAGGGAGAGGCGGTCACCTTCGACGTGACCCAGGGACAGAAGGGCCCCCAGGCGGAGAACATCGTCCGCGGCTGACCCCCTGATTCCAGCCCGCCCGGATCGCCGTGTAGAGTGGCAGAACCGACGCGGGGTGGAGCAGCTCGGTAGCTCGCTGGGCTCATAACCCAGAGGTCGCAGGTTCAAATCCTGTCCCCGCTACAAAAAGAAGGGGCCCGGCGTAAGCCGGGCCCCTTTCGTATGGGCGCGGACGGACCTCCGGCGAGGTGGCACGCCTGGCGTGGGGCGGGTGGCCCGTGCCGCCCGGCCTTCGTGCGCGTCACCTCGCCGACGACCGCCCGTGTTCAGCTACCTCAGCGCGTCTCCTGTGCGTACGGCGCGATGGTGATCCGGTCGATCAGCGGTGTGTAGCGAGAGCGGAGCGGCACTCCGGGGAAGGTGTCCGAGGCGTAGGTCGTGCCGTCGAAGTTCGGCAGTTCCTCGGAGCGGAAGGTGATCGTGTTCTGTCCCTTCTTCAGCTGGACGGGGACGGTCAGCTCCCAGAAGTTGTTCTGGTGGAAGCTGTGCGGGAAGCTGACGCGCCGTGTCTCACCGCCGTTGACGCCGATGTCGGCGTGGCGGGCGAGCGGGTCGGGGTTGTAGTGGGTGGCCTCGGCCTGCTCGGGGTTGGCGTAGCGGATGCGGAGCGCGTACAGGCCGGTCCGGTCGGCGGTGACCGTGAACGTGGCGGTGTTGCCGTTGCCGGGTTCGCCGCCGATGCCGGTGATCGCCGTGCCGGCGGTGGCCAGGGAGAGCGGGACCGGCGTGGCCGTCCCCGCGAGCTCGGCGTCGCCGGCCTCGTACGTCCGCGTCTTGAGCGTGCCCTCGGTGGGGGTGACGGTGAGGCGGTCGACGAGGGTGGTGGACGAACCTCCGGTGACCGTCACCTTGTTGATGCCGCCCGAGAGGGAGACCGCCGCGCTGTTCCTGCCCTTGGCCAGGCGCAGGACGTCGTGCCCGTTGACGGAGAGGCGGGCGCCCGTGCCGCCGAGGGTGTCGACCTTGAGGGTGGCCTCGCGGTCGGCGGGGGAGTAGACCCAGAAAGTGGCGCTCTGGTGCTTCTTCAGCTGGACGGCGCCCGAGCCGGTGGCGGGGGTTCCGGCCTGCTTCGGCAGCTTGTAGACGGGCAGTGCTCCGCCGGCCGGCCAGGCCAGCTCACCCTCGTACACCTGGGTGCCGGCCGAAGCCTCGGGAAGGGTGAGGGTGAGGCGGTCGACGATGGCGTCGCCCTTCGTGACGCGCTTGCCGTCGGCACTCCTCGCGGCGAGGGTGAGGGTGTGCTTGCCCTTCGTGAGCTGGACCTCGGTGTCGGTGTGGTCCCAGACGACCCACTTGTAGCCGAGCGGAAGGTACAGCTCCTGCTCGCTGTCCGCCTTGCCGTCGACGCGGAGGAAGACGTTGGTGGGGCCCTGCTCCTTGACCTTGTCGAAGGTGTTGAGGGAGTTGGCGAAGACGCTGAGGTCGTAGGTGCCGTCCTGGGGCACGTCCACGGTGACGTCGAGGGTGACGTCGGAGCCGGTGCGCAGGCCGCCCACGTCGTACCCGCCGGAGGTGTAGAACTTCGACACGTCGCGGGGTGAACCCTCCGGGCCGTTCCTGGAGTAGCCGGACCCGGTGTGGGCGGCGTCCTCCGCCTCGTACGAGGCCTGCCAGCGCACGGGCGGGGACTGCGTGCCCGTCGCCTTGCCGGCCGGGCTGAGGACGATCTCGTAGGCGGAGGACTCCTTCAGCTGCGGCAGTGTGCCGTCGCCGAAGTCGACGGAGACCGTGCCGTCGTCGGCGACCTCCAGGTTCTGCTCCGTGAGCAGTTTCGGGCCGGACGAGTCGCCCAGCTGTCCGCTCCAGTCGATCTCCCGCACCCAGGCGTGCACGCGGTCCCCGAAGAGTTCCTTGGGGATGTCGGCGAAGGTGATGTGTCCCTTGCCGGTGGAGCCGCCGAAGATCAGCCGGGCCTGCTTCTTCTGCTCGTCGAGTGTGGCGACGCCCTGCATGGTGTAGTTCTCGCCGGGGAACGGCGGGGTCACCTTCACCGTGTGGCCGCTCATCGAGGCGTACGAGTTGAGGAGCCACCACTGGCCGTTGCCGCGGTTCGACTGCACCGCGGAGTCGGAGAGGTTGCCGTCGATGTTCCAGTACGCGATGTCGGCGTCCACCTTGGACTCCTCGATCGCGGACACCCACTGGATCATCTGACCGGGGACGGAGGTGTGGTAGTTGAAGGCGTACTCGTTGATGTTGACGGGGAGTCGGGTGCCCTCCCGGTCGGTGCCCTTGAACAGTTCCTTCTCCCAGGCCCGGTACTTGGCGACGCCGGCGCGCACCGCCTCCGGGTGGCTCAGCTCGTGCCAGGTGATGACGTCCGGGAGGGTGCCGGCGGCCAAGGCGTGCGTGAGGAAGCCCTTCACCTGGTCGTAGAGGACGCTGGTGTTGGGCCCGGCGATGCGGGCGTCCGGCATCTTCGACCTGATGAGCTTGTACGCGTCGTCCCAGGCGGCGAAGTAGTCGTCCGGGTCGACGAGCCAGCTGACCTTGTCGTAGCTCCACTCGCCGGTGCCGAACATGTTGCCCTCGGGCTCGTTGAACGGCACGAACACGATGTTGTCCTGGTACTGCTCGGGCAGTCGCAGGACCTGGTCCACCTGCTTCGCGATCTTCTCCTTGTAGAGCCTGAGCTTCTCCTCGGGCGTGCCGCCCGGCCACTGGTACGGGAAGCCGCGGTGGATGTCGGTCATGTAGATGTACACGTCACCGTCGGTGGAGTCGGCCAGCGGCTTGACCACCTCCAGCGCGTCGGCACCCGGGTGCTGCGGGCCGTCCTGCGCCTTCGTGGAGACCGTGCGCAGGCCCATGCCCTCGATGAGGTTGTTGGTGGGGACGTCCGGTCCGTACACGCCGTAGAGGGTGCCGGAGGCGCCGCCGTGGAAAGCGCCGGTGTCCGAGCCGAGGTCGACGGTGAGCTGCCCCTCGCGGACCACGGTGACGGTCGCCTGCACCGCACGCCCGGCCGCCGTTCCGGCCACCGTGAACGTGCCGGGCGCGGCGTACTTGTCGGACGGTACGGCGTCCCAGGCGACCGGCGTGTCCCGGTCGTAGCCGTCGGAGAAGGAAGAGCGGACGGCGGCGGGGAGGGACGGGGCGGTTCCCGTCGTCGTACGGACCTCGAAGGACGTCCGCGAGAGCTGCTGGAGTGTGGGAACGCTGCCGACCGTGCCGGCCACCTGCGCGGGGCTGAGCGCCGAGTGCCACACGGTGAAGTCGTCGATCGCCCCCTTGAACAGCGGGTCCGGCCAGAAGGACTTTCCGAGGTAACCGGCGGACGTGGCCGAACCGTCCAGCAGATCCTTCGCCTTGACGTCGGTCTCCGCGGAGGACACCGCCACCCCGTCCACGTACGTGGTGACCCGGCCGGCCGAGCTGTCGAGGGTGACGGCGACGGTCCGCCACTGGTCCGCGGGGAGCGGCCCGTACCCGGAGACCTGGGCCTCCGCACCCCCGCCGCCGGTGGTCACGGCGGTGCGCAGCCGCCCGTCGTTGTCGTACGGGGTGGTGAAGAGGTACTTCGTGTTGTCGGTCCCCAGGTCGAAGACGCGCTGCCAGGGGGACCTGTCGCCGCTCCACCTCACGCGGGCCGAGACGGTCAGGTCGGTTGCCTCGCCGAGTACTTCGCGGGGCAGGCGGACGTACGCGCCGTTCGAGGTGGGCGCTCCGCCGGGCAGGGCGAGCGCCTTGCCTCCGTCGGTGCCCGCGACCGACTGGGCGGTGTCGCCGTTCACCAGGCTCGCCGTCAGGCCGTTGCCGGAGCTGTCGGTGATCCGGCCCGAGGCGAGGTCGTCCTGGTCGAAGGTGTAGCGCGCGGCGGGCTGGGGTGCGTCGGCCGCCTGCGCGGGGACGGCCGGTGCGGCCAGCACCCCCGCGCCGAGAGTCAGTGCCACGGCGGCCGCGGCACGGCGCCGTGCGGATCTGTGAGCGGATGGCATGGATTACGTCCTCATCCTCGGGGAGCGGTTCCGGTCCTGCCCGCCCCTCTGTCCCGGCCGGCCGGACCGGCGCCGGGGCGAGCACGGCGGCCGGGACGGCAGTCGCCCGCGGTCACCGGCCTTCAGCGCACAGGGGCTCCACGGGTTCCGTACCGCTCGCGTGGCGGAGGAGGAACCGAGTCGAACCGGTTCGGCGAAGCTAGCACCGGGGAAACCGGCCAGCAATCCCCCGGACACCCGAAACCTTTGGCGTGCCCGCCGGGTTGCAGGCTCTTTGCGGAAAACGCGGTCCGAAGTGTTGACAGCCGTCTGGCTTGTTCCTACCTTCACTTCACGCGAACCGGTTCGACAACCGATAGTCGCCTCCTTCTCTCTCAGTCCCGTACGACCGGCGGACGGTTCCTTTCGAGGAGTCGAACCAGCTCGATCTAGGAGTGGCCGTGAACATCGGTGAGATCGCCCGGCGGGCCGGTGTCTCGCGGAGCACCGTGTCCTACGCGCTGAGCGGCAAGCGCCCGGTCTCCGAGGACACACGTCGCAAGATCCAGCAGGTCGTCGACGAACTCGGCTACCGCCCCAGCGCCAGTGCCCGCGCCCTGGCCAACGGCCGGACCAGCACCCTCGGCCTCGTCTTCCCGCCGGCCGGGAACCACTACACCGGCATGCAACTCGACTTCATCGGCAGCGTGGTGGAGGCCGCCGCGGCCCACGACTACGACGTGCTGCTGTCCCCCAGCGGCGTGGACAGCGACCGCTCCTTCCAACGGCTCCTGGGGGAGCGGCGCGTCGACGGCGCGATCCTGATGGAGATCAGACTGGAGGACGATCGGGTGGACCATCTGTCCGCCCTCGCGTTCCCCTCCGTCGCCATCGGCCGCACCGCCCGACCCGAGGGCGAGTGGTGGGTGGGACTCGACCACACGGCGCTGGTCGAGCGTTGCGTCCACCACCTGGCGGATCTCGGCCACCGCCGGATCGCCTTCGTCAACCGCCCCGAGCAGCTGCTGCGCACCGGGTACGAGTCCGCGCACCGGGGCCTGGAGGGATTCACCAAGGCCGCGGCCGAGCGAGGACTGACGGTCCGGACCTACTGCTGCGGCGACGACGCCGCCTCGGGCCAGACCTGCGTGGAACGCATCCTGCACGACGATCCGGCCACCACGGCCCTGGTCACCCTGAACGAGGCCGCGCTGGGCGGCCTCTACCGCGGGCTGGCCCGAGCCGGCCGCCATGTGCCGCGCGACTTCTCCGTCACCGGGGTCGTGGCCGGCCGCTGGGCGGAGACGGTGACCCCGCAGCTCACCGCGGCGGACGTACCGGCCGCCGAGATGGGCCGTCTCGCCGTCGACCTGCTCGTGGAGCGGCTCGACCATCCCGACGCGCCACCCCGGCACCACCTCCTCACGCCGCCCATCTCCCTGCGGGCCAGCACCGGACCCGCAGGAGCCCGGCGCGCCGCGGACACCGGACCCGACACGCCGCACTGACCGCACCTCACGACCCGCCGGCACCCGCATGCCAGACCCTCGGCACCCGCATGCCAAAAACAGAAGGAACCGCGATGAACAGCTTCAGCTTCTCCAGAAGGCGCCGCCTGACCGCGGCAGCCCTGACCGCCCTGGCGGTCGCCACCAGTGCCACGGCCTGCGGCTCCGGATCGGGGAGCGCCGGGAGCAAGGCGGCGGACAGCGGGACGTACACCGTCTGGGACCCGTACCCGCAGTTCGCGAAGGGCTCGGCGTGGGCGAAGCTGCTCGACGCCTGCGGCACCGAGGCCGGCGTGAAGATCAAGAGGACCGGCTTCGACACCAGCGACCTGACGAACAAGGCGCTGCTGGCGGCACAGCAGGACAACTCCGCGGACGTCCTCATCGTCGACAACCCGGTCGTCTCGACCCTGGCCGAGGCGGGCGTACTGACCACGACCGACGACAACAGGCTGGACACCTCCGCGGTCGACCCCAACCTGCTCGCGGCGGGCCAGTCGGGCGGGAAGACGTACGGCACGCCGATCGGCGCCAACACCCTCGCCCTCTACTACAACAAGAAGGTCCTGAAGGAGGCGGGCGTGGACATCGCCTCGGTCAAGGACTGGCCGTCGCTGACGGCGGCGCTGGCCAAGGTGAAGACGGCTGGCAAGAAGGGGATCACCTTCTCCGCGATCGGCACGGAGGAGGGCAGCTTCCAGTTCCTGCCGTGGTTCTGGGGATCCGGCGCGAAGCTCACCGAACTCGACTCGCCCGCGGCCGTCTCCGCGCTGACCCTGTGGAAGGACTGGCTGGCGAAGGGCTACGCCCCCAACTCCGTGCTCAACAACACCCAGACCACCAGCTGGCAGGAGTTCGCGACCGGCGACTACGCGTTCGGCGAGAACGGCACCTGGCAGCTCGCCAACGCCGGGAAGACCGGCTTCGACTACGGGGTCATACCCGTACCGGGCGTCGACGGCGGCAACGCCGCGGCCCCGACCGGCGGCGAGTTCGTCACCCTCCCGGTCCAGGGCGACACCGGCCGCTACGCCACCACGCAGAAGATCGCGACCTGCCTGACCAGCACCCAGAACCTGTACGACACCGACACCACCCTCTCCTACGTGGCCCCCACCGCCGAGGTCCAGGACAAGCAGGTGGCGGCCGATCCCGGGCTGAAGACCTGGGTGGACGCGGTCAAGGCGGCCAAGGGCCGCACCAGCGACGACCTGGGCACCAAGTACCCCAAGATCTCGGAGCAGTTGTGGAAGGCCGTCCAGTCCGCCCTCAGCGGCTCCAAGTCTCCCGAGGACGCGTTGAGCGTCGCCCAGTCCGCCGTCAAGTAACCGCTGCCAAGGGCCCGTTGATGAGTCACACGACACAAGTGCCGCACCGGCGGCCGGTGCCCGGCCACAGCGGTGCGGCCCCCACCGCACCGCCCCGAGCGCGGCGCCGCCCCAGCTCCCAGCAGTGGGCCGCCTGGGCCTTCCTCGCCCCGGTGACCCTCTACCTCGTCCTCTTCTACGCCTATCCGCTCTACCGCAACCTCGACCTGAGCCTGCGCAACTACACCGTCCGCTCCTTCGTCCAGGGCGACGCGCCCTTCACGGGCCTCGCGAACTACCGGACCGTCTTCGACGACCCGACCTTCGCCCCCGCCCTGCTCCACACCGTCGTGTTCACCACCGTGTGCCTGGCCTTCCAGTACGCCATCGGTCTCGCACTCGCCGTCTTCTTCAACCAGCACTTCCGGCTCTCCGCCACCCTGCGGGCGCTGTTCCTGGTGCCCTGGCTGCTGCCGCTGATCGTGTCGGCCTCCACCTGGTCGTGGATGCTCAACAGCGACTCGGGCATCGTCAACGCCGCCCTGCACGCAGTCGGTATCGGCCCGGTGAACTGGCTGACCTCGCCGTCCTGGTCACTGACCTCGGTGATCATCGCGAACATCTGGATCGGCGTCCCGTTCAACCTCGTCGTCCTCCACAGCGGACTGCAGTCCATCCCGGCCGGCCTGTACGAGGCCGCCGCCCTGGACGGGGCGGGTGCCTGGCGGCGCTTCTGGAGCATCACCTTCCCGCTGCTGCGACCGGTGTCCGCGATCACCCTGCTGCTGGGGCTCGTCTACACGCTCAAGGTCTTCGACATCATCTGGATCATGACCAAGGGCGGACCGGCGGACTCGTCCACCACCTTCGCCACCTGGTCCTACCAACTCGGCTTCGGCAACCTCCTCCCCGCCTTCGGCCCCGGAGCGGCCGTCGGCAACCTGCTCGTCGTCGCCGCCCTGGTGTTCGGCCTGATCTATATGAGGGTCCAGCGGAAGCAGGGGCTGTCATGACAGGAATCACCATGAACCGACGTGGCCGTACGTGGTGGAAGACGGCCATCGGGCTCCTGCTGACCGGCATCATGCTCTTCCCGGTGTACTGGATGCTCAACGTGTCCTTCACCCGCGAGCAGGACATGCGCAAGAGCCCGCCCGACCTGTTCCCCGTGCACGGCACGCTGGAGGGCTACCGGGCGGTCCTGGACCAGCAGTTGCCCTACCTCGGCACCAGCCTCGTCATCGGCCTGGGCACCGTCGTCCTGACCGTGGCGCTGGCCGCACCAGCCGGATACGCGCTCGCCAAACTGCGCCCGCGCGGCGGCGGTGCCCTCAGCTTCGTCCTCCTCGCCGCCCAGATGATCCCCGGCATCATCATGGCGATGGGCTTCTACGCCATCTACCTCAGCCTCGGCCTGCTCCAGTCCGTCCCCGGCCTGATCATCGCCGACTCCACGCTGGCCGTCCCGTTCGCGGTGCTCATCTTCACCGCGTTCATGTCCGGCATCCCCGGCGAACTGATCCAGGCGGCGAAGACGGACGGCGCCGGGCCCCTGCGCACCTTCTGGTCGATCATCCTGCCCATGAGCCGCAACGCCGTCGTCACGGTGTCCCTGTTCGCGTTCCTGTGGTCCTGGTCGGACTTCGTCTTCGCCAGCACCCTCGCCGGCGGCGGGGCGCACGAGCCGATCACCCTCGGCATCTACCACTACATCGGCAACAACAACCAGGAGTGGAACGCCATCATGGCCACCGCCGTCGTGGCCTCGCTGCCCGCCGCGGTGATCCTCGTCCTCGCCCAGCGCTACGTCGCCGCCGGTGTGACCGCCGGCGCGGTGAAGGACTGACCCCTCCGCTTCGGCACGGCCCCACCGTCGGTCCACCGACGGCCGGCCGCCCCCGCACGAGAAACGAGTGACGCTTCATGACCGCCGACCGATCCGGCCCGGCCTTCTCCGTCCACGACATTCCGTTCAGCGTGCACGGGTCCTGGTTCGACATCTCGCCCGTGGTGGCGGAGAAGACGTACGCCGAGGACCTGCACCTGGTCTCCCACCAGAACGGCATGCACGCCGTGCTGCGCCTGATGCCGGTCGACAGCGCGACGGGTGAGCGGGCCGAGACCCGCGTGGCGGCGACGCCGGGCCTGCTGAGCTGGACCGGCGCGGACGGCCGCGTCGACCTCTCCTACGAGTCGCCGGACACGGTACGCCTGCGCGGCGAGGGGCTGGCGCTGTGCGTCTCCGCCGCGGCCGGCGCGCTGACCCCGTTCAGCGGCACCTACTTCTTCCGCGACGCGGCCGCCGACGCCCACGTGTTCACGTCCTACGAGACCGGACGCCGCTACCGCGTCACCGTGCTCTCCGGCACCCTGGCCGACGCGTTCGGCAGCCAGGCCCTCGGCAGCGCCGACCGCGGCCTCACCGTCTCCGCCGCCGACGACGCTGCGAGCGCCGACGGCCGGTGGGAGATCGCGGTCGAGGAACTCGACACGGCCCGACCGCCTTACGGGTCGGCGGCGCCCTTCGACAAGATCGTCGAGGCCACGCGGAACTCCTTCGCGGACTTCGTCGACACGGTCGCCCCCTGGCGCTCGGCCGCCACCCCGGCCGCCGAACTCGCCGCCTACGTCATATGGTCCGCGACCGTATGCCCGGCGGGGTTGGTCACCCGGCCCGCCGTACTGATGTCCAAGCACTGGATGGACAAGGTCTGGAGCTGGGACCACTGCTTCAACGCCCTGGCCCTGGCGCCCGGATGCCCCGGACTGGCCTGGGACCAGTACCACCTGCCCTTCGACCACCAGGACCCGACCGGGGCGCTGCCCGACTCGGTGACCCATTCCGAGGTCCTCTACAACTACGTCAAACCCCCCATCCACGGCTGGACGTTCGCCCACCTGCGGCAGCGGCTGACCGTGCCGCTCGGTCGTACCGAACTGGCGGAGACGTACGACAGGCTGGAACGCTGGACCGGCTTCTGGCTGACCGCACGGCGAGCCCCCGGCGCCGCACTGCCCCACTACCAGCACGGCAACGACAGCGGCTGGGACAACGCCACCACCTTCGATCCCGAGCGCGTGGTCGTCACCGCCGACCTGGCCGCCTTCCTCGTTCTGCAACTGCACCAACTCTCGGCGCTGGCCGGTGAGCTGGGGCGGCCGGAGGAGGCAGCCCGATGGACGCGAACGGCTGCGGAAACCCAGGCGGCGATGCTCGACCAGCTCTGGAACGGCGACCGGTTCGTCACCCGGGGCGTCGAGACCGGGGACACGTGGAGCAGCTCCAGCCTGCTCGACCTGATGCCCATCGTGCTGGGCGAGCACCTGCCGGACGAGGTCAGCGGCGTGCTGGCCGAGCGGCTCGAATCCCACCTGACGCAGTACGGCCTCGCCACCGAACTGCCCGCCTCGCCGCACTACCGCTCCGACGGCTACTGGCGCGGCCCGATCTGGGCCCCCGCCACCGTCCTCATCGAGGACGGCCTGCGTCGCGCCGGACGACACCGGCTCGCGGACGAGATCAGCGCCCGCTTCCGCGCCCTCTGCGAAACGCACGGGTTCGCCGAGAACTTCGACGCCCTGACCGGCACCGGCCTCCGGGACCGCGCCTACACCTGGACCGCCGCCAGCTACCTCCTGCTCACCGAGGCACACATCCGCCGAAGCCACGGCTGACCGCCGATCGCTCCAGGGCCGGCATCACGGCTGCGGTGGTGGCCCACAGAGTGTCCGTTTCGAGGCCGTCGACCGCGCGCGGGTCACATCCGTGGCCTGACCTCGAAACGAGGGCCCATGTCCGGAGTGTCGGAGCCGGCCAGTTCCGTGGCGAGACCATGGACGGTCACCAGGTCGTGCAGGAGTTCGGAAGTCTCGTCGGGAGGCAGGCCCGAGGCGGCGGCCACCTCCTCCAGGTGCGCGGCCTCGCCCTGGTGTTCCCGCTGTAGCCGGGTCAACGCCTGGAAGACCAGCTCATGGGCCTCGGTGTAGGGTCCGCGGCCCATGAAGGACCGGCCCTGGGCCGACCGGCCTCGCGTCCGCTCGTCGTCGTCGGTGTTCCTGGGCATCATGAACCTGCGCTCCTTTCCCTCAGCCCCTGCCCGCGGCGGCGCCGTGTTCGTGCAGGGTGCGGACGACCTCCTCGTCGCCGACCTGGTCGAAGTCGGCGTACCACAGGCCGACCGCGTGGAAGTCCGGGGGCTGGTGGAGACAGATGACGTCGTCGGCCTCCGTACGCATCTCCGCCGTCGACTCGGGCGCGCCGACCGGGACGGCGAGGACCAGCCGCGCGGGTCCCCGCTGCCGTAGGTGGCGCAGGGCGGCACGCGCGGTGGCGCCGGTGGCGAGCCCGTCGTCGACGACGATCACGGTCCTGCCCTCGATGTGCGGCGCGGGCCGGTCTTCGCGGTACTGCCGTTCCCGGCGGTGCAGTTCGGTCCGCTCGCGGGCGACGTCAGGGCCGAGCCTGTCCTCGCTCAGGCCGAGCATCTCCATCGCGCGCCGGTCGAACAGGGGCGGATCGTCACCGACGATCGCGCCGATGCCGGTCTCCGGGTGCCCGGGGACACCGATCTTCCGGGCCACGAGGATGTCGAGCGGCGCCCCGAGAGCTCGGGCGACCTCGGCGGCCACCGGGACGCCTCCGCGGGGGAGCGCCAGGACGAGGGGATCGACGAGATCACCGTCGGCCGACCACTCCGTCAACCGCGCGGCGAGTCGCTGTCCGGCCTGGCGACGGTCCTGGAATCGCATGACCTGCTACCTGCCTTTCGCGGGCCCGGTCCGTTCGGGTTCGTTGAACTGCCCTGACGACTGCGTCAGCTCCACGTTCGTCGGCTCAGCGGCCTCGCCGAGGCCGCCTTGGTCCAGCCGACCTCCCGGCCGGTCGAAGCCGCAGTCGAAGCGGCGCGGCGGTACGCCTCGGAGGGTTCCCCGGCTTTCATGGGGTCCCGGCGAGAAGCCGGGTGCCGGGGCGGGCAGCGACCAGCCTCCCAGGAACCGCTCCCCGCGCGCATGGGTGCGTGCGTGGTGGTCATCTCTCCTGTCCGGAGTTTCCTCCCGGACGGCACCCAAACGACGACGATCCCTACGCCGCTCGGGGTACCCGTGCCCCTACGGGACGTCGCCGGACCTCACCGCGGCGGCCGCCACAGACCTCGACCAGGGGTAGCACGATGAAGCTCTCCTATCTCGATCCCCTCTTCTCCGAACCCGGCCCCTGGGCCAGCGTCTACCTCGACACCTCCCGGGACATCGACGATCCCGACGCGGCGATCGACCTGCGCTGGCGGCATCAGAGCGATGCCCTGCTCGACCAGGGAGCCGACCCGGCGACCGTCACCGCCCTCGCCGGGGCCGTGGGGACGGACCGCGCTCTGCCCGGCCGGCACGGGCAGGCACTCTTCGCCGCACACGGACACCTGGCCCTCGCGGAGGAACTGCCCGAGCCGCCCGCGCGGGACACCGCCCGCCTCGACGACCTGCCCGACGTGGCGCCCCTCGCCGTACAGCGCGCGCCCGACATCCCGTACCTGGCCGTCGCCCTCACCCGCTCCGGCGAGTGGCCCTGGGACGAGGCGGGCGAGGCGGACCTGGACCACGTGCCCGGCGACCAGGTACTGGCCGTCTCGGTGGCCGGGCGGTGGCCCACGGGGAGGGTCGCACCGCAGGAACGGCTGAGCCACCAGGTGCCGACCGACGCATGGCAGCGCACCGCCCCGCGGATCGCCCGGGAGCTGGGCGACCTCGCCGAACACCACCGCGCCGAGTCGATCGTGCTGTGCCGGCACCCGGACGACGTCTGGGTCTCGGGCGTGCTGGTCAACCGCTTCCCCGCCCACCTGCGCAACCGGGTGACAGTGGTGGACGACGACTCCCTCACCGGCCCCGAGGCCGTCGGACCGGCCTTTCTCGAGGAGCACGTGGGCCGTGTGCTGGAAGGGTGTCTGAGCGCGGCGGACGAGCGCCAACTGGAGGACTTCCTCGCTCAGCGTGCCCGGCATCCCCACAGGTCGGAAGGGGTGGCGGCGGCGGTCTCCGCGCTGCAACGGGGACAGGCCGACGCCCTGCTGCTCACCCGCCGGGCGCGGCTGCCCGAGCGCGTGTGGCTCGGCTCGGCGCCGTCGCAGATCGCCCTGTCCGCCTCGGAGCTGGAGGCGTTCGGCGTGACCTCGCCGCAGGAGGAACCGGCCGACGCGGCCCTGCTGTACGCCGCCCATCGCACCGGGGCCGAACTGGTCGTGCCGCCACCGGACCGCGTCCCGTCGACCGACGGCGTCGGCGTCCTGCTCCGCTACCGGGACGCCCCCGAGCGGTAGCCCCGACCCGCACACGCGAGGGGATTCCCGCCGACAGGGTGGGTACGCGATGGGGGACATCCGGGTCGTAGCGATCCGAAGGATCGGCCGATGGGGAAGAGGCTGATACAGATGATCTCCGACATGGTTCTGGTGCCCACCGCTGAGGTCACGCTCTCCGGTGACCTCGTCGTGCCGGCAGCGGCGCGGGCCGTGGTGCTCTTCGCGCACGGCAGCGGAAGTTCGCGGCACAGTCCCCGCAACCGGATGGTGGCCGCCGAACTGCGCACCGCCGGGCTGGGCACGCTGCTGATGGATCTGCTCGCCGAACGGGAGGAGCGGCACGACGCGTTGACCGCCGAGCACCGTTTCGACATCGCGCTCCTGGGCCGACGGCTCGTGGCCGCGGTCGACTGGCTGGACACGCAGCCCGACACCCGCGGCCTCCCCGTCGTCCTGTTCGGCGCCAGCACGGGCGCCGCCGCGGCGCTGGTGGCCGCCGCCGAGCGGCCGGACCGCGTGCTGACCGTGGTGTCGCGCGGCGGGCGGCCCGATCTCGCGGGCGACGCCCTGGAGCGGGTGACGGTCCCGGTTCTGCTCCTCGTCGGCGGGCGGGACCAGAACGTGCTGGCGCTGAACCAGGAAGCGGCCCGGCGGCTGCGCTGCCCGCACGCCCTGCACGTCGTTCCGGGGGCCACCCACCTGTTCGAAGAACCCGGCGCGCTGGAGCACGTCGCCGAGACGGTCAGGCGCTGGTGCGACGACCGACTGCGCGACGCACGGGAGTCCCGCACGGCCGCGCAGACGGCACCGGCACGGGAGGATTCGTGACCGGTCGGCCGCGGGTGCGCCGGACGGCGCGGCCCGTGGCGACGGAGGAGGCGCGATGACCGGCTCGGACGGCACGGTCCTGGTGGGGGTCGACGACACACCGCACTCCTGGCTCGCCGCGGAGTGGGCGGCCGCCGAGGCGGAACTGCGCGGCGGCGCGCTGCGGATCGTGCACGCCGTCGGCCCCGGCCCCGAGGTCGGCTACGACGAGACCGGGGCCGGTCTCACCCGGCAGGTCTTCGAAGCGGCCACCGGGCAGGTGGACGAGGCCCGCGCCCGGATCGAGGCCGCCCATCCGGGGCTGCGCGTCGACGCCGTGCTGGCCCATGACAGTCCGGCCGAGGCCATCCTCGACTCGGCCGACGACGCCGACCTCATCGTGGTCGGCACCCGCGGCCGGGGCGGGTTCGCCGGTCTGCTGCTCGGCTCCGTGAGCCTGAAAGTCGCCGCGCACGCCGACCGTCCGGTGGCCGTCGTGCGTGAACGTCCCGAACCCGCGGAGGCGGCCGGCGTCGTCGTCGGCGTGCGCGACGACCGCGACGCGGACGCGGTGCGGTTCGCCGTCGTCGAGGCCGCGCGTCGGCGGACCGGCCTGCGCGTGGTCCACGCGTGGACGCCGGTCGTGTGGGCCGGCGAACTGGCGCCGCCGCCGGAGCTGCGCGAGGACGAACAGCACCGTCACCGCGTGCTGCTGAGCCGCGCCGCCCGCCCCGCCGCCGAGTACCCGCAGGTGCGGGTGGACACCGACCTGGTGGTGGACTCACCGGCCGCCGCGCTCGTCGAGGCGTCGCAACGGGCCTCTCTCGTGGTGCTGCCCCGTCACCCGGTCGAGGGCAGGCTCGGACTGCGCCTGGGATCGGTGACGCACGCGGTACTGCACCACGCGGAGTGCCCCGTCGCGGTCGTGCCCACCCGGTAGCGGCGGCCACGACCCACGGACGAACGGCCCCCATGCTCGCGGCGAGCCTTGTACGGAAGGTACGGCGAGATCCGCCGGGAGGGAGGGACGTCATGAGCACATCGAACCCGGACACCACCGTGAGGAACGGGCGCGCCGCGCACGCTCCGGGACGGTCGGCCGCCGCTTCGCGCGGGCCGGCACCGAACCGGCCACCGCACAGAGCGCGCTCGGACTGCGGCTGATCCTGTCGGGTGTCTTCCTGCCGGTCTTCGCCGCGGCGGCGGTTGTCTTCGCGATGTGGGCGGCGGACTCGGGCCCGGAGGACGGCCCGGGACGCGGCCCGCTGACCGTCCTCGCCGTCGTGTACGGGGCACTGGCGCTCCTGGCGGCGGCCGATCTGCCGGTCGTCGTGCGCCGGCTGAGGAATGAGCGGGGCACACGGTGACAGACGTGCCGAGGCGCCCACGGCAAGGGGACATGTCACCTGCCGTGGGCGCCGCTTGTCGCTCAGCGCTGGTACAGCGCCACGATGGTGCCGCTCGCGAGTTGCTTGTCGTCGACGGCCCGGTGGACCTGGTCGGCGCTGGGCGCTTCGGGGAGGACACACGGTTCGCCGAGCGCGTACAGGCGGAAGAAGTACCGGTGTGCCTCGTCGCCGGGCGGTGGGTGTGGTCCGCCCCAGCCCCGTTCGCCGTAGCCGTTGACGAGTTCGGTGCCCCCGGGCGGGCTCTTGCCCGCTTCCGCGCCCTGACTGCGGGGATCGATGCCGACCACCACCCAGTGCACGAACGTGCCCGACGGGGCGTCGGGGTCTTCGCACAACAGCACCAGCTCGGTCGCCTCGTCCGGAATGCCGCTCCACGCCAGCGGCGGCGATTCGTTGTCTCCTTCGTACGCGTACCTGCGCGCGAGAACGGCGTGGTCGTTGAACGCACTGCTGATGAGTTCGATGCCGGCCATGGGACCGGAGTACCCGCGTGAGCCGCGGCATACCGGGTGTGTTCGGTGGGTTCACACGACACGCCGCCGCGTCGCCACGGCCCCGGACCAGCCCGCCACCGGGCTACGGATGGAGCCGCCGGAAGCACCGGCGGCTCCGCCTGACGCCGTCCCGCCTCAGGACCGCCCCGGAACCTCCGCCGTACGCCCGCGCTGCGCCGGGGGTGTGGCCGGGACCGCTCCCTCGTGCACCGTCGGCCGCAGGCACTCGATGAGGTAGTCGCCGGTGTCCGGGTCGACGGTCACGCCGTGGGTCTCGCTGCCGAATCCGGGGAAACGGCGGTCGAAGGACTCCAGGGCGGAGAGGTACCGCAGCAGCGGGCCGTCGGGTGCGCCGACGTTCTCGCCTGGCATGAGCACGGGGATGCCCGGCGGGGTCACGGTGACCATGGCGGCTGCCACCTGGCCGGGCGCGTCGCGCAGCCGCACCCGGTGCGTGCCGCCCCGGACCAGCCGCTGATAGCACAGCTGGGGCGGCTCGACCGGCTCCGGCAACTGCCGGAAAGCGGTGTCGAGCAGGTCGACGAGGCCGGCCGAGCGCAGATGGTCGTGCATGTCCTGGCACAGCTCGCGCAGGGTCGCGCCGGCGTACCGTCTCGGCTGCTCGGCGACCAGCGCGGGCAGCACCCGGTCGAGGGGCGCGTCCTCGTCGTAGAGGGCCTTGAAGTCCATCAGGGCGTCCAGGAGGGTGCCCCACTTGCCCTTGGTGATCCCCATGGAGAACAGCACGAGCGTGGTGTACGTGTCGGTCTTCTCCACCACGATGTGACGTGTGGCCAGGTACGCGGTGAGCACCCGGGCGGGGATGCCCCGGTCGGCGGTCTCACCTCCCGCGTCGATGCCCGGACAGGTCACGGTGACCTTGACCGGGTCGAGCATGCAGTAGCCGTCGGTCAGCCCCGGGAAGCCGTGCCAGGCCGCGCCGGGCTCCAGATGCCAGCAGGACGGCTCGGTGCGCAGCAGGTCGGCGGGCGCCTCGTCGAAGGCGAACCGTTCGCCGCTGCCCGGATCGGTGACGGTCTCGGGCTGCCACACGCCGAAGAACCACGGCGGCCGGTCACCGGACTCCTCGATACGACGCCGGATGCGGACCATCTCCTGGCGGAACCGGACCGCCTCGGTCACGGCCTCGTCCACCAGCCAGTGCCCCTGCGGGCCGTCCATCATCGCGGCCGCCACGTCCAGCGAGGCGATCATCGGGTAGAGCGGGGAGGTGGTGCCGTGCATCATCAGCGCCTCGTTGAACCGGTCGTGCCCGACGGGCGCCCGGGGGGCGGGCCTGACATGGATCATGGCGCTCTGGGACAGCGCGGCGAGCAACTTGTGGGTGGACTGGGTCGAGAACACCGTCGGCCGGTCCGGGCCCGGGAAGCTGTCCTCGTCCACCGACATGCCGTAGCGG
This sequence comes from Streptomyces sp. NPDC058335, assembly GCF_042723915.1. Classification (NCBI taxonomy): domain Bacteria; kingdom Bacillati; phylum Actinomycetota; class Actinomycetes; order Kitasatosporales; family Streptomycetaceae; genus Streptomyces; species Streptomyces sp. NPDC058335. Next base: position 99,103 of record NZ_JBHXHX010000008.1, on the reverse strand, counting down.
CCCGCGTAGAGCGGGTGGAAACGGGCGTAGGCGAACCACGCCTCGTCGAAGTGCAGGCGTGGAGTGCTCGCGGCGAGTGCGCGTGCCGCCGCCGAGGCGTCGTAACAGAGGCCGTCGTAGGTGGAGTTGGTGAAGACGGCGTACTGGGCGTCCGGCGACACGGCCTGTTCGGTCAGCGGGTTGGCGGCGATGCGGGCCGCGACCGAGTCCGCCGCCAACTCCGCCGGGGGCAGCGGTCCGGCCAGGCCGTAGCCGTTGCGGGTGGGGATCAGGTAGACCGGGCGCGCGCCGGACACCACCAGGCCGTGCAGCACGGACTTGTGGCAGTTGCGGTCGACGAGCGCGACCTCGTCGCGGGTGACGCTGAAGTGGCCGACCACGCGGTTGCAGGTGGAGTCGCCGTGCAGCACGAAGTAGGTCAGGTCGGCGCCGAAGACCCGGGCCGCGTTGCGTTCCGCCTCGCCGATGGGGCCGGTGTGCTCGAACAGCGAGCCGAGTTCGCCGACGGAGATCGACAGGTCGCTGCGGAGCAGCCGTTCGCCGAAGTAGTCGTGGAAGGCCCGCCCGGCGGGCGACTTCAGCAGTGCGACGCCGCCGGCATGGGCGGGGGTGTGCCAGGAGTACTCGTGGGCGTCGTCGAAGCGGCGCAGGGCCCGGAAGAACGGCGGCAGAACCGCCTCACGGTAGGTGCGGGCGGCGGTCGTGACGCGACCCGCGATGAATCCGGGGGTGTCCTCCAGCAGCCACACATGGCCGACGACCGACTCCGACACCCAGAGCGGCAGGTCCCGTACGCCGTCGTCGGCCATGACGAGGAACACCGGCAGGTTCTGGAACCGCCGGCCGACGGAGCGCAGTACGGCCGCGCCCCCGGGCTCCGCCTCCGCGCCCGGCCGGCCCGGGAGTTCCCAGGCGATCAGCGCGGCGGTCAGTCCGGCCTCGGTCCGCAGCACCGCCTCGGCGTCGGCCGCGTCGAGCGCCCATCTCACCTCGAACCCACGCGCCTCGATCGCCTCACGGATGCGCCTCAGGTGCTCGGCGCTCGCTCCCTCGCCCCGCGGATGCTCCGCCACCGCGATCAAGACCTGGCTGTCCGTCATGACGCCCCCTCCCGGCGGCCGGCGCCGCCCCCGGACCAGTCTCCGAGCAGGCCGGGCACCCGCGACGGACTCACCTCCGTAAACCACCCGCAGGACGGAACGGCGCGGCCAGCCGCGAGCACGCGGGACCATGCAACGGTGTCGCAACGTACGGCCCGGCACAGTGACCGGTGTCCGGCCCGCGGCCACGCCCGCACCGGAGCGACCGGCCCCGTACCGACGGCGGTACGGGGCCGACCTCCGGCTCACGCCGTGACCAGTCCGCTTCGAGGGCGTCCGCCCGTCTCGTCGGATCCGCTGCGATGCGGTCCCGGTCCGGGCCGGGCAGCCACAGGTTCTCGGCGGCCTCCCCCATCAACGCCGGCTCGTCCGGCCGCTGGAGGAGCACGGGTCGACAGGCCGGGTTGCGGACCCGGACCGGCAGACGGCCGTCGGCCACATGCGGACACAGCTCACACGGCATGCCCAGGGTCGCGTCCGCGTCGGCGAAGGCCGGCTCCTCGACGAAGCAGTGCTCCCGGTGTTCCAGGCAGCACACCGGCGCCGGCCGGTACTCGTCGCCGTGGAGACACCGCGCGTGCTGCACCAGGCTGCCGTGCGTGTCCTGGAGCCCACGACGCGGCGATCCGGCGACCGGGGGAGCCTAGAGACGGACGGTCGTCTTCATGACGAGTGACTCCAGGCGGACGTCGTACTCCTGGGAGCCCTTCGTCTCCAGGACCCGGGTGGCCAGTGCGCAGCCCAGGCGTGCGGCGTCGGCCGGGGTGCGGTGGTGGGAGAGGCCGGTGAGGAAGCCGGCGCGGAAGGCGTCGCCCACGCCCGTGGGGTCCACCGCGCGTGAGGTGGGCACGGCGGGGATCCGCAGGGTGGGGCGGTCCTGTTGTTCGATGGTCACGCCGTCCGCTCCTCGTGTGGTGACCCAGGTGCCGACTTGTTCCAGTACGCCGGTGGTGTCCCAGCCGGTGTGCCGGCGCAGCAGGGCGTTCTCGTAGGCGTTGGTGAACAGGAACCGTGCCCCGCTCACCAGCCGGCGAAGCTGATCGCGGTCCAGGCGGGCCAGTTGCTGTGAGGGGTCGGCCGCGAAGGGGATGCCCAGGGCGCGGCAGGTCTCGGTGTGGCGCAGCATCGCGGCGGGATCGTCCGCGCCGATCAGCACCAGGTCGAAGGGCGTGCGCGGGCCGGCCGCGGCGGCCAGGTCGATGTCGGCGGCCTCGGCCATGGCACCGGCGTAGAAGGTGGCGATCTGGTTGTGGTCCCGGTCGGTGGTGCACACGAACCGTGCCGTGTGCAGGGTCTCGCTGATCCGTACGGACGAGATGTCCACGCCCGCCGCGGCCAACCGCTCGCCGTACGCGGCGAAGTCCTTGCCGGCCGCGCCGATCAGGACGGGCCGCAGCCCCAGCTTGCCGAGGCCGTAGGCGATGTTGGCCGCGACCCCGCCGTGGCGGATGTCGAGGTCGTCGGCGAGGAAGGACAGCGAGACCGTGTCGAGCCGGTCCGCGATGAGCTGCTCGGTGAACCGGCCGGGGAAGGTCATGAGGTGGTCGGTGGCGATGGAACCCGTGACGGCGATACGCATGGTCCGTGACTCTCTCCGGTGCGACGGCGGCGGGGCGGGAACGGAGGTCAGATCCACAGCAGGACGGCGCCGAGCAGCAGCAGGTTGCACACCCCCTGGGCGGCGGCGCAGGCCAGTGCGGAACCGGTGACCGCGCGGCAGATGCCCAGCGCGAGGCCCATGAAGAAGACCGACGGCAGTACGCCGCACACGACCCTCAGGTTGAGCGGGTTGAGGCCGTAGTCGCCGAGGTGGACCGCCGCCCAGCCGGCCGCGGTGACGACGATCGCCGTGCGGGTGCTCCAGCGGTCCTCGACGGCGTGAAAGAGGACACCGCGGTAGCAGACCTCCTCGACGAGGGGGACGAGTACGCCCATGGCGAGGACCATGGCCGCCCCGTCCGCCCAGCGCGCGCCGGGCACCAGCCCGTCGAAGATGCGCGGCACCCAGGCCGTCCAGTTGTCGTCCGCGGTCCCGAAGACGGTCCGGTTGGCGAGGAACGTCTCCGCGTACACGAGGGCCACTACGACCGTGCAGACGACGACCGCGGCGGTGCGGTCGCTGCGGCGGATGCCCATGGCGGGCCAGCGGTCCCGGCTCACGACGAGCAGGGCGGTCGCGCTGAGCGCCACGGACAGCGCCATCAGGAGGAAGCTGAAGGCGCCGGCGACCCTGACCGCGGCGAGCAGCGCGAAGAGGAGGGCCGCCGCGGTCAGGGGGCTGGCCGCGGTACGGCGGTGCAGCCTGGTCAGGGGTCCGGGACGTCCGGGGCGTCCGGGCGCCGGTGCGACGCGGCTCGTGGTCATCGACCGTCACCCGGCCTTGCCAAGGGGTGACCTGCGCCGGCGGAAGGTGGGGAACCACCAGTTGTAGCGCTGGAGCAGCAGGAGCGTGGCGGGCACGAACAGCATGCGGATGACGGTGGCGTCGAGCAGGACGGCGGTGCCGAGGCCGGCCCCGTACTGCTGGAGCATCAGGGTGGACGACAGCGCCATGGTGCCGAGGCTGCCCGCCATGACCAGGCCCGCGGCGTTGATCACCCGTCCGGTGTCCACCACGGCCGCGATGGTCGCCTCCTCCTGGGAGCGGCCGCTGCGGATGAGGTCGCGCACCCGCGTGACCAGGAAGATCTCGTAGTCCATGCCGAGGCCCATCATCAGCACGGTCAGGAAGATCGGCAGGTCGTCGATGACCACCTCCCCACGCAGGTGATGGAAGATCAGCACGGTGATTCCGATCGCCCACACGTTGCTCAGCATGATGGTGGCGATCAGCCGGACGGGGACGAGCAGGGACCGCAGGGTGAGGGCGAGCATCACGAACACGCCTACGCTCACCAGCGCGGCCATCTGCCAGAAGCTGCTGCGCAGGGCCGCGCCGTACTGGAGGTCCACCTGGGTGGAACCGCCGATGTCCAGACGTCCGACGTCCGCGCCCGCCTCGCGGAGCACGTCGTCGAGTCTCTCGACGGTGTCGGCGGCGGCCGACGAATAGGGGCCGTCCGTCAGCACGACGACGAAGCGCAGCGTGCCGTCGGGGGCGATGTGGTCGCTGAGGAAGGCCTGGTTCCGGCGGAGTTCCCCGGCGTCCCAGGGCCGTCCGAACGGCTGGGTGGCGGAGTCGACGGACGCGACCCCTTCGGTGGCGGCGATGCGTTCGGTGAGCCGCGCCACCGCCTGCCGGCCCCGTACGGTCAGCTGCCCGTCCCGCAGGACGCCGTCGGCGGCCTCGCCCACCACGGTGGTGGGCAGGACCGCGCTGTCGCCCCAAGTGGCCGCGAGCCTCTCGAACCCGGTGCGGGAGTCGGTGACGGGGCTCAGCTTCACCGGGTCCGACGTCGAACGGTTGCCGGCCGCCAGCAGCGCGAAGGGCACCGTGACGACGAGGAAGACGACGACGATCGCCGCCTTGCGACGCCGGGCGAACTCAGCCGTACGCAACAGATGCCGGCCCATGGCCCCGTTCCGCTCCAGGTCGGACAGCGGGGAGCGGCCCAGCGCGAAGAAGCGGTCGCCGAGCAGCACCAGCAGGCACGGCGTGAGGGTGAGGGCGGCGGCGAACACGATGGGGATGCCGACGAGTCCGCCGTAGCCCAGCGGCGGGATCCAGTCCACCGGCGACAACAGGGTGGCTCCGAAGGCGAGCACCACGGCCACCGCGGCGAGCAGCATGCTCTCCCCGGCGTGCACGGTGGCCTGCACCGCCGCCTCCTTGGGCGGCCGCCCGGCCAGACGCTCCTGGCGGTACCGGGAGGACAGCAGCATGCTGTAGTCGACCCCGGCTCCCAGCATGACGAACTGCATGATCGTCACCGTGAACTGGGTGAGCGTCACCTGATGCGCGAGGCCGAAGAGAGCCGCCTGACTGACGCTCATCGCCAGGCCCACCACCGCCAGCGTGAGGACGGCCGGGACCAGCGCGCGGAAGAAGAACAGCAGGACGACGAAGATGATGCCGTACGCCACCATCTCCATCAGGGCGTTGTCCGACTCGGCCTTCTGGTAGGTGTCGTGGATGAGCGCCAGTTCACCGGTGACGTGGACGTCGGCGGAGGCGTCCGCGCCGGCCGAGGCGAGTGCGGTGCGGGCGGTGTCGCGCAGCCAGTCGACGTCCGGGTCCTCGGCGCCCTCGACCGGGTGGGCGACGGAGACGACGGCGGTCTTCGAGTCCGTGGCGATGAGCCGGTCCAGGGCGTCGGCCGGCACGGGCAGCGGGAAGTCCCGCCAGTCGGCGGCGACGGTCGCGCTGCGGGCGATCCCGGCCACCTGGCCCGGGGCGTCCGCGCGGGCGGTCTGCCGCGCGGCCGGGACGAGGGCCGACGGAATCCGCCCCTGACGCACCTGGCCGTCGACCGCTTCGGCGCGCTCGGCCGGCGTGGCACTCGCGCCGCCCGCCTGCTGCCACACCTGGCCGAGGAACCGCTCGGTCGCGTCCCGGAACACGGTGTACGCCGAGGATGTGGCCGTCACCTCACCGCTGCCCCGCCGGGCGGCGAGCCGCTCGTCGAGACCGGCCAGGAAGGCCCGTACGCGAGGCGTGTTGACGTCGGGGGCGGTGACGACCACGGTGAGTTCCCGCTCGGAGCGCTGCGGGAACGACCGCTTGGTCAGCTCGTCGACATGGGCGCTGCTGGTGCCGGGCACCACCTTGGACGCGCCCTGCTCGGTGAGCTGCGACGTCAACTGCCCGCCGATGGGCATGCACACCGCGATGAGCACCGCCCACAGCAGGATCACGGTCTTGGGGCGGGCGGTGAGCCGGCGGGCGAAGGCGTGCAGCGCGCGGTGCACGCGTCCGCCCCCGTCGGCCGGAGGGCCGCCCGCGCCCGGCTCACGCGCGGGCGCGGGCCCGGTGACGGGCCGGGTCGCGGGGGACTTCGTCATGCGACGCCGACCTCCTTGTCCTGCGGGCCCTGCCGGTCGTTTCGGGCGGACACCGGCTTGTGACCGGTGACGACCACGAAGGTGTGCTCGATGTCGAGCCGTCCCTGCCTGCGCAGGATCTCCGCCAGACCCTCCTCCACCCGGCTCAGCACGAGCTGTTCCCGCGCGTTGTCCACGGCGGTCTTGAAGCCCGCCGCCGCGCCCGACCGCTGCACCCATTCCAGGACGGCTTCCGGCGTGTGCGCGGGGATGACCTGGGTGCCCTCCCGCTGGACGTCGACGCTCAGCCCGGCCCTGGCGAACCAACGCGCCACGACGGCCACGCTCTTGGGCAGCGCCACCCGGATCAGGCCGGTCAGCAGGGAGGGGTCGTCGGCGAAGACCCGTTCCAGCCGGTCGGTGAGGGCCTTGTGGGCGTCTGCCCTGGTCTCGATGACCATGACCCGGCCACCGGGGCGCAGGATCCTCTCTATCTGGGCGAGCAGCCGCGGCGGCTTGGCGTAGCAGATGGCCCAGCCGACGACGACCAGGTCAGCGCTGCCCGACGGGACGCCCCTGGCGAAGGACTCCATGTCGCCGTCGGACAGTTCCACCAGCAGGCCGGGTGCCTCCTCGACGAGCGGCAGCACCTTCTTCCTGGCCACCTCCAGCATGCCGAGCGACTTGTCCACCGCGAACACCGCGCCACGGCCGTCCAGCCTGCGCACGATCTCGGCGGTCAGATGGCCGGTACCGCAGGCCAGTTCCACCACCGTGTCGCCGGGGTGGATCGGGACCTCGTCGAGGGCGGCGGTGGAGTGACGGCCCATCACCGGGCTGAAGAACGTGTCGTAGTCGGAACTGGCGGCGTCGTAGTCGGCGGTGGGATCGGCGTGCGCCTTGCTGAGGGTGAGGCGCAGGGCTCGGGCGACGAGACCGATGCGGGACATGAAGGCTCCTTGGTGCTCACGAAGTCGAGAGTCAGGAAGTCGGGAGAGGGGGTACGTCAGCTCGGGGGCGGCGCCACCCGGCGGGCCTGCGACATCGCGGCCAGCCGGAGCAGCGCGAAGACGCAGGCGAGAGCGCTGGCCGCGGCCCGGGTCTCCGGCAGCAGCCAACTGCCCGCGGCACAGCCGGCGCCCAGTCCCGCGCCCAGCCAGAGAAGGGCGTACGCAATCCGGGCGAGTTCCTGGGCTCTGCGCGCGGGGTGTCCCGAACCGGCGGTCAGCGCGCCGGTGACGAGCCCCGAGGCCGCCGCGGTGACGAGCAACGGCGCGAGTGCCGCGCCGTCGCCGGCGGGAACGGCGACCGCGATGCTGAGCAGGAGGAGCCCGGCGGCCACCACGACGGCACGGCTGTCGTCCTGGCTCGCCGTCGGCACCGGGACCGGGATCGTCCGGGCCAGAAGCAGGCCCGCGGTGAACGACAGCGTGGCGGCGGGCACGACGACGCCGATGCTGCCGACAGCGCCGGTCGAGGACGCCGACGCCACGGCGCACGCCCCGGTGGCAAGGCCGGCGGCCGTCAGCGCCGGGGCGCGGCCCCGGGCCGGGACGCCGCTCACGCGACGCTCGCCGAGCGGTCGTCGTGCCCGCGCGGTTCCAGCAGGGCGTCCTGCGCGGCACAGGCCTCGACGACGCGGTCGAGCTGGTCCAGGGTGTGCGACGCCATGTAGCTGGTGCGCAGGCGCGGTTCGGCGGCGGGCGGAAGCACCGGATTGACGTACACGCCGTCGTGGAGCAGCCGCTGCCACGTGGTGAGGGTCTCCAGGGCACCGGGTGTGGGGAGCGCCACGATCGGTGTCGAGCTGGGGGTGCTGCGTACGCCCGCCTCGGCCAGTCCGCGCCGGATGTAGGCGGCGTTGGCCTGCACCGCCGTGGCCAGTTCCGGCCGGGCCCGCAGGATGCGCAGGGCGGCGAGCGCCGCTGCCGCGTTGGGCGGGGTCGTCGACGCGCTGAACATCAGGCTGCGGGCGTGGTGCCTGAGGTAGTGGATGGCCTCCTCGCTGCCCGCGACGGCGCCGCCGAGCGAGGCGAGGGACTTGCTGAAGGTGACGGTGATCAGGTCGACCTCGTCGGTGAGGCCGAAGTGCGCGGCCGTGCCCCGTCCTTCGGCGAGTACGCCGAGCCCGTGGGCGTCGTCGAGGAGGAGCCGTGCGCCGTACGCCGAGCACATCTTCACGACGGCCGGCAGATCGCAGACGTCGCCCTCCATCGAGTAGACGCCGTCGACGACGACGAGCCGCCCGGCGTCGTCGGGTATGCGCTCCAGCGTCTGGCGCAGTCCCTCGGGGTCGTTGTGCGGGAACCAGCGGACCTTGGCCCCGCTCAGCCGGCAGCCGTCGAGGAGCGAGGCATGGGCGCTGCGGTCCAGGACGACGTGGTCCCGGGGTGTGAGGACCGCGCCGAGCACGCCGAGGTTCGTCTGGTAGCCGGTGGACATCACCAGCGCGGCCGGCTTGCCGAGGTAGTCGGCGAGTTCCGCCTCGAGCTCCTGGTGCAGGTCGGTGTTGCCGTTGAGGAACCTCGAACCGGTGCGGGACGAGCCGTACCGGTCGAGAGCGGACCGGGCCGCGGCGAGCACCTCCGGATGACCGGTGAGGCCCAGGTAGTTGTTGGACCCGCACATGATCAGGGTGCGGCCGTCCCGGCGGACGGTCGGGCCCTCGCCACCCTCCAGCGGCAGGAAGAACGGATAGAGATCGGCGGCCATGAGGTCGCGAGCCGTGGTGAAAGAGCTGAAACGCGAGTAGAGGTCCGTGGGATTACCCCGCTGAGATAATGCCTGTATCGCACTCATTTTCATCATTCCTTGATCGGTTGATCAATGACGAACGTGCTCGATGGGCATGCGCGCACCAGAAAGCGGCACGGCGAATTGGCCGTTCGTGCACAAGCCCAAGGAATGCGCGCGGAAACGAGGGGAGGCGTTTTTGCGTCCCCTGATCACGCGCAGATGATTACCCGGTCTGCCGGGTTGCGTCTTCTAGGCGGAGTTTCCGATCATCCTGTCCCCCGTTGGTTCCGCGATGCCGGCCGTCAGCCGGTGACGATGCCCGAAAATATCCCCGCAGGCTCAAAAGTGTCAACGACGGCACGGTAAAGGCGCTTCTCTTGACGTGGAGGTAACGAATCCGGTTTCCCCGGAAAGCGTTTGTCTGATCTTTCTCCGCCGTCATTGACCAGCATGGTACGCTTTCACGACCGTCCAGACGGTCGGGAATTGCTGTACGGCGACGAAGACGGGTGGAACGCATGCGCGACGAGATCCTCGACGCGGTGGAGAGACTCCTGGTGAAGGGCGGTGTCGACGCCGTCCGCCTCGACGCGGCGGCCGCCGAGGCCGGCGTGAGCAAGGGCGGACTGCTCCACCACTTCCCGTCCAAGTCGGCTCTGGTGCAGGGCGTCGTCCGCCGGCTCGTCGACCGGTTCGAGGCGGTCCTGCCCGGCCCCGAAGCGCCCGCCGGCGCCTTCACCAGAGCCTGGCTGGACGCCTCGATCCCCGTGGCGGCCCCCGACGAGGGCGGGGCGGGCCCGTCCGCCGTACCGGTCGCACTGCTCGCGGCGGCAGGGGGCCCCGCGGTCCTCGACGTCCTCCAGGAGCGCTACCGCGACTGGCAGACCCGCCTCGACGAGGACGGGCTGCCGCCGGGCGTCAGCTCCCTCGTGCGCATGGCGGTCGACGGCTGGTGGACCGCACGCCTGCTGGGACTGGCTCCGCCGCAGGGCGCCGACCACCACCGGCTGCGCGCCCTCGTCGAGGACCTGATCGCGCCAGGGCCCGCGGAGGCCGGGTGATGGGGCTCCTCCTGGTCGCCGGGGCGATCGTCTCCGAGGTGGCGGCCACGCTCGCCCTGCGGGCCTCCCACGGCCTGACCAGGCTCGCCCCGAGCATCCTGGTCGTCGTGGGCTACGGGCTCGCCTTCGTCCTCCTCGCCCAGGCACTCAAGTCCCTGAACGTCGGTCCGGTCTACGCGGTCTGGTCGGGGGTCGGCACGGTCGGCGCCTTCGCCGGAGGCGTCCTGTTCTTCGGCGAGTCGGTGCGTCCCGCCACCGTGATCGGAGTGGCCCTGGTCGTCCTGGGCGTGGCCGTGATGTACCTGGGCGGCGGGATGGAGCACTGATGACCGCAGCGGACCGCACCCCTCGCGGCGTGCGCACCATCAAGGCCGCGATGCTCGTGACCGACGTCGGCTTCCTGCTGTACTGGTCGGTCGCACTGCTCAACCTCATTCCGCCGGAGCACGCCTACAAGGACTACGGCGACCCGGTCATGAGCGACTGGAACTACTCGTTCCTGCCCTTGGACATCGCCGCGAGCGTCACCGGCCTCGTTTCTCTCCACCTGGCCGGTAACCGCCGTGTCCGGACAAAGGCGTGTCACCGCGGACTTCATCTTCCGTTGACGCTGATTTCCCTGACGCTCACCAGCTCCGCCGGACTCCAGGCAGTGGCATTCTGGTCACTGCGCGGCGACTGGTCCCTCACCTGGTGGATTCCGAACCTTGCCCTGCTCCTCTTCCCCATTCCGTCGATCGTGTATTTGCTGCGGAGATCAATGGGAAGCGAAACCCGGACGGTGGAATCTGTGGCGGTGACCGGGCGGAGGTGAGAGAAGTTCTTCTTCCGTCCGTCCGTCCGTCCGTCCGTCCGTCCGTCCGTCCGTCCGCCCGTCCGTCCGTCCGTCCGTCCGGCACTCAAATATGTCGCGGCAGTCGGGGCAGTCGGGTGGGGGTGCGCCGGCTCGACGAGGTTCACCGGTGCCGAGGCCGGCCGGCCTCGGCACCCTCACCTCACAGCCCGGCCACCTTCGCGCTCGCCGACACCTCGTAGACCAGGGTGACCGTGCGTCGGCCGCCGGGAGGCAGGACGACGTTCCAGCGGGCGATGCCCTCCGCGTCGAGCGTGTCGGGCGCGGGGGAACAGGCTTCGTTGCGCAGCCGTACCTCCACCGCCGAGACCTCGGAGACCGGGACGCGCTCCCGCACGGCAACCGTTTGTACGGCCTGTTCCGCGGGGGCGGAGAAACGGGAGAGGTGCAGCCGGACCGTGTGGGTGGTCACGGTCCGCTGGGTCAGGCCGGGGGAGGCGTGGGACTCCTCGGCGTACCGGACCACCCGGTAGTCGTCGCAGCTGCCGAAGGCCAGCTCGACCGGGGCGCCCGGGGCGGTGAAGTCCAGTGTGCCGCGGCCGGTGAATCCGCTGCCGCGGACCAGGTCCACGGGTCCGGCGAGCAGGGCGTGGCCGGACCGGTTGTCGAACCGGACCACCTGGGTGACCAGGGGGGACAGCTCGGGCGCGCAGGCGTACTCGCTGCTCGCGGCCGTGGTGAAGGCGGAGAGCCGCACGCGGTGGGCGCGGCCGTCGGCGGGCACCGAGACCGGCGCGGGAGCGTTGAGCACCCGTGTCTCGCCGCCGTCGGCGACTCCCGGCAGGCCGAGCACGGGGGCCGGGCCGAGGTCCCCGATCTCCTGCTCGCGCAGCTCGACCTCGACCGTGCGGCGCTCCTCCGCCGTGCGGTCCTTCAGCGTCAACCGGTCCTCACGCAGCCGCGGCGGTTCGGCGGCCAGCGCGGACCGGGCCGTCGACAACGTCAGCCGTACGTCCGACCAGTCCTCGCCGGTGCGCTGCCAGACCATGGCGTCGGTCTCCAGCGTCAGGGAGTCACCGTCGAGGACGGCACGGTAGGCGGGCCGCCACAGCGCGCAGGGAGTGAGGTGCGTCAGGCGCAGCCCCACCGGACCGGCGGCGGCGGCCTCCACGGTCAGCTCGATGTGCCCGACCAGCTCGGCGGGTTCGGTCTCCGCGAGGTCCATGGCCCGTCGCGCTTCCCCGAGTTCGGCGTCGAGGGCGCTCAGCCGGGCTCCGGCGGCGCGGAGCTGCTCGCCGTACGTGTCGCGTTCGGCGTCCACCCGGTCGAGCTCGCGGGCCCAACGGGGCCCTTCGGTCTCCCCGGAGCCGGCGCCTTCGCCGATCTCCCGCAACAGGTCGGCGGCGAGACGGCCGAGCAGGTCGAGACGGGACCGCAGCCGGTCGCGTCGCTGCTCCACGGCTAGGCGTTCCTCTTCGAGGGCGTGCACCCTCCGGCGGAGGGCGGAGTCATGGTCCGGGGACGGCCGCGGCCCGCGCGGCGTCCACTCGCGGACGATCCGCGCGTCGAGCACGGTCGCGGGGTGACCGGCGGTCACCTCGGCGTGGAGGGTGCGGTCGACGGCCAGCGCGCTGACCGGACCCAGCCGCAGCCGCTGGACGCCGGGCCGGAGGTCCAGCACGGCGGCGCGTTCGACGTGTGCGCGGTCCTCCAGGCAGGTGACGGCGGTGACGGGAAGGGGGATCGGCTTCGGGGCGGTGGGCATGGGGTGTGTCAGCTCCTGCGGTTGCCGCCGACCAGGGCCTTGCCGGCCGGGATGCGGATCTCGTAGCCGCCGTCGAGGGCGGCGGTGCCACCGGCGGGCAGGGCGACCCGCCAGACGCGGGTGCCCGGGGCGTGGTGCTCGGATGCGGCACCGTCCTCCGGTGCCGTCCAGTCCGCCCGTTCCTCGATCCGGACGTCCGGTTCGGAGCTGACCGGCACCAGCTCGCGCACCTCGACGGTGACGGGCCTCGCGAGCTGGCTGGCCAGCTCCACGTGCACCCGGTGGTCGAGCACGGTGACGTTGTTGCGCAGGCCCGACGTCGACTCGCGCAGGTTCGTACGGCGGGTGACCCGGATGCCCTCGGCCGGCCCCAGTCCTACCCGGCGCACATCGCCGGGCGCGAGGGTGGGCAGTGACGCGGTCAGCAGGAAGTCGTCGTCGACGGTGACCTCCACCGGGCCGGCCAGCAGAGCGTGGTCGGTGGCGTTGGAGAGAACCAGAGTGGCGTACACGGTCGGTTCCACGGACGGTACGCACAGGTACTCGGTGCGCAGTCCGACCGGGATCTCGGCGACGGTGACGGTGTGCCAGGTGCCGTCCGACGGGATGTCGGCGCGGGCGGCGGCGTCGAAGCGGTGGTCGAAGGATCCCGCGGACTCGCGGGGCCGCACGGCGTGTCCGGGCAGCGGCAGCGCGGCCACCGACTCGGCGCGGCGCCGGTACTCGGCCGCCACCGGGTCGTGGGAGGAGCCGGGGAACAGCCGGCCTCGGCGCTCTCCCTGCTCGTCGGGACCGGACAACACCAGGGCGGCGTAGTCGAGTTCGGCACCGCTCGGTTGCGGCGGCCCGACCGCCGGGGCGGGAGGCGGTGGGGGAGCGGCCCCGCCCGGAGCCGCGGGTGCCTTGGCGGCGAACGCTGCCCTGCTGGCACGGGGCCCGCCGCCGGGGCGCGACCTGGCCGGCTGCGCGCGGTCGGGCATCGCGCCGCCGACGGGCATCGGAGCGGGGGCGGCGGGCGCCGGAGGGGCGGCGGGTGCGCTGCCGGGCCCCGCGGTCATGGCCGGTGGCCCGCCGTAGGACGGGGGAAGCGGTGGGGGAGCTGTGCGGGCGAAGCCGGCCCCCGCCGCCATGCCTTCGGTGGCCGCGGCGGGACGGGGGCCCGGCGCGTCGTACCCGGCGAACAGATCGGCGAGCCCCGCCGGGGGTTCGCGCCAGCCGGAGGGGGCGGGGGTGGGCTGGCGGCGTCCGATGCGGATCGAGCGGAGCCTCGGCTGGTCGGTGCGGCGCCGCAGGTCGGCGGTGGACAGGGCGACCCGTACGCCCGTCCAGTCCTCGCCGGTGCGCTGGGCGACCGAGGCGCGCAGCACCAGGCGGCCGCTCTCGTCGCCCTGACGGTGGGTGAGCCGGTAGGCCGGCACCCAGACGGCGCCCGGCACCCCGTACTCCAGCTCCAGTTCCAGCTCCTCGTCACCGGTGCCGCCGACGAGGGTGAGGACCGCGGAGACCGTGGTCTCGACGTGCGCCGACGGTACGTCCGTGGAGGCGCGGTCGAGTCGGTCGGTGGCGACGGTGAGTTCGTGCTCGACGAGGAGCAGCGCCTCGTCCAGTTCGGCGAGGCGGGCGTGCAGGCCGGTCAGCCGCTGTTCGACGAAGTCGGCGAGTTCCAGCCACGCGTCGACGGGGGTGCGGCGGTGCGGGTCGTCTCGCCTGCGGGGCGGCGGCACCGGATGCAGCGCCGTGACCTCCTCGATCAGGCTCAGCTGCCGGTCCCGGCGCCCTTGTGCCGCCGCGTACTCGTCTCGCAGCCGTTCCACCTCGCGCCGCAGCGCGTCGGGGATGCCCGCGTCCAGCGGCTCGGCGTCGACCTCCACCCGGGCCTCGACGACACGCACTCCGGAGGCATCGAGGACGCGCGCCCGCAGTGAGCCGGGGTCCAGCGAACGGGGCAGTCCCGTCACCCGGACCCGCCCGCCGGGCGGCACGCTGCCCCGGGCCAGGCGGCGACAGAGCGCGCCCTGCGCGTACACCACGACCGAATCGAGGGCCGAACCCCAATTCCGTGCCTCTTCCACCCGCATGAACGCCCCCACCGTGTCTGTGCCGAGCACAGCTTACGTCGCGGTCGCCGTCCCGTCGCGGTGATCGAATCCGGCCCGACGAGAGCTGATCGGTGGGCGGCGCGGGCGTGCTGCCGGAGTCGGCGGCCATGGCGTGCCGCGGTCCGTCCTCGCCGTGCGCGGCGCCACTGTGCAGCTCGTCCACGGCCGGGCGAAGGTGCGGTCGTCCGGGGTGAGCGCCCGGACCAGCTCCGTCGGCCGGCGGTCGCAACGGACACAGCGGTCCCCGGACCGGGAACGAGGGTACCGACGCGATCGTCCGGCCGGCGACCGAGGGGCCCGGCGCCGGCTCGGGACGCTTCGCCGACCGCGGGGGACCGATCGACCTGTTCCGAACCGACGTACCTCGCAGGCGCGGGGGTGCGTCAGGGGCGGCTCGTCAGATAGCCGCCCATCGAGGTGAAGTACTCCGTGGCCGCCAACTCCCGTCCGTCCTCGGTGCGTACGCGGGTGATGGCCAGGCCGTGGTTGCGGCCGGTGCGGGCGTCGGCCCCGGCGACGATCACCACGCCGTCGCCCTCGCGGTAGAAGATGCGGCCGGGAGTGCCGCCGTAGCGGGCCTCGGAGACGACCGCCGCGAGGACCTCGAGGCGCTTGCCCTTGTGGAAGGTGAAGGCGCTGGGGTACGGCTCGGACTGGGCGCGGACCAGGCGCTCCAGGTCCGCGGCCGGCCAGTTCCAGTCGATGCGGATGTCCTCGGTGGAGCGCTTGTGGAAGAAGCTCGCCTGCGACCGGTCCTGCTTGGTGAACTCGGTCCGTCCGGAGGCGATGAGGTCGAGTGCGCCGATGGTGACCGGGGCGATGAGGTCGACCGTCTTGTGGAAGAGGTCGGTCGTGGTGTCCGTCGGTCCGACCGGAACCGCTTCCTGCCGGACGATGTCGCCGGCGTCGAGCTCGTCGTTCATCATGTGGGCGGTGACGCCGACTTCGGGCTCACCGTTGATCAGGGCCCAGATCAGTGGCGAGAAACCGGCGTACTTCGGCAGCAGCGAGTCGTGGACGTTGAGTGTGCCGTGGCGCGGCAGGTCGAAGATGCGCGGGGGGATCCAGGTCCGCCAGTTGTTGGCCACGATGATGTCCGGGTCGGCCTCCTTGAGGCGCTCGAACAGCTCGTCGTCGTCAGGGCGGTTGCGGATCAGTACGGGGACGCCGTGCTCTTCGGCGAGATCGGCGACGGAGTCGCTCCAGATCTTCTCGTACGCGTGATCGCTCCTCGGGTGGGTCACGACCAGCACCACGTCGTGCTCGGAGTCCAGGAGGGCTTGCAGGGTGCGGTGCCCCCAGGTCTGGTAACCGAACATGACGACCCGCATGGGGGTTCCTCCTCAAGACAGGGGGTGGACCGGGAGCAGTAAAGCAAGGCTTACCTTAGTTTTCAACGGGTGTACAGGGTGCACCGGTTGGTGAACTCCCCACGCTCGCAGGCGTGTTCCGTCCTATCGACAGCCGCACAGGATTAGCTTAGGCTCACCTAAGTTCAGCGGGCCGCTCCTTCGGCGTGCCCGCCTTGCGTTTCCCCACGCCGTACTGGCGGCTGCCCCGCACGATGGGAGAGACATGTCACGGGTTCTTCCTGCTGACGCATCAGCGATCCACGACCTGATCGGTATCGGCTTCGGACCGTCCAATGTCGCCATGGCGATCGCACTCAGCGAGCACAACGCACGCGCCGGCCGGCAGGAGGCTGTCACCGCTCACTTCTTCGAGCAGCAGCCGAGCTTCGGCTGGCACCGCGGCATGCTGATCGACGACGCGACCATGCAGGTGTCCTTCCTCAAGGACCTGGTGACGCTGCGGAACCCGACCAGCGAGTTCAGCTTCCTCTGCTACCTCAAGAGCAAGGGACGGCTGATCGACTTCATCAACCACAAGAGCCTTTTCCCGCTGCGCGTGGAGTTCCACGACTACTTCGAGTGGGCCGCGGCCAAGGTCGAGGACATGGTCTCCTACGGCCACGAGGTCGTCGGCGTCGCGCCCGCCGTCCGCGACGGAGCCGTGGACCACCTGGAAGTGACGGTCCGCACGGGCGAGGGGCTGGAGGTCCACCGGGCCCGCAACCTCGTCATCGGCACCGGGCTGCGTCCCCTCATGCCGCAGGGCATGGAGCGCGGCGACCGCGTCTGGCACAACTCCGAACTGCTCGCCAAGGTCGAGGGACTGGAAGGCACTTCGCCCTCCCGGTTCGTCGTCGTGGGCGCCGGCCAGAGCGCCGCCGAGAACGTCGCCTACCTGCACCGCCGCTTCCCCGGGGCCGAGATCTGCGCGGTCTTCTCCCGCTACGGCTACAGCCCCGCCGACGACAGCAGCTTCGCCAACCGGATCTTCGACCCCGAGGCGGTCGACGACTACTTCGCCGCCCCCGAGCACGTCAAACGCCGGCTGATGGACTACCACGGCAACACCAACTACTCCGTGGTGGACATCGACCTGATCGACGACCTCTACCGGCAGACGTACCAGGAGAAGGTCCTCGGCACCGAGCGGCTGCGCTTCCTCAACGTGTCCCGGCTCGCCGACGTCAAGGAGACCCCGGACGGGGTCCGTGCCACCGTGAGGTCCCTCGTCACCGGCGAGGAGACCCTCCTGGACGCGGACGTCGTGGTCTTCGCCACCGGCTACAGCCCCGCCGACCCGCTCGGCCTGCTCGGCGAGGTCGCGGACCGCTGCCTCCGGGACGAGGAGGGCCGGGTCCGCGTCGAGCGCGACTACCGCATCGCCACCGACCCCGACCTGAACTGCGGCATCTACCTCCAGGGCGGTACGGAGCACACGCACGGCATCACCTCCGCGCTGCTGTCCAACACCGCCATCAGGGTCGGCGAGATCCTGGACTCCCTCCTCGACCGGGGCGTCGAGTCCCCCTCACACGGGGCCCGGAAGGTCACCGACACCGCCCGCTAGTCCGTCCGACCGCCTGCCCCGCCGGGTGAGCCGCACCGGGCAGGCGCGGCACCATCGTGCAACCCGTGAAACCAAAGGGATAACGTACGTCGTCATGGCCACGACCGCAGTCGAGCGCCCCGCGTCCAGGGGCACAACAGAGGCCCGTCGGCGGCGGGTTGTGGGTTTGGGCATGCTGGTGGTGCTCCTCGCGGCCGCGGGGACCGTGTCACTGGCCGTCGGCGCGCGCGCGTTGAGCCCGGCCGAGGTGTGGCACGGGCTGTTCACCGCCCCGGACGCCGACCAGCGGCTCACCGAGATCAGGCTCATCGTGCAGACCGTACGGGTGCCCCGGACGGTGCTCGCCGTCGTGGCGGGCATCGCCCTGGGCGTCGGCGGCGCCCTCATCCAGGGCTACACGCGCAACCCCATCGCCGACACGGGCCTGTTGGGGGTGAACGCCGGCGCCTCGTTCGCCGTGGTGACGGTGATCGCCGTGTTCGGACTCTCCGACCCCTTCCAGTACGTCTGGTTCGCCTTCCTGGGGGCGGGCGTCGCCGGAGTCGTCGTGTTCGGGCTGTCGAGCCTCGGCCGGGGCGCCGGCAACCCGTTGACGCTCGCACTGGCCGGGCAGGGGATCACGGTGTTCCTCGCCGCGATGACCGTGGCGGTCGCGCTGTCGGACCAGAAGTCGCTGAACGCGCTGCGGTTCTGGAACTCGGGCTCCCTGGCCGGTGTCGGCTTCGACGTCATCTGGCCGGTGACCGCGTTCATCGTCCTCGGGCTGGTGCTGGCCCTGACCACACTGCCCGCCATCAACCTGCTCAACCTGGGCGACGACGTGGCGCGCGGACTCGGCGTGAACATCGCGCTGAGCCGGACCGTCGGCATCGTCGCCATCACCCTGCTCGCGGGCGCGGCGACGGCGGCGACCGGCCCCGTCGCCTTCCTCGGCCTGATGGTGGCCCACGTCGCCCGGTACCTCACCGGGCCGGACTACCGCTGGCTGGTGCCCTACGCGGGTCTGCTCGGGGCCATCGTCCTGCTGGTCTGCGACATCGTGGGGCGGCTGGTGGTGCGGCCGGGCGAGTTGGACGCGGGGGTCGTCGTCGCACTCCTCGGCGCCCCGTTCTTCGCGGTTCTGGTGTGGCGCGGAAAGTTCAAGAACGCATGAACGGGACTGATGTGAAGCAGGCGGTGACGCCGGGCGTACGACTCGGCCAGATGTCGTTCGTCTGGCGGCCCTGGGTCGCGGGCGTCACGCTGCTGCTGGCGGCGGCCACCTTCCTGGTGCTCTGCCTGTCCATCGCCGTGGGGGACTTCCCCGTCGGCCTGCCCAACGTCGTCGCCACGATCTTCGGCCGGGGCGAGCAGGTCGACGAGTTCGTGATCATGGACCTGCGGATGCCGCGGGCCCTGGCCGGCCTCGTCGTGGGGATCGCGCTGGGCGTGTCCGGGGCGATCACCCAGTCCATCGCGCGCAACCCCCTCGCCAGCCCGGACATTCTCGGGATCACCGGGGGTGCCAGCGCCGTCGCGGTGTTCCTGGTGACGGTGTCGGGCGGCACCGCCGCCGCGATCACCGACTCCGTCGGCCTGTCGGCGGCGGCCCTCGCGGGCGGCCTCGGGACAGGCCTGCTGGTGTACTTCCTGGCCTGGCGGCGCGGTGTCGACGGCTTCCGGCTCATCCTCATCGGCATCTCGGTGAGCGCGGTGATGGAGGCGATCACCACCTGGCTGCTGGTGTCCGCCGACATCCGGGACGTCGCCCGCGCCCAGGCCTGGCTGGTCGGCTCGCTGGACAACCGGTCGTGGAACGAGGTCTGGGTGGCGCTCTGGTGCTCCCTCGTCCTTCTCCTCGTCGTGTCGGGTGCCGCGTTCCAGTTCAAGCCGATGCACTTCGGCGACGAGGTCGCGGCCGGCCTGGGCGTCCGGTACGGCAGGGTGCGAGCCGTCCTGCTGCTGTGCGCCGTGCTGCTGGCCGGTGTGGCGGTCAGCGCCGCGGGGCCCGTGCCGTTCGTGGCGCTGGTGGCGCCGCAGGTGGCGATGCGTCTGACGAGGAGTCCGACACCGCCGATGGTGGCCTCCGGCCTGGTGGGGTCCCTGCTGCTGATCGGCGCGGACCTGACCGCCCGTACGGCGCTGCCGGTCACCCTCCCGGTGGGCGTGGTCACCGCCGCGGTCGGCGGTCCCTTCCTGGTCTATCTGCTGGTGCGGGCCAACCTTCGATGACCGCCGGCCAGTTGCTGGTACAAAGGTGAGGCATACCTAAATACAAGGGGGCCTTGTGGTCGCTCAGCACATCACCGACGTCGAGCCCGTGGTCGAGAGGACCGCACGGCTGGCAGCCAGCGGCGTCACGGTCGGATACGGCGGCCGGATCGTCATCGACGATCTCGACGTGGCGATCCCGCCGGGGGTCATGACCACGATCATCGGCCCCAACGGCTGTGGGAAGTCGACCCTGTTGCGGACCCTGTCACGACTGCTCAAGCCGACCAGCGGGACGGTCGTCCTGGACGGCGACGACATCGCCAAGCTCAGGACCAGGGACGTGGCGAAGAAGCTCGGCCTGCTGCCGCAGGCGCCGGTCGCCCCGGAGGGGCTGACGGTGGCCGACCTGGTGGCCAGGGGCCGTCACCCGCACCAGAGTTGGCTGCGGCAGTGGTCGTCGGACGACGCCTCCGTGGTGGAGCGTGCGCTGGCCATGACGGGGGTGTCCGACCTAGCCGACCGTCCCGTCGACTCGCTGTCCGGCGGGCAGCGTCAGCGGGTCTGGATCTCGATGACGCTGGCTCAGGGCACCGACCTGCTGCTGCTCGACGAGCCGACCACCTATCTGGACCTGGCGCACGCGGTCGACGTGCTCGATCTCGTCGACGACCTGCACGAGTCGGGGTGCACCGTGGTGATGGTGCTGCACGACCTCAACCTGGCCACCCGCTACAGCGACAACCTCATCGTGATGCGGGACGGGTCGATCCTGGCGCAGGGGCATCCGCGTGACGTGATCACCGCCGGGTTGCTGCACGAGGCGTTCGGACTGCGGGCCCAGGTGATCGACGACCCCGTGGGGGACCGGCCGTTGATCGTGCCGATCGGTCGTACGCACGTCAACTTGGCGACGCAAAAGGGCAGTTAGATTCGTGGTTAGGCTAGGCTAACCTCACTTTTGTCGGTAGGGTTTGCCTGCCTGAGAACAAGGCGCAGCGGACAGTGCGAGAGCAAGGGATTGCGGATGTTCCTCCATCGAACGACCCTCAGGAAGCCCCGGCGGCGGCTCGCGGCGGTGCTTTCGGCCGCGACCCTCGGCGTGGGGCTCCTCGCGGGATGCGGTTCCGACTCGGACAAGGACACGGCGAGCGACACCACCTCGACCGCTGCCGCCGCCGGCGCCTTCCCGGTCACCGTGGAGCACGCGTTCGGATCCACGAAGATCAGCAAGGCGCCCCAGCGGGTCGTCTCCGTCGGCTACACGGACGACCAGACCATCCTGGCCTTCGGCGTCAAGCCCGTCGGCATGGTCGACCAGTACCCGAACCCGGCCGGCCGGAGCCCCGACATCAACACCCAGTGGCCCTGGGTGAAGGAGCAGTGGGGCGACACCAAGCCCGAGGTCATCATGAAGAACGGTGACTCCGGCCCCAACTACGAGAAGATCGCCGCCCTGCGCCCGGACCTGATCATCGCGGTCTACTCCGAGATCGACCAGGCCGCCTACGACAAGCTCTCCAAGATCGCCCCGACGGTGGGCCGTACCAAGGCCGAGAAGGAGCCGTTCAGCGCGCCCTGGCAGGACAACGCGCTGCACATCGCCAAGGCGCTCGGCAAGGCCGAGGAGGGCGAGAAGCTGGTGCAGGGCATCCAGGACAAGCTCGACGCGGCCAAGAAGGCGCACCCCGAGTTCGCCGACGAGACCGCCGTGGCGCTGTCCTGGTACGAGAACTCCGTCGCGCCCTTCACCTCCACCGACGTGCGTGGACGCCTGCTGACCGGCATCGGGTTCAAGTACCAGACCGAGATCGACAAGGTCGCCGACGGCAGCTTCTACACCAAGCTCTCCCCGGAGCGCATCGACCTGGTCGACGTCGACCGCATCTTCGTCATCAACGACAAGGCGGACACGGACGCGCTGAAGAAGTTCGAGCTGTTCACCAACCTGGACGCCGTCAAGAACGGCAAGGTGTCGTACCTGCTCGACAGCGAGGGCCCCGCGGTCGGCGCGGCCATCTCCCAGGGCACCCTGCTGTCCATGCCCTACGCGATCGACGAGCTCGTCAAGTCGGCAGAGTAGGTGTGAGCACCACCGAGACGCGCGTCGCCCCGGCAACCCTGCGAACGGCGACCGGACGTGAGGCCACCCGGTGGGTCGCGGCGCACTGCCGCGAGGTGCCGGGGCTGACGACGGCCACCGTGCTCACCACGGTGGCCGGGGCGGCACTCCAGGTGCTGCCGGTGCTCCTGCTCGGCAGGGTCGTCGACGGTGTCGTCGAGGGCAGGTCGCAGTCCATCCTCGTCACGATCGGCGCCGTGATGGTCGCCGCCGCGCTGCTCGGCGCGGCGGCCACCGCGGTGTCGACCTACCTCATCGGCCGGCTGGGCGCGGATCTGCTCGCCCGGCTGCGGGAAGGCGCCGTCCGGGCGGTCCTCGGGATGCCGAGCGCCCGGATCGAGCAGGTCGGCCGCGGAGACGTACTCTCCCGGGTCGGCGACGACGTGGCGGTGCTGTCCAAGGGCATCCGCACGGCCGTCCCGACGGTGTTCTCGGCCGGCGTGCTGGTCGTCATCGCGACGCTCGGCATGTTCGGGCTGGACTGGCGGCTCGGCCTGGCGGGCGCCGGCGCGCTGCCCGCGTACGCGCTGGCCCTGCGCTGGTACCTCCCCCGGTCCGCCCCGCTCTACCGCAAGCAGCGCGTGGCCCAGGCCGACCGCGCGCAGGCGTTGATCAGCGGTCTCAACGGGATCGACACGGTCCGCGCGTACCGCCTCGAGGACACCTTCCGCGAGAAGGTCACCCGTGAGTCGTGGCGGGTGCGTGAACTCGGCATCGAGGTGTTCCGGTTCTTCGGCCGGTTCGTCGGCCGGGAGAACCGCGCCGAGTTCATCGGGCTCGTCCTCATCATCGTGGTGGGGTACGCCCTGCTGGAGGCCGGCGCCGCCAGTCTGGGCGAGGTATCGGCGGCCCCGCTCCTGTTCCACCGGCTGTTCACCCCGCTGGGCGCGATCATGTTCACCTTCGACGAGGCGCAGAAGTCGGGCGCGAGCCTGACCCGGCTGGTCGGCGTGCTGGGGGAGTCCGCGGAGGACCGTCTGGTCGGCGACGCCTCCGTCGCACAGGCCGACGCCGCCTCGTACCCGGTGACCGTGCGGGGACTGACGTTCAGCTACCCCGACACCGAGGAACCGGTGCTGCGGGACGTCGACCTGACGATCCCGGCCGGCGGTTCGCTCGCCCTGGTCGGGGCGACGGGCGCGGGCAAGACGACCCTGGCCGCGCTCATCGCGGGCATCGGGACACCGCAGGCCGGGTCGGTGCGCATCGGGCCGACCGACCTCGCCGGCCTGGACGAGGCCGGCGCGCGGGCCCTGGTGAGCATCCTGACGCAGGAGACACACGTGTTCTCCGGTCCCCTCGCGGACGACCTGCGGCTGGCCGCGCCGGACGCGACCGACGCCGAACTGCTGGACGCGCTGCGCACGGTCGGCGCCGACCGGTGGGTCGAGGCGCTGCCCGACGGGCTGACCACCCTGGTCGGCGAGGGCGGCGAGCGCCTGGACGTCACCAAGGTCGCCCAGATCGCCCTGGCCCGGCTGGTACTGGGCCGGGCGCCGGTGGTGGTGCTCGACGAGTCGACCGCGGAGGCCGGCAGCGAGGGCGCCGCCGAGCTGGACCGGGCCGTGCTGGCCGCGTGCGCGGGTCGGACGACGCTGTTCGTGGCGCACCGGCTGACCCAGGCGATGGCGGCCGACCGGATCGCGGTACTCGACGCGGGACGCGTGGTGGAGCAGGGCACCCACGAGGAACTGGTGGCCCTGGGCGGCCGGTACGCCCGACTGTGGCGGGCCTGGCGAGAAGGCAGTTAGGCACACCGCCTGAGTCGGTTTGGGCCAACTCTCATTCCGTGGAAGGGAAGCTGAGTCTTCGATGATGGAACCGAGCGCTCGTCTCGCACTGCTCTCTGCCACGCGGCTGGCCGACGTGCGCCGGCGAACCGGTGACCACTCCGACCGGACCATCGCCGAAGCGTGCGCCATCGGGCTGTCGTACTGGGCGACGGGCCGAAGTCCCGAGGGCATCGACCTCACCCCCGGCACCCTGTTCACCGAGATCCTCGGCTGGGTCGACAACGGCGGTGACGGCCCCGGCAGCCGGGAGGCCGACGGGGGCGGCCGCAGCATCACGGTCCCCGAAGGAGTCACCCCCGCCGACGCACAACTCGCGCTGGACGACCTCGCCGACTTCCCGGACCGGCCCATCGGCACCATCGGCCCGGCCGGTCCGGCGGCACGGCTCGCAGCGCTCGCCGCATGGAACGACACCCACGCCGACCGGGTCCGCCCGACCATCGTCGAGATGTTCCGGGAACAGGCGCGCACCAGGCCCGACGCGGTCGCCGTCGTCGACGAGCACCGCACCCTGACCTACCGCCAGGCCGCCGAGCGGTCGGCCCAGTTGGCCCACCGGCTGATCGAACGCGGACTCACCTCCGAACAGGTCGTCGGCATCTCGCTGGGCCGCTCCGCCGACATGGTGATCGGGCTGCTCGGCGTACTCCAGGCGGGCTGCGCCTTCGTGCCGCTCGACCCGCAGTGGCCCGCCGCACGCCGAGCCGTCGTCATCGAGGACGCCCGGGTCGTCGTACAGCTCAACGCCTCGGGCGAGCACGACCCGGACGAACCGGACGCCCTGGCCGTCGACCTCGGCGACTGGCGGTACGGCAGCCACCCCACCGAGGCCCCCGCCGTCACCGTCCCCGGCGCCGCCCTGGCCTACGTCATCTTCACGTCCGGCTCGACCGGCCGGCCCAAGGGGGCGATGATCCGCCACGAGGCGATCAGCGAACGCCTGCTGTGGCAGGTCGACGAGATCCTGCACTTCGGCCACGACGACGCGTCCCTGTTCAAGGCGCCGCTGTCCTTCGACATCTCCATCAACGAGATCTTCCTGCCGCTGGTGTCCGGCGCCAGACTCGTGGTCCTGCGGCCCGGCGGCGAACGGGACCCGCACCATCTGCTGAGCGTCATCGCCGAGCAGCGCGTCACCTTCACCTACCTCGTGTCCTCCATGCTGGACGTGCTCCTGGAGATCGCGGGCGACTCCGGCAGCCTCGACAGCCTGCGGCACGTGTGGTGCGGCGGCGAGGTCCTGACCCCGGAGCTGTACGAGCGTTTCCGCACCAAGCTCGACATCCCCATGTACCACGGCTACGGCCCGGCCGAGACGACCATCGGTGTCTCGCACGTCATCTACCGGGGTGCCGCGGAGCGCCTGTCGACCTCGATCGGCAAGGCCAACCCCAACACCCAGCTGTACGTCCTGGACGACGAGCTGCGCCCCGTCCCGGTCGGGGTCGGCGGCGAACTGTACGTGGGCGGATTCCTCCTGGGACGCGGGTATGTCAACGCGCCCGGCCTGACGGCCTCCCGGTTCGTGGCCAACCCCTTCGCGAACGACGGGTCCCGCCTCTACCGGACCGGCGACCTGGCACGGTTCGCCCCCGACGGAACGCTGGACTTCCTCGGCCGCGCCGACAACCAGATCAAGATCCGCGGTATGCGGCTGGAGATCGAGGACGTCGAGGTCGGCCTCGCGGAACACCCCGGAGTACGCCACACCTGCGTCGTCGCCAGGAAGAACACCGCCGGCGGCACCTACCTGATCGGGTACGTCATCCCGGCCGCCGGACGCGAGGACCTGCGGGCGGACGAGGTCAGGGCCTGGGCCGCCGCGCACATGGTCGAGTACATGGTGCCCGCCCACATCGTCGTGATGACCGAGTTCCCGCTCACCGCGAACGGCAAGCTCGACCGGAACGCGCTGCCGGAGCCCGTCACCGGCACCGGCTCGGTCGTTCCGCCCGCCACCGAGAACGAACGCCTGGTGTGCGCGGCCGTCGCCCAGGTGCTGCGACTGGACGAGGTCGGTGTCGACCAGGACATCTTCCAGCTCGGCGCGGACAGTATCCTGGCGATCTCCCTGCTGAGCGCGCTGCGCGAGGCGGGCCTCTACGTCACGGCACGGCAGATCTTCACCCACAGCGTTGTCGGAGCCCTGGCGGCGGTGGCCGGCCGTGAGGACAACTCGCGGGTGGACCACGGTGACGTCCCGACCGGGTCCGTCATCGGATCGCCCATCGTGCAGTGGCTCGGCGAGACCACCGACGCGATCGACGGTTTCGTGCAGTCGGTGGTGCTGAACACGCCCGCCGACCTGACCGCCGACGCCCTCGACGAGATCCTCGGCGCCGTGGTCGCACGGCACGACATGCTCCGCGCCCGGCTGGTCCGCGGCGACCGCTGGAGCTTCGACATCCCGGAGCCCGGCGGTGCCGTGCGGGCCTGGCAGGAGAGCGACCGGCCGCTCGACGACTGCGTCACGCTCGCCACCGACGGTCTCGACCCGGCGGGCGGCGCGATGCTGCGTGCCGTCTGGCGCCGCGAGGCACACCAGCTCGTCCTGGCCGCCCACCACGTGGTGATCGACGGCGTGTCCTGGCGGATCCTGATGGAGGACCTGGCCACGGCCTGGCGGCAGCTCGCCTCGGGCGCGCCGATCGAGCTGCCCCCGGTGGGCACCTCCTTCCGGCGCTGGACGCAACTGCTGGAGCGCACGGCGTTCGACACGGATCGCGCCTACTTCCAGCGCCCCCTGCCGGGAGCGGACGGGCCGGTGGGCAGGCGCCCGCTGTCCGCGGCCGACACCGTCGCCCGGGAGCGGCTGCGGACCGTCTCCGTCGGCGCCGAGACCACGGCCGCGCTGCTGGGCGAGATACCCGCGAAATTCCACGCGGGCGTCAACGACGTACTGCTCACCGCGCTCGCCGTCACCCTCGCCCGGTGGCGCCGCGATCTGGGACAGGACCAGACGTTCGCGCACATCGAACTCGAGGGCCACGGCCGCGAAGGACGGTTCGTCGCGGACGCCGCCGGCTTCGAACCCGACCTCTCCCGGACGGTGGGCTGGTTCACCACCCTGTTCCCGGTGACCGTGGACCCCGGCGCCGCGCCCGACCTCACCGCCCCCGACTACCTGGCCGGCGCCCTCAAGGCGGTCAAGGAAGACCTCGCCCAGGTGCCCGGCAACGGCCTCTCCTACGGCGCCCTGCGCCACCTGGCCGGCACCCGGTTCGACACCCCCGCACCGCAGGTGCTGTTCAACTACCTGGGCCGCTTCGACGCCGGCGCCTCCGGCGACTGGCAACTCACCGGCACCACCGGTCAGTTGGGCGAGAGGCGCGACCCGAGGATGCGCCTGCCGCGCGCCCTGGAGTTCAACGCGATCGCCGAACCCGCCTCCAGCGGCGCCTACGAACTGGTCACCACCGTCTCCTGGCCCGACGGCCTGTTCACCGACGAGGACATCACGACCCTCGGCGACTACTTCCGCGAGGCCCTGACCGGACTGGCCGCACTGGACGGGGGCGGCCACTCGCCCAGCGACTTCCCCCTGGTGCCGCTCACCCAGACCGATGTCGACGCCCTGGACGGTCCGGCGCTGCGGGACGTCCTGCCGCTGACCCCGTTGCAGGAAGGCCTCTACTTCCACTCGGTCTTCGACGACGACTCCGCGGGCGCCTACGTCGAGCAGCAACTGCTCACCCTGGACGGCGAGGTGGACGCCGACCGGCTCGCGGCGGCGGCCACCCGGCTGCTCGCCCTGTACCCGAACCTGGCCGCACGGTTCGTGGCCCTCGCCGACGGCCGCGTGGTCTCCGTCCTGGAGAGCGGCGTGGAAGCGCCCTTCACCACGCTGGACCGACCCGGCATCACCGACGCCGAGATCCGCGACCACGCCGAGCGGGACCGCCGCGCCGGGTTCGACCTGGCCACCGGCCCGTTGATGCGGTACACGCTCATCCGCGCCGGCTCCGGCCGCACCGTCCTCGTGCAGACCGTGCACCACATCATCGCCGACGGCTGGTCGGTGCCGCCGATGCTCCGCGCGCTGCTCACCGAGTACCACGCCCCGGGCACCGTGCATCCGCTCGGCGGCTTCGCCGACTACGTGCGCCGGCTCGCCGGACGCGACGACGACGAGAGCGACCGGGTGTGGCGCGAGCAGCTCGCCGACCTGCCCGGCCCCTCACTGGTCGCCGAGGGGCACACCCCCTCCGACCGGTTCGCCGACACGGCGGTGGAGCCGACGGAGGACATCGACGCGGCGGCCCGGTCGGCCGGAGTGCCGCTGAGCGTGGCCGTGCACAGCGCCTGGGCGGTCACGCTGGGCGGCATCCTGCACGGCAACGACGTGGTGTTCGGTTCCACCGTGTCCGGGCGCGACATGGATGTGCCCGGCATCGAGGACATGGTGGGCCTGTTCATCAACACGATCCCGGTGCGCGCCCGTTGGGGCGCCGCCACCACGGCGGGGGACCTGCTCGCCTCGGTGCGGGAACACCAGAGCGCGGTCCTGGCGCACCAGCACGTCTCCCTGGCCAGGATCGGCCGCCGGACCGGTACCGGCACCCTCTTCGACACCCTGGTCGTCTTCGACGTGGCGACCGACGTGGACGCTCTGCGCCGTCCCGGCGACACGCTGGCCATCACCGACATCGTCAACGAGGGGGCCCCGCACTACCCGTTGACCCTGGTCGTGGAGCGCACCCCCGAGGGCCGCCCGCGCTTCAGTCTGATCTACGACGGCGAGCTGCTGCGGGAGGCGAGCGCCCAGGCGCTCCTGAGCACGTTCACCCGGACCCTCACCGGCCTGCTCACCCGGCCGGACGCCCCGGTCGACGAGCCGGCGCCCGCCGCGCGGCCCGCACCGGTCACCCCCGTGACGCTGGGCGGCCTGTTCGACGCGGCCGCGCACCGCGCCCCGGCCGCCACCGCCGTCACCCAGTGCGGTCTCGACGGCGGAAGCCGCTCCCTGACCTACGGCGAACTCGCGCGGTCGAAGGACGAGTTGGCGTCCGCTCTGCGCGCGGCCGGGGTCGGGCCCGGCAAGCGGGTCGCCGTCGCCGTGCCGCGCTCCCTCGAACAGGTCGTCGCCCTGGTCGCGATCGTCAGCGCGGGCGGCGCGTACGTGCCGCTGGACCTCGCCTACCCGGACGAACGGCTGGAGTACATCCTCGCCGACGCCACCCCGCAGGCCGTCCTGGTGGACCGCGAACAGCGGGACCGGTTCACGCGACTGCTGGCGGGCGCGGGGGTTTCGGCCCGTGTACTGGTGCAGGGGGACGAACTGCCGTCGGACACCGGCGAGGCGGGGGCGGAGGTCACCTGGCACGACCCCGCCTACGTGATCTACACGTCCGGCTCGACCGGCAGGCCCAAAGGCGTCGTCGTCCCGCACTCCAGCGTGGTGACGCTGCTCGCCAACACCCGGCCCGACATGGGCTTCGGCCCCGACGACGTGTGGGTCCAGTTCCACTCCTTCTCCTTCGACTTCGCGGTCTGGGAGCTGTGGGGCGCGCTGGCGCACGGCGGTGAGCTGCTGGTGCCGGAGTACGGACTGACCCGCTCCCCGGTCGACTTCCACCGGCTGGTCCGCGAGCGCGGAGTGACCGTGCTCAACCAGACCCCGTCGGCCTTCTACCAGTTCATCGAGGCCGACCGGCTCGCCGCCGAACCGGTCACCGCACTGCGCCGGATCATCTTCGGCGGCGAGGCGCTGGACCTCGGGCGGCTGCGCGGCTGGGTCGACCGGCACGGCACCGGCTCGCCCGAACTGGTCAACATGTACGGCATCACCGAGACCACCGTCCATGTCACCCACCGGGTGCTCACCGACGCGGACTTCGACCTCGGCGCCGACGTCAGCCCGATCGGCGGCCCGATCCCCGGCCTGGTGACCCATCTTCTCGACGACCGGCTCCGTCCGGTGCCGCCGGGCCGCGTGGGCGCCATCTACGTCGCCGGTGACCAGGTATCGCTCGGCTACCTGGGCAGGCCGGGGCTCACCGCCGGCCGGTTCGTGGCGAACCCGTTCGCGGGCGACGGCTCCCGCATGTACCACACGGGCGACCTCGCCCGCCGTACGCTCGACGGCGAGCTGGAGTTCGCGGGGCGCGCCGACGACCAGGTCCAGCTCAAGGGATTCCGGATCGAGTTGGGCGAGGTGGAGTCCGCGGTCAGGGAACTGGACGGTGTGGTCGACGTGGCCGTCACCGTGGCGGACAGCGCCGACCACCTCGTGGCGCACGTCGTGGGCCGGGTGCCCGGCGACTTCGCGGGCCTGCTGTCCGCGAAACTGCCCGTCCACATGGTGCCGGGCCGGGTGCTGCCGATCGGCGCCCTGCCGCTCACGGTCAACGGCAAGCTGGACCGCAAGGCCCTCACCGAGCGCGCCGCGCGTGACGAGACCCCGGCGGTGATGAGTGGCGCGGTGGGTGACTCCGCACTCGCCGCGCTCGTCGGCATCTTCGCCGAGACGCTGTCCGACGCGGCCGTGGACGGTGACACCGACTTCTTCCGGGCCGGGGGCGACAGCATCGTCGCCATCACCGTGATCAACCGGGCCAGGTCGCTCGGCCTGCCGATCGCACCACGGGACGTGTTCCTGTTCCGGACGCCCCGCGCCCTCGCCGAACACCTGCGGACCCGCACACCGCACACCCCGCCCACCGCCGCGTCCGCACCCGCCCGCCGCGAGGACGGCCCCCTGACACCGACGCCGATCATCCTGCGCCAGCGGGAACTCGGCGGATCGCTCGCCCGGTTCGCGCAGGCCAGGACACTGGTGGCACCGGAGGGCACCGGTCTCGCCGACGTCGAGCGCGCCGCGAACGCCGTCGTGGCCGCGCACCCCCTCCTCCGGCTGCGGTTGCGCGTCGAGCACGGGGTGTGGGCGCTGTGCACCGAATCCGACCGCGAGGTCACCGTCGTCCGGGCGGACGCGACCGACCCGACGCCCGTGGCCGACGAGGCCGCGGGACGGCTCGACCCCGAGGCCGGGGACGTCGTCGCGTTCTCGTGGCTGGAGGCGAGCCGGACCCTGGTGGTCACCGTGCACCACCTCGCCGTCGACTCGGTGTCCTGGCTGATCCTGCTGGACGACCTGGCCGCCGCCCTGCGCGGAGAATCCCTGGCGCCACCGACCACGTCCTACGCCGAGTACGCCGAAGCCCTGGCGGCCCGTTCCGCCCAGGACACCGACGACCTCGGGCACTGGATCACGACACTCCGGGCACCCGCGTTGCTGCCCGCCGTCGACGGCCTGCGCGAGACCACGGTCACGCTCGCGCCCGAGGTGAGCGACCGCCTGACGCGTACCGCGCCCGCCGCACTCGGCGTCGGCCTCACCGAGCTGCTGTGCGGCGCGCTGCGTACCGCGCTGACCCGCATCCAGCCGTCGCCCACCGACCTCGCGATCGAGCTGGAGCGGCACGGCCGGGTCCCGGCGCTGGAACACCACGACTACACCCGCACGGTCGGCTGGTTCACCTCCATCGCCCCCGTACGGCTCACCGCGCACACCGACCCTGTCGCGGCGGCGCGCGAGGTCGCCGAACGCCAGCCGGACGAGCACGCGCACGTCACCTACGGCCTGCTCAGGTACCTCAACCCGCAGACGGTCCCGCTGCTGACCGCCCGCCCCCAGGTGCTGTTCAACTACCTCGGCCGGGGCAGCGAGTCCCAGGCCCCGCACCTCACAGGCGGCGACCAGGGCAGCCCGTACGCCGTCGAGGTCAACGCCTGGGCCGACGCGGCCACCGGAAGCCTGCACGCGGCCTTCACCCTCGCCGAGGGCGTCCCCGACGAGATCACCGAGCACTGGCGGAGCGCGCTGCAACGCGTCGTGGACGCCTCCACGACGGCCGAGCGCACCGCACCGGTCACCCCGCTCCAGCGGGGCCTGTTCTTCCAGGCCCAGATGGCCGGTTCGGCCGGACACTACGTCGCGCAGAGCTGGTTCACCTTCGACCGGCGCCTGGACACCGACGCGCTGGCCCGCGCGATGGCGTACGTGATCGCACGGCACCCGGTCGTCGGCGCCGGCTTCACCACCGACGACGACGGAAACCCGGTCCAGACTCTCAGCGCGGGGCGCCGAGTGCCCGTACACTCCGTCGAGTTGTCGACGGAGGCGGAGGCCGAGGAGCTGCGCGTCCGGGACCGGGACACCGGGTTCGACCCGGGGGAGCCGCCGCTGATCCGGCTGACCGTGGTGCGGCTGCCCGACGACCGTGACGGGCTGCTGCTGAGCTACCACCTGCTGCTGTGGGACGGGTGGTCGCGCGAGATCGTGCTGCGGGACCTCTTCGACGCCTACGAGGCGGTCGTCGCGGGCGAGCCGCCGGCCGCGGTCCCGGCCACGCCGGGCTTCGAGGACCACGCCCGGACGCTCGCCGCCAAGGACCCCGCCGTATCGGAACGCTTCTGGGCCGGCCACCTCGCCGGGCTGTCCGGCCCGACGCTGCTCGCCGGACCGGCGCCGGCCCTCCCGGACGATCTGCCGCGCGCACTCGTGCACACGCTGTCCGCCGAACAGTCGGACCTGCTGCGGGAAGCGGCCAAGGTGCACGGCGTCACGCTGAACTCGGTGCTGACCGGCGCGTTCGGTCTCCTCCTCGGAGCCCACACGGGCCGCGGCGACGCCGTGTTCGGCGTGACCGTCTCCGGCCGGGAGGGCGAAGGGCTGTCCGACATCGTCGGCGTGCTGCTCAACACGGTGCCCATGTGGACGCGGGCACGCCCGGACGACAGCGTCCGCGACTACCTGACGGCCGTACAGGCGGCCAGGGTCGCAGCGATGGAGCACGAGCACCTCGGACTCGGCGAGATCCAGCGGGCGAGCGGGCACGACACCCTGTTCGACAACCTGTTCGTGCTCCAGAACTTCCTCGACATGGACGCGTTCGCCGAGATGAACACCCGGCACGGCATCACCTCGGTGAAGGCGGACGACTCCACCCACTACCCGTTCACCTGGGTCGTCACGCCCGGCGACCGACTCACCGTCAAGCTGGAGCACCGCGACGACGACACCGCGAACGCACGCCGTCTCCTCGACGACTACGTGCGCGTGCTCGAAGACCTGGCACGGTCGACCGGGCCGGTCGGCGCGCTGCGGGGGGTGGGGCCGCGGCCCGCGCGGGGCGCACGCACGGACGTCGGCACGGACACCGTCGTCGACCGGTTCGACCGCGCGGCGGACCGCGACCCGCGGCGCGTCGCGCTCGTCGCCGACGGCTCGACGATGACCTTCGCCCGACTGCGGGACCGCAGCCGCGCGGTGGCGGGCGTACTCGCCCGGCGCGGCATCGGCCCCGAGACGACCGTGGGCCTGGCGATCCCACGCTCCCTCGACTCGATCGTGGCGCTGTTCGCCGTATTGCGCGTCGGCGCCGCCTACGTGCCGCTGGAGCTGGACCACCCGGACGAGCGGATCGCCGCGATCGTCGCGGACGCCCGCCCTGACGTGATCCTCACCGTGAGCGCCGTGTCGCCCCGGCTGACCGGTGACCTCATCGAGTTGGACCGCCCGCTGCCCGAGGCCGAACCGTTCGTGACGTTCGCACCGGACGACCCGAACCGCCTGCGGCATCCCGCGTACACCATCTACACCTCCGGGTCGACGGGCAAGCCCAAGGGTGTGGTCACCGAGTACGCCGGACTCACCAACATGCTGATCAACCATCAGCGGCGCATCTTCGAGCCGGTGCTGGCCGAGCACGACCACCGCGTCTTCCGGATCGCGCACACCGTGTCGTTCGCGTTCGACATGTCGTGGGAGGAGCTGCTGTGGCTCGCCGACGGCCACGAGGTGCACATCTGCGACGAGGAACTGCGCCGTGACGCGCCCCGCTTGGTCGAGTACTGCCTGGAACACGGGATCGACGTCATCAACGTGACCCCGACGTACGCGCAACAGCTCGTCGCCGAGGGCCTGTTGGACAATCCGGCACGGCGGCCGGCGCTGGTGCTGCTCGGCGGCGAGGCCGTCACACCCACGTTGTGGCAGCGGCTCGCCGAGACCGAGGGGACGGCCGGCTACAACCTGTACGGGCCCACCGAGTACACCATCAACACCCTCGGCGTCGGCACCTTCGAGTGCCAGGACCCGGTGGTGGGCGTGGCCATCGACAACACCGACGTGTACGTGCTCGACCCGTGGCTGCGGCCCCTGCCGGACGGAGTCCCCGGCGAGCTGTACGTGTCGGGCATCGGCATCGCGCGCGGCTATCTCGGGCAGCCCGCCCAGACCGCGCACCGCTTCGTGGCCGACCCCTTCGGTGCGCCCGGCGAGCGCATGTACCGCACCGGGGACCTGGTGATCCGCCGGCCCGACGGGAACCTGATGTACCTGGGCCGCACCGACCAGCAGGTCAAGATCCGCGGCCACCGGGTGGAACTCGGCGAGGTCGAGGCCGCGTTCGCGGCCCACCCGGCGGTGCGGTTCACCGCCGCGGTCGCCCAGCCCGACCCGCAGGTCGACGGCGCCCACCGGCTGGCCGCCTACCTCGTCCTCGACGGCTCCGACCTCGCGGCGGTCGCCACCCAAGTGGGCGCCGCACTCCCGGACTTCCTGCGCCCGACGCACTACGCCCAGGTCGACAGCATCCCGCTGACGGTGAACGGGAAGGCCGACACCAAGGCGCTGCCCGAGGCCAGGCCGCTGGGCGCGCTGACCACCGCGGTGGAGCGCGGACCGGAGACCGGGACCGAGACCGTGGTCTGCGAGTTCTTCGCCGAAGCACTGGACCTGGACGACGACGAGGTGAGCGCGGTGAGCGACTTCGTGTCCCTCGGAGGGCACTCCATGCTGGCGGTGCGGCTGATCGGGCTGCTCCGCCGCGAGTACGGTCCTGTGATCACCATCCGTGATCTGTTCACCCTGCGCACCCCGGAAGCGATTGCACGCCACCTCGATGACAACTCCTGACACACAGCGGCCCCGCCCGGGGTCCGACATCCTCCGGACGGCCCTGCGCCGCAACATCGGCGCCATGGCCTGGGGCACCCTCCTCATGGGCCTCTACCAGGCCGGTGAGACCGCCTTCCCCATCGCGCTCGGCCTGATCGTCGAACACGCGCTGCGCGACCGGAGCCTCGGCGCGCTGGCCCTGTCGATCGCCTCGCTCGCCGTGATCATCACGACCGTGTCGCTGTCCTGGCGGTTCGGGATGCGCGTCCTGCAGAAGGCCAACACGACGGAGGCACACCGCTGGCGGGTGCGGGTCGCGGAGTGCGGCCTCCAGCCGGTCGCCCGCGACGTCGACCTCAAGTCCGGCGAGGTGCTGACCATCGCCACCGAGGACGCCGACCAGACCGCCGACATCATCGAGGTGGTGCCGCTGCTGATCAGCTCGCTCGTCGCGGTGCTCGTCGCCGCGGTCGCGCTGGGCCTGGCCGACGTACGGCTGGGGCTGCTGGTGATCGTGGGAACCGTCGCGATCCTGTCGACCCTGAGCATCCTGTCCAAGCGGATCGGCGCCAGCACCCAGGAACAGCAGGCCCGGGTGGCGCGGGCGGGCGCCAAGGTCGCCGACCTCATCATCGGCCTGCGTCCGCTGCACGGCTTCGGCGGCAACCACGCCGCGTTCCGCTCCTACCGGAAGGTCAGCACGGAGGCCAAGCACCAGGCGATCACCGTCGCCAAGGTGAACGGCGTCTACGCCGGAACCGCGCTGGCCCTCAACGCGGTCCTCGCCGCCGCGGTGACCCTGACGGCCGGCTGGCTGGCCTTCGACGGTCAGATCACCATCGGCGAACTCGTCATGGCCGTGGGCCTCGCGCAGTTCATCATGGAACCGCTCAAGCTGTTCTCGGAGATGCCCAAGTACGTCATGATCGCGCGCGCGTCGGCCGAGCGGATGGCGCTCGTGCTGACCGCGCCCCCGGTCACGACCCCCGGACCGCGGCGACCCGCCGCGGGCGGAGGCCTCGAGATCGACTGTGTCCGGCACGGCACCCTGCGCAGGCTCAAACTCCACGTCGCCGCAGGCGAGTTCGTGGCCATCGCCGCCTACCAGCCCCGCGCGGCGGCCGACCTCGCGGCGATCCTCGCCGGCAACGTCCCGCCCCACGCGTACGAGGGAGTGGTGCGGGTCGGCGGGGAGGAACTGGCGGACCTCTCGATCGAGGCGGTCCGCGAGCACCTGCTGGTGAACCCCTACGACGGCGAGATCTTCGCGGGGACCCTGCGCACGAACATCGACCCGTCGGGCACCAGCCGGTCGGTCCCCGAGGCCGTCGAGGCGTCCATGCTGACCGACGTCGTCGCCCTCCACCGCGAAGGACTCGACTACGCTGTCCGGGACCGCGGCGCGAACCTTTCCGGAGGGCAGCGCCAACGGCTCTCGCTGGCCCGCGCCCTGGCCGCCGACACCGACATCCTCGTCCTGCACGACCCGACGACGGCCGTGGACGCGGTCACCGAACAGCTCATCGCGCGCAACGTCGCGAAGCTGCGCCGGGGCCGCACCACCGTCGTCATCACCAGCAGCCCGGCCCTCCTGGACGCCGCCGACCGCGTCCTCGTCCTCGACGAGGGCGTCATCACCGCCGAGGACACCCACCGCAACCTCCTGGCGACGGACGAGACCTACTGCGCGGCGGTGGCGCGGTGACCTGTCGCCGCCCGGCTGTGGCCCGGTGACCTGTCAGGACAGCGCCCAGGCGACATCCCTGAGGAGGGCATGCCGCCAGCCCGCCCGGTCGTGGCCCGACGGCGACCGCGCGACCCGTACGGTGGCGCCGGCCTGTTCGGTCAGTGTCTCGGTCAGTTCGCAGTGGGGCAGCATCCGCGTCTCGTGTTCCCCCACGTCGAACGCGAAGCGCAGCCCGGACAGGTCGGGACGCTCCCGTAGGCGCGCGGCGATGACGCCACCGACCGGACCGCCCAACGGGTCCGCCGACTCCATGGTGTCGGGCGTCCACCAGAACGACCCCGACTGGCAGGCGACGCGCGACACCAGGTCCGGGAACTCCAACGCCGCGTACATCGCGCTCAGCCCGCCGAGGCTCTGCCCGGCGACCACCAGCCGGTCAGGGTCGGCGGGTACGCCGCTCTGCGCCACCAGCGGCAGCAGTTCGTCCCGGACCGCCTCCCACAGCTCGGGCCTGCACCCGAACTCGGCGTCCCTGTCCTTGGTCGGCAGGAAGACGAGGGTGACCGGGGGCATCCCGCCAGCGGCGACGGCGGAGTCGAAAGCCGTCATCGCCGGGTGCAGGTACAGCCAGTCGTCCCCGTCGAGGAGCAGGACCACCGGTCCGCCGCCGCCCACCGGGTGGACGCGTACCGTACGCCGTCCGCCGAGCCGTCCGCCGGTCATGCGGAACCGGATGCGGGGGAGGGGCAGGACGTCGGTGGCGCCCAGGACGGGCCAGTGCGGCTGGGCCGGGGCGTCCGGGGTCGCGGCGATGGACCGGTCACCGCCCGCACCGACCGGGTTGAACGGGTCGGCGTACGCCGCGTCGCCCACGAGGATCCGGTACGTCACGCGCAGTCGGGCCGGCATGCGCACCTCGGAGTACCAGCAGTCCGTGTCGCCCCACCGGCGCAGGGGCACAGGCTCCGACCAGCTCTCGAACTCGACGCTCGCCGCGGATCCGCGCCACAGGAACAAGGTGTCCCAGCCACCGCTGCCGTCGCGGGCGGGTACGGACGCGGGTGTCTCCGCCGCCGCCCAGAACTCGTCGGTGCCGGGCTTGCCGGGCAGACCGAACTCGGCGAAGACGTGCTCCTGTTCGTTCACCAGGTGCATGAACGTCTCCTTGTGAGAGGAAAGTCGGAAGGCTAAGCTGATCACTAATTAGGCGAGGCTAACCTAATTAGATGGTTCTTTCCATCCCCGCCCCCTCTGCTGCGGGGGGCGTCGAGGGCCGCCCGAGCCTCGCCCTCGCCCCGACCCGAGGAGGCACCGAGCATGAGCACCAACCCCTTCGACGACAACGAAGGCCGATTCCTGGTCCTGGTGAACGACGAGGGTCAGTACTCCCTCTGGCCGTCCTTCGCCGAGGTGCCCGGGGGATGGGCGATCGCCTTCCCCGAGAACACCCGGGAAGCGTGCCTGGACTTCGTGGAGTCCCACTGGACGGATCTGCGCCCCCGTTCCCTCGCGGCGACCATGGACAGCTGACCCGTCACAGCCAACGGCCCTGCCGGGGACATCGGCGGCCTCGTACCGAGGAAGGAAAACCTTGATCACGGCAACGCCGCGCCCCGCCCCGCGGTCGCCCGCGCTTCTCGGGCAGACGTCCCCCGTCCGCACCGGCCGACCGGAGGACGCCGCCGCGCTCGTCGACCTGTCACAGCCCTTCGTACGCTCGGGGGCCCTGCGGGAACGGCCTGTCTCGCTCTACGCCGCGCACGCGGCCGACTTCCTCGTGACGGAGGGCCCCGACGGCACCCTCGACGGCTGCGTGGGCCTGCGAGAGCACCCGGCCGAACCGGGGGAGGGCCGGGACTGCGCCGGCGTCGTGTACAACTTCTGCGTGGCCGGGCGGCGGCAGGGAGGCGGCGTGGGAGCCACACTCCTGCGCGCCGTGCTGGCCAGGGCGCGCGCCCGGCCGCTCGGCACCCTGTTCACGGCGACGACCGGCGGTGGCGGCCTGTTCCTCCGGTACGGGTTCGCGCCCACGACCGCGCGACTGGCGCCCACGTCCTGGGCGGAGTCCCTGGACCCACGGCGCGGCGCGCGGATCCTCCGCAAGGTCCTTCAACCGTCGGTGTGAGCGCCCTGGACCCGGCCGTTGCCGGGAACCACGGTGGTGCCGGGGCCGGTCTCGCCGAGGACGCCGCGCAGCACCGCGTGCGGCACCCGGCCGTCGACCACCTGCGCCCTGCGCACGCCGCCGCGGACGGCCCGCAGGCAGCCCTCCATCTTCGGCAGCATCCCGCTCGCCAACCCCGGGAGCAGTTCCTCCAGCGCGTCGGTCGTCAGGCGCTCGATCACCTCGGTGCTGTGCGGCCAGTCCGCGTACAGCCCCGCAACGTCCGTGAGCACCACGAGCCGCTCGGCGTGGAGGGCCACGGCCAGCGCCGAGGCGGCGAGATCGGCGTTGACGTTGTAGACCTGCCCGTCCGCACCGCGTGCCACGGGGGAGACGACGGGTATGTGTCCCTGCTCCAGGAGCGTGCGCACCATGGCGGGGTTGACCTCCACGATGTCGCCGACGAGGCCGATGTCCACCGGAATGCCGTCCACGCGGGCCGCCCGCCGCACGGCGGTCATGGTGTGCGCGTCCTCGCCGGTCATCCCCACCGCGAAGGGCCCATGGGCGTTGATGTGGCCGACCAGCTCCCGCTGGACCCGGCCGCTCAGCACCATGCGCACCACGTCCATGGTCTCCGGCGTGGTGACCCGCAGTCCCGCCTCGAAGCGGGTCTCCAGGCCGAGGCGGTCGAGCATCGCGCTGATCTGCGGCCCGCCACCGTGCACGACGACCGGGCGCAGGCCCGCGCGCCGCAGCTCCACCATGTCCCGGGCGAACGTCCGTTGCAGTCCCGCGTCCACCATGGCGTTACCGCCGAACTTGACCA
The DNA here is from genome assembly GCF_042723915.1 of Streptomyces sp. NPDC058335. Taxonomy (NCBI): domain Bacteria; kingdom Bacillati; phylum Actinomycetota; class Actinomycetes; order Kitasatosporales; family Streptomycetaceae; genus Streptomyces; species Streptomyces sp. NPDC058335. The sequence goes on along the minus strand of NZ_JBHXHX010000008.1, from coordinate 60,082 downwards.
CGACCACACCGCTCCGCGGTTCCTGCGGCCGGATCGGTGACCCGGGGGACGGATCGCCGTCCGTGCTCTCCGCGACGAGCGGACTCATCCCCCACCACCGTCCTGCGCAGCGAGCCGGTCGTCCCGATGGCATGGGCCAAACCCTCGCAGAGCCTTTTAACTAAGCCTAACCTAAGTAACAGGTGAGCGGGGGCGGAAACGGTCGGCTTCGTGAGGCTCTGGCGACACCAACTGCCCTTTGGGAGCGGGGAGTCGAGGTCGCCGCGCGGTGATCGCGGCGACCTCGTGGACTCGGTGGACGCGAGAGTTCTTCGGGTTCCGCTCTACGCGGACCGACCCTCCTGCGGGGCGTCTTCCTTGGCGTCTTCCTTGCTCGTGGCCGGGGCGGGTGCTTCGGGGGAGGTGTAGAAGACGGACGAGCCCTGCTTGGCGCGCTGGGCCTGGTTCTTGGCCACGAGCCCTTCGAGGGTGGTGCGCACGACCGTTGCCTTGATGCCGCGTTCGGGGAACTGCTGACCCAGTGACTGGGCGACCTCGGCCGCGGAGCGCGGTTCGCCCTGGCCGACGAGGTGCTCGCGGACCAGGGAGACGAGCGAGGGCTGATCAGCCTTCGGGGCCGAGGTCGGAGCCGCCTTGGCAGCTGCCTTCGGGGAGGCCTTGCGGGATGCCGCCTTCTTGTCGGCCGGCTTCGGAGCCGCCGCTTCGGACTTCTTCGCCTTCGACCGGCGGGAGGCGCCGGCCGGGGCCTTCTTCCGGGGGGCGGGCACCACCGCGGCGTGTTCGACCGCGGGTGTGGCGGACGCGGACTCGACGCCGAGGGCCTGCTGCACGTTCAGCAGCACCGTGCGGTCCTTCTCCAGGGAGGCCAACTGCTCCTGGAGAACGGCGACCTCGCCGGCGATACGGTCGTGCTCCTTGAGGTTCCGCTCCAGGTCACTGGCGACCTGAGCCGCATACTGGCTGGTCACCCCGTTTGCCTGGGTGGTGGTCTCGGACATGACGCTCACGCTCCTTGATAGGACCGGACAGGCCGCGGGCCCCCACCCCACGACATGTACGGCGATTTGTCGTAGTGATACTACGGAGCGGAACCTCACTGCTGTCGACCTGAGTCATCACCGCGTTGTTGTTGTTCGAATACTGCTACCAGTGCGACGTAAGGATTCCGTCATCAGCCACGGGGTGGGTAACAGCCGTCCTCGGCCGGTTGAATGTGAGGACGACAGGGTGAACTCCCAGGAGGCGAGGCGGAGATGGGGCGCGTACGCAAGGTACTGACCCGGCCATGGGGCATCGCGGTGCTGGTGGTGGCGGTGGGCGGTGTCGGCTTCGGTCTGTACTGGTTCCAGCCGTGGAAACTGTGGCAGGACGAGACCGTCCAAGAGGCTCTGCCGGGAGTGGTGAGCAACTCCGCTCCTCCTGTGTCGGCACCTTCGGACGAGTCCTCCCGGTCGCCCGCCCCGGCCCCCGGTCCGCACATGCTGGCGAGTGGTGAGCTGATCAGCCATGAGCACGCGACATCGGGCACGGTGAAGCTCGTACGGCTGGCCGACGGCACCCATGTCGTGCGGCTGGAGAACCTGGACACCAGCAACGGACCGGACCTGCGTGTCTGGCTGACCGACGCACCGGTGAAGCAGGGGCGGGGCGGGTGGCACGTCTTCGACGACGGAGAGTACGTCAGCCTCGGCAAGCTCAAGGGCAACAAGGGAAGCCAGAACTACGCCCTTCCCGACGGCGTGGATCCGTCGAGTTACAGCAGCGTGAGCATCTGGTGCGACCGTTTCGACGTGTCGTTCGGCGCGGCCGAACTCGCCCCCGCCTGACCGCGGTCGATCACCGGCACGGCCGTACGGTCATGCGGTGGCAGTGATGTGTGGGTGGTCCGGGCAGGACACCGGCACCCGCCGGACGAGGTTGTCGGCGAACCCGCCCGGGTTCCAGGGCTGTTGCAGTGGCTGGCTGTTTCCCGCCTCGTCGTGTGCCCGGATGCTCAGGACGTGGTCGCCCGGAGCGGCGGAGCAGGTGCAGGACCAGCGCCGCCAGGCCCATCGGTGCCCACGATCCGGTTCGAGTGGGGCGCTCTGCCATGTCAGGCCGTCGTCCGTGCTCACCTTCACCGAGGTGACCGGGGCGCGTCCGATGCGGGCGGCCGGCTCACCCGCCTCACGAGCCGCAGGGGGCCGCCGTGCTGGGCGGCAGGGGCCTGCCGTTCATCGAGTGGGCCACCAGGACTTCGGGCCCCTCGCCCAGGGCGGCGCGGAGGGACAGGCCGCGCAGGTGGTCCTGCTCGACACCGCGCTCCAGGCCGTGGTCCGCCTCGGTGAACATGACGCCCACCGCGTCCGCCTCGGCCCCGGCCTCCTCCAGGAGCAGCCGCAGGGCCACTCCCGTCCACTCCGCCGTGCCGACGGCTTCGACCAGCCGGGGCGGCCGGCTCACCGGCCTCGGTGACAGCGGGGCCCTGCCGTTGCCCGCACACTCCGTCGTCACGCGCGTGGTGACGGCGGGGCAGGCGCGCAGGTCCTCCATGGAAGGGCTGAGCGGGCGCCGTACGCGGCCGTTCACCGTCAGCCGCACGGCGGGGTCGGCCGGCAGGTGGGGATGTCGTAGTGCGTGAGGACGTAGTGCAGTCCGCGCGGGGTGAGGTCGTAGGGCATGGTCTCCAGCGGCCGGCCGTGATCGCGGGCGGCCGGCGCCGGTTCGTCCTGCCCGAGGCCTTCGCCGGGCGAGGCGAGGCGGGCGGGAGCGCTCGTCGGCGCCGCTGCACGCCTCGGTTCTGCGTATCCCCGCCCGCCGCGCATCGGAGGGACCGGACCGTCGTGGAGGCATGATCGGCACCCGGCTGCCCGCCGGCTACGGACCGCGACTCGTGCGCGAGGCACCGGCGCCCACGCTCCGAGTGCGACGAGATGGCAAGGGACCACGTCTCGACCGTCGACGCCGACTGGCTGTCCACCCACGACGCCTCCCGCCCGCAGGAGATCCTTGCCGACCTGGGACACGACCACGGACGAGGAGCAGCGGAAGGGACGGTCAGCCGCTGCCCGCGAGTTCGCCGCTGAGCGTCTTGTGGATGCGGGCGCTGGGCTCGTTGAGGCCGGTGATCTCGACGGTCTTGCCGCGCTGGGCGTACTTGTTCTCGATGGCGTCCAGGGCGGCGACGGAGGAGGCGTCCCAGATGTGGGCGGCGGACAGGTCGATGACGACCGTTTCGGCGTCGGTGGCGTAGTCGAACCGGCCGACGAGGTCGTTGGAGGAGGCGAAGAACAGCTCGCCGGTGACCCGGTAGACGACGGTCGTGCCGTCGGGGTCGGTGACGGCGGTGACCTCGGCGAGGTGGGCGACCCGCTTGGCGAAGATGACCATCGCCGTGACCGAACCGACGACGACACCGATGGCGAGGTTGTCGGTGGCGACCACGCAGACGACGGTGACCACCATGACGGTGATCTCCCCGGCCGGCATCCGCCTGAGCGTCTTCGGGGCGATGGAGTGCCAGTCGAACGTGGCCACCGACACCATGACCATCACGGCGACGAGCGCGGCCATGGGGATGTCGGAGACGACCGGCCCGAAGACGATGCACAGCACCATCAGGAAGGCGCCCGCCAGGAACGTCGACAGACGGGTACGGGCCCCGGACACCTTCACGTTGATCATCGTCTGGCCGATCATGGCGCAGCCGCCCATGCCACCGAAGAAGCCGGTGACGATGTTGGCGACGCCCTGCCCGACGGACTCTCGGGTCTTGGAGGAGTGGGTGTCGGTGATGTCGTCGACCAGCTTGGCCGTCATCAGCGACTCCATCAGCCCGACCAGGGCCATGGCGAGCGCGTAGGGGGCGACGGTGGTGAGGGTGTCCAGGGTGAAGGGCACGTCCGGCAGGCCGGGCACCGGGAGCGCGGACGGCAGGTCACCCTTGTCGCCGACGGTCGGCACCGCGATCCCCGCCGCGACGGTGATGACGGTGAGGATGACGATCGACACCAGCGGGGCCGGGACCACCTTGCTGACCCTGGGGAAGAACACCATGAGGGCCAGGCCGGCGGCGATCAGCGGATACACGGGCCAGGGCACGTCCGTCATCTCCGGCACCTGTGCCATGAAGATCAGGATGGCGAGGGAGTTGACGAAGCCGACCATCACGCTGCGCGGCACGAACCGCATCAGCTTCGCCACCCCGAGCGCACCCAGGGCGATCTGGATGACACCGGCCAGGATGACGGCCGCGACGAGATAGCCGAAGCCGTGCTCGCGGTTCAGCGGGGCGATGACCAGGGCGACCGCGCCGGTGGCCGCGGAGATCATGGCCGGCCGGCCACCGACCACGGCGGTGGTCACGGCCATCGTGAACGACGCGAACAGGCCGATGGCTGGGTCGACCCCGGCGATGATCGAGAACGAGATCGCCTCCGGGATCAGCGCCAGGGCGACCACGAGACCGGCCAGCACCTCGGTGCGCAGGACCTTCGGATCGGACAGCCAGGTGGGACGCCGGGAGCCACGCAGCCACGCGGCCGGGGACAGTGCGGAGGAGGACAAGAGAAGAGGAACCTGTCGTGCTCGGGCACACCCGGCATCACTGCGGGCACGCGGAAAGACATGGAAGCCAGAGGGCGAGGCGGCGGTGGTGGATGTGGAGCGCCGGGGAGTCCGCGAGAAGATCGGGCGGCGCCGCCCGGGGGCGAAGGGTCACGGCGGGAAGGCGGCGACGCTCGTCATCGCGGACATGCGCACGCTCTCTCCTGCGGACGTCGGACTTCGCCGGGGGCTTCGTCGGCCCCGACACGACAGATGGCGCAGGGACGGCGTCCCGCACCATCGGAACGTGCATGGCGGACGGCCGCCCCAAGGCCACGACAACTCTACCCTAACGTTAGAGTAGAGACCGGCGCCGGTTTCCGGCGGCGGTCCCGAGAGCCGAGGAAAGGCCCCGCGTGAGCAGCGAGCACATGCAGATCGGCGAGGTCGCCGCACGGACCGAGCTGTCGCTGCGCACCATCCGGCACTACGAGGAGACCGGCCTCGTCATCCCCTCCGCCCGCTCCCAGGGCGGCTTCCGCCTCTACACCGAGGCCGACGTCGCCCGCCTGATGGTCATCCGCCGGATGAAGCCCCTCGGCTTCACCCTGGACGAGATGCGGGGCCTGCTCGACGCGACGGACCGCCTGGACTCGGGTGAGGTGCTCCCGCCCGCGGAGCGCGACGAACTGCTGACGCGGATCCGCGGCTTCGAACAGGCCGCGCAGCGGCGGGTCGAGGATCTACGCGTCCAGCTGGCACGGGCGGAGGAGTTCGCGGCCGCGCTCGCCGAGCGGCTTGCGCGGACGCCGACGCCCTGAGCGGAAGACACGGACGACGACACCCTGAGGTGACGGACGCGGGAGCCCCCGACCGTCAACGGGGAGCGATCGCCGCTTCCGCCGCCGCCTTGATCCGGGCGCCGAATCCATCGGCGTCCTTGCGGGCGGCGGCGAGTGCCAAGCCGACGAGGAGCTTGCCCACGCCGTGGCCTTCCAGCACGTTGAAGAGGTGGACTCGGGTCCCGCCGCCGGGCAGCGGCTCCAGGTCGTAGCCGCCTTCGCGGGCCATGACGGTGTTCTTCGACACCTCGGCCCACCGGATCTTGACCGGGGTCTCTAGGGCGGTGATGCGGAACTCCCGGGCGGACTTCATCCCGGCGTCCTTGACGGTGCTCCGGAAGACGGTGCCCACGGTGGTCGGGGCGTCCGGGACCCGCTCGATCTTCAGCACCCGGGGACTGAACTGTGGATCGTTGCGCCCGTCGGCGAGGTAGGCGAACACCTCCTCGACGGGCCGGTCGATCTCGACGTTCGCCTCGAACTGTCCTGACATCGGCACTCCCGATCGGTCGACCCGCACCCGCACCCGCACCCGCCAGGGAACGCGCTCCCACGGCCCGTTGTGCCTGGCGGCACCGTGACCCTACGGGAGGTTCGGCGATCGTGCGCGACGAGCGTCGGAAAGGCTGCGCTCACCGAACCTCAGAACGCCGCCGATCTCCGAAACGGTGGTGAAGCGCCGGCCGGAACGGCTGCGTTCCCGTGGCGCTCGGCACTTGGCTGTCGAGTTCGACCAGGCACCTTTCGGACTGCCGTCCGACGTCGCCCGCGATCACGTACATCATCCAGGTTCACGTATGGGAACGTTTGGGAAAGTCGGGTCCGGTGCTGTCTGGAAAGCTCCGTTGCGGTGGAAACGGCTCGACGCGTAGATCAACCGTTTGCACCAGCAATGTTCTGGTGGAAGTCGCGGCGCTTGAGGGCGCCGACGTGACGCCGTCGGCCTCAAGGTGGAACGGGTCCGCGAGCGGATTCCCTTCCCCGTGGCTCAGCCTGTTCAGACCCTTGCCACCTCGCCACGGGGCCCCTATCGTCGCCGAACGGAAAGCGCTTTCCCGGAGCCGGGGACTGTTCCGGGGGCTGACCGTCGCGGTGAGCGCCGCGACTTGTGCACGAGCCGCCGGCGATCCGGCACGGGGATGTCCTGCGACATCGACGTGCCGTCGAACGAAGGGTGCACGTCATGACGGGCAGGCGTGTGACCGTCGCTCATCCTCTCCATGGTGACGGCTTCTTGTGACGTGGGGCGGTCGCGCAGGGGCTCCACCGACCCGGCGCCCGGGAGGAACGCCACTGTGGAGCGCAGCGTGGGCAGCGGGTGGCTCATCCATCTGGATTGACGGTACATAGACAATTAAACGCTGTGTGCGGCAGCAACTTGGACCAGGAAGAAACAGAGAATCGGGAGACATCCATGCAAAGAAATGTCGCTCTACGGCTGTCCGCCGCATCAGCCGCGATGGCCGTCGCGGCCGGCGTCGGTGTCGTGCTGTCGATGCCGGAGGCATCCGCGGCGACCGGTACCGCAACCGGTTACGCGACGCAGAACGGCGGTACCACCGGCGGAGCCGGTGGTACGACGGTGCGAGCCACCACCGGCACCGCCATCCACGCGGCACTGTGCGGCCGCGCCAGCAGCAGCACCCCGATCACCATCGAGGTCGAGGGGACCATCAATCACGCCAACACCGCCAAGGTGTCAGGCGCGAGTTGCAACACCGCCGCCGGGGTGATCGAGCTGAAGCAGATCAGCAACGTGACCATCGTCGGCGTCGGCAGCGGAGCCGTCTTCGACCAACTAGGCATCCACATCCGTGAGGCCAGCAACATCGTCATCCAGAACGTGACGGTCAAGAACGTGAAGAAGTCGGGCTCTCCCACGTCCAACGGCGGCGACGCCATCGGCATGGAGAGCGGCGTCCGCAACGTCTGGGTCGATCACGTGACCCTGGAGGCGTCGGGCGGTGAGTCGGAAGGGTACGACGGCCTCTTCGACATGAAGGACAACACCCAGTACGTGACGCTGTCGTACAGCATCCTGCGCAACTCCGGCCGCGGCGGTCTGGTCGGCTCCAGCGAGAGCGACCTCTCGAACGGGTACATCAGCTACCACCACAACCTGTACGAGAACATCGACTCCCGCGCGCCCCTGCTGCGCGGCGGAGTGGCCCACATGTACAACAACCACTACGTGAGCCTGAACGAGTCCGGCATCAACTCCCGTGCCGGGGCGCGCGCCAAGGTGGACAACAACTACTTCGAGGACTCCAAGGACGTCCTGGGCACCTTCTACACGGACGCGGCCGGCTACTGGCAGGTCAGCGGAAACGTTTTCGACAACGTGACGTGGTCGAGCCCCGGCACCGACAACAAGCCCGCCGGACCCAACCCGCAGTCCAACACCACGGTCAGCATCCCCTACGCCTACGCCCTCGACTCCGCCGCATGCGTGCCGGACGTCGTGAGCCGCACGGCCGGGGCCGGCAAGGGTCTCCAGGTGTCGAACGGCAGTTGCACGGTGCAGTCGCCCACGTCGACCCCCACCACCCCGCCCACGTCCTCCACGCCCACCCCGACCCCCAGTCCCACCTCGGGCCCGACCCAGCCGAGCGGGACCAACCTGAGCATCGGGGCCGGTTCGGACGGCTCCAGCAAGGCCAGCGGCACGAGCTACGGCAACGTACGGGACGGTGACCTGAACACGTACTGGTCGCCGGCCGGTTCGACCGGTGCCATCTCGATCAAGTGGGGCTCCGCCACCTCCGTGTCCAAGGTCAACATCAGGGAGGCGGCAGGATCGGCGGGTGCCATCGGGGCCTGGAAGGTGATCAACGGTGACACCGGCGCCGTTCTGACCTCGGGCAGCGGTGCGGGCGTCATCACCTTCCCGCGGACCTCGCTGAGCAAGGTCACCTTCGAGATCACCGGTTCGAGCGGCACACCGAAGGTCGCCGAGTTCGAGACCTACGCGCAGTAGACCCACGGTCCCGTCGTCCCGGTGCCGGAAGCGGCACCGGGACGCGGTCGGTCTGATTCCCCCGCCGCCGCAAGGAGACGACGAGGAAACAAGGGGAGAGGGACTCACCGTATGGGCATGTTGCCTGCTGTGGGGCGTCCCGTCCCCGCGAACTGTCGGGCGCACGATCGGAGAGCGGCGGATGCCGAGTGGACTGGTCGCGCTGGCGCTCGGCGGATTCGGCATCGGCCTGACCGAGTTCCTGATCGCCGGACTGCTGCCGCAGGTGGCGTCGAGCTTCGCGGTGTCCGAGGCAGCGGCGGGCCGGCTGATCTCCGGGTACGCGCTGAGTGTGGCGGTCGGCGCGATCGCGCTGACCGCGGCGACGGTTCGGCTGCCCCGCAAGAGCGTCCTGGTCGGCCTGGTGGCGCTGTTCGTCGTCGGCAACCTGGTGTCCGCTGTCGCGCCGAGCTACCGGGTGATGCTGTTCGGCCGGATCGTCGCGGCGTTGTGCCACGGTTCGTTCTTCGGCATCGGCTCGCTCGTCGCACGCAGCCTTGTCGCGCCGGAGAAGAAGTCCCGCGCGGTGGCGGTCATGTTCGCCGGGCTGACGGTCGCCAACGTGCTGGGCGTGCCGTTCGGTGCGCTGGTCGGTGAACGCTGGGGCTGGAGGGCGGCCTTCTGGGCGGTCACCGCGATCGGCGTGCTCGCGCTGACGGGCATCGTGGCCCTCGTCCCCGCCTGGGCGGGAGAGACGCGGCCGTCGGCGGCGCCGGGCGGTTCGGACCCGATGCCGCCCAGCGGCCTGCGGGCCCAGTTCCGCGCGTTCCGCTCCTGGCAGGTCTGGCTGACCCTGACGGCCACCGCACTCGGCTACGGCGGGATGTTCGGCGCGTTCAGCTATATCGCCTACACCTTCACCGAGGTCGGCGGATTCTCCTCGTCGGACATCGCCTGGCTGCTGATGGTGTACGGCGTCGGCCTGGTCGTCGGCAACATGGTCGGCGGGCGGGCGGCCGACCATGACCGCGACCGCGCCCTGGTGCTCGCCCTGCTCGGGCTCGCCGTCACCCTGACCCTGTTCGGTCTGCTGGCCGAGAGCCCCACGGCGTCGGTGATACTCGTGTTCCTCATGGGCGTGTTCGGGTTCGCCGGTGTGCCCGGCATGATCACTCGCGTCACCGACTTCGCCCACGGGGCGGCACTGGCCGCAAGCGCGAACGTGTCCGCGTCGAATGTGGGCAACGCCCTCGGCGCCTGGCTCGGAGGCCTGGCCATCACCGCCGGCCTCGGCTACACCGCGCCGCTCTACGTCGGCGCCGGCATCGTCCTGATCGCCGTGGTCGTCATGGTCGTAGCCGCACACCAGGCCCGGTCACCGGCGCGGCAGACGGACCACCTCAGCTGAACAGGCAACGCGACCGGCCGAAGTCGGGTGCCCGGCCCGCCCCTTGGAGGCAATGAGCGGCGGCCCGCCACCAGCGACCGCGTGGCGGCCCGCCACCACTCGGCGGGCCGCCACGTCGGGACGGTGCCGGGTGGCCGCCCGGCCCGTTCCGTCCTGCTCAGGCCGCTGTCACGTCGTCGATCTCCGGATCGCGCAGCCGCGGGATGAACAGCGAGAGCACCAGGGCCAGGAGGGTGACGAGGGCGCCGAGCCAGAAGACCCAGGCGTAACCGGCGTCCTGGTAGAAGGAGGTGCCGTCGACCACGGTGCTGTGCGCGTTGAGGAGGGCGTAGGCGCCGGCGGTGACGATCGCGCCGAACAGGCTGATGAGCATGTTGAGCATGCCGCTGCCCAGTCCCTGTTCGTCGCGCGAGACGACGCCGACGACGAGCACCGGCGCGGTCGCCACCACGATGCCGGCACCGATGTTGGCGACGCAGGACGTCAGCATCAGTTCCGTCTCGCCGCCGTGGAAGAAGCCGACGAGCGTGTAGCCCACCGCCATGACCACCAGGCCGGCGATCCAGACCTTGCGGGGATCGAGAAGGCGCAGGAAGCGGCTGACGAAGAGGCCGGTTCCGAACATCACCAGGTTCCAGCTCACGCTGACCACGGCGTTGTGCTGTGCCGTCCAGCCCAGGCCGGCGGAGACGCCGGGGATGTGCGGGAACAGCGCGAGCAGGATGGCGAGACCGGGCATGGTGAACGCGACGGTCTGGGCGAGGCCGCCCGCCGTGAGGGCGAGAGCCACGGGCCGGCGCCGGAGAACCCCCAGATCCAGGATGGGGTGCGCGCTGGCCCGCTCGACGAACAGGAAGGCGGTCAGCGCCACGGCCCCGGCCGCGAGCCAGCCCATTGTCCTGCCGTCCGCCCAGCCCCAGCTCTGACCCTGGCCGACGGCATAGACCACGGCGGTCAGACCACCGCCGAGGACCAGGCCGCCGAGCCAGTCGAAGCCCCGGTCGAAGGAGTGCCGCGGCGTCTCCGGCACCAGAAGGGCGACCAGCACGAAGGCGATGCCGGTGGCGATGGCGAGGAACCAGAGGGCACCGCGGTAGCCCCAGTTGTCGACGAGCCACCCCGCCAGGAACGGTGTGCCGAGGGCCACCAGTCCGACGCTGCTGCCCATGATGCCGCTGGCCGACTTGACCAGCCGGCGCGGGAAGAGGTCCCGGACCGCGGCGAAGGACAGGGCGCCGAACGGCCCGTAGAAGCCGGCGACGGCCCGGCCGACCAGCACCAGCCAGAACTCGCCGGCCAGGGCGGCCAGGGCCTCGCCGCCGGCGCCCAACGCCATCATGGCGAGCATGACGCGCTTCCTGCCGTACAGGTCGCCCAGCTTCATGGCGAACGGCGTGAGCAGGGTGGACACCAGGGTGAGCGTCAGGCCGAACCACGCGACCTGGGTGGTGTGGAAGCTCTGGGCGACGCTCGCCGTGGCGTTGGCACCGAGGATCCCGCCCGCGGCCAGCAACTGAGTGGGCCAGGCGAGGGCGATCAGGACCGCGACCAGACGGAGATTCCATCGTCCGCCCGTCTCGGCAGGAGGCGCGCTGTCGAGTGAGGGGCTTGGTGACGTCGATGTCACGCCATGCCCTCCTTTCACGGAGGTGCCGAAGGGAGTGAGAGGCGATGTGGGGGGGCGTTATGGGGGGTGCGCGGATGAACGAGGCCGCCGTTACGCGTCGCTAACCGGGAGGTGACAGCGTGGCAATCCGTCGTCGCGTGAGGTCGATGATGACCCGAACACCTAGTGCTCGCTAGGTTTCCATCGCGTGACCCACATCACAGGCGTGAGGGACTCCCGGTCCGCCGCCGACACCGCGCGCCATCCCGGTACGGTTCTGGCATGGCGACACCCAGGGGGCCGCGCGGCGGCTATACGGCAGGCCGGGCCCGGCGTACGCAGATCCTCGAGGCGGCGCTGCTGCGCTTCGGGCAGGACGGCTACCGGAAGACCTCACTCGCCCGTATCGCCCGGGACGCCGAGATCACCGACGCCGGGCTGCTGCACCACTTCCGCGACAAGCAGCAGCTCCTGCTGGCCGTGACGGAGCACTGGCACGACCGCATGGACACCCAGTGGCAGCGGGTCTCGGGGTCGGTGCGCGACGCCTTCCGCTGTCACCTGGAGGACACCGCCGAGCGGCTCACCATGCCGGGCATGGTGGAACTCGCCGTCGTGGTCGCGGCCGAGGCGACCGCGCCCGACCACCCCGCCCACGACTTCTTCACCCGCTGGCAGGAGAAGGGCGTGAAGGAGCTTGCCGAGCGGCTGTCCGCCGGGAGCGAGAGCGGTGAACTCCTGACGGACCTGGACCACGGCGGCATAGCCCGCGAGTGCGCGGCCCTCGACGCCGGCCTGCGCCAGCAGTGGCTCGCCAGCGGTCGTTCCTTCGATCTCATCGCGGTCATGCGCGCCCATCTCGACCGCCTCATGCGCTCCATCTCCACCGACGGGCAGGGGCTGTAGGAAGTCCGGGCTCCGGCTGCGGCCGGAACGCCGGGTCACTGGCATGTCATGTACGCGCCAAGGTAGAGCCTTCGGGGGTGTGTCCCACATCACACAGCCCAAGACCTAGTGGTCACTAGGTTTTGGCGCGCATGATCGAGCCTGCTCCCCTTCGCCCGATCTCACCCACCACACGCACCACCCGCGCCCACCGCGCCGAGGACTCGACATGCCCCACTTCCGGACCGCCCGCGTCATCGCCCCCTGCCGACAGGCGGATCCATCCGCCGCCGCGGTGCGCCCAGCCGTTCTCCTGCGCGGCGAGTTCACCGCTCGGGCGACGGTCACAGCGGCCCGGCTCTCCGTCACCGCGCTCGGCGTCTACGAGCTGGAACTCAACGGAACCGTGGTGGGCGACCACGTCCTGGCACCCGGCTGGACGAGCTACCGCCACCGCCACCGCTACCAGGTCTTCGACGTGACGCACCTGGTCCGCGACGGCGGCAACGCCTGGGGCGCCCACCTGGCCGACGGCTGGTACCGGGGCCTGCTCGGCTTCAACGGCGGCACCCGGAACATCTACGGCGACGACACCGGACTGCTCGCCGAGCTGTCGATCGAGTACGCCGACGGCACCAGCGACACCGTCGCCACCGGGGCGGACTGGCGCTGGAGCCCGGGACCCGTCCTCGCCGCCGGTCTGTACGAGGGCGAGGAGTACGACGCCCGCCGCGCACAGGCCGGATTCAGTGAAACCGGCTTCGACGACTCCTCATGGGAACCCGTACGGCTCCTGGAGTTCGACACCGGTGTGCTGTTCCCGGCCGACAGCCCGCCGGTGCGCCGTGTCGAGACCCTCACCCCTGTCGCCGTCTCCACCTCACCCACCGGCCGGACCGTCGTGGACTTCGGCCAGAACCTCGTCGGACGGCTGCGCATCCGTGTCCGCGGCGAGGCCGGCCGCACGGTCACCCTCCGCCACGCCGAGGTCCTCGAGGACGGCGAGCTGTGCACACGCCCGCTGCGGCACGCCACCGCCACCGACCGCTACACCCTGTGCGGGGACCAAGAGGGCGAGGTGTGGGAGCCCCGCTTCACCTTCCACGGCTTCCGCTACGCCGAGATCGACGGCTGGCCGGGCGAGCCGGACCCGGCCGGCATCACGGCCGTGGTCCTGCACAGCGACCTGCGCCGCACCGGATGGTTCTCCTGCTCGGACGCCTCCCTGAACCGGCTGCACGAGAACGTGGTGTGGGGGATGCGCGGCAACTTCGTCGACGTACCCACCGACTGCCCGCAGCGAGACGAGCGGCTCGGCTGGACCGGCGACGTCCAGGTCTTCGCTCCCACCGCCGCCTTCCTCTACGACGTCCGCGACTTCCTGCGCTCGTGGCTGCGCGACCTGGCCGCCGACCAGAGCGACGACGCGCGCGGCGTACCGCCCGTGTTCAGTCCCGACATCCCGGTGATCACGCCGGTGCCGATCCCGCCCGGCAATCCGCCGATGGCCGGCTGGTGCGACGCGGCCGTCATCGTCCCCTGGGTGCTGTACGAGCGCTACGGCGACATCGAGGTGCTCCGCACCCAGTACCCCTCGATGCGGGACTGGGTCGACGCCGTCGACCGCATCGCCGGACCCGGCCGGATCTGGGGCGAGGGCTTCCAGTTCGGCGACTGGCTCGACCCCGCCGCACCCGCGGACGACCCCGGGCGGGCGATGACCTCCTCCTGCCTGGTCGCCACGGCGTACTTCGCGCACTCCGCCCGCCTGCTGGCCCGAGCGGCACGTCTGCTGGACGAGAAGGACGACGCCGAGCGCTGTCACGCGCTGGCCGACTCGGTCCGCGACGCCTTCCTCGGCCGCTTCCACAGCGGGGGCGGACGGCTGACGGAGGAGACCCAGACCGCGTACGCCCTCGCCCTGTCCTTCCGGCTGATCGAGGACGACGCCGAACGTGCCGAGGCCGGGCGCCGGCTGGCCGCCCTGGTCGCCGAGGGCGGACACCGCATCGGCACCGGGTTTCTCGGCACCCCGCTGGTGTGCGACGCGCTGACCGACACCGGACACGTGGACACCGCCTACCGGCTGCTGACCCAGCGCTCCCGCCCGTCCTGGCTGTACCAGGTCGACATGGGCGCCACCACCGTCTGGGAACGCTGGGACAGCATGCTCCCCGACGGCCGGGTCAACCCCGGCGAGATGACCTCCTTCAACCACTACGCGTTCGGAGCCGTCGCCGACTGGATGCACCGCACCGTCGCCGGTCTGGCACCCGCCGAGCCTGGCTATCGCCGGCTCCTGGTCCGGCCCCGTCCCGGCGGCGGCCTCACCTGGGCGCGGGCCGCGCACGAGACGCCGTACGGCCGGGCCGAGGCCGGCTGGAGCGTCGCGGGCGGCACGCTGCTCGTCGAACTCCTCGTGCCGCCCCGCGTCACCGCGCTGGTCGACCTGCCGGGCGCCGAGCCCGTGGAAGCCGGTCCCGGTCGGCACTCCTTCCACCTGCCCTTCTCCGCACCCACGGGCTGACGTCCCGGAAGCCCGGCCTTTCACATCCATCTGCTCACCGGCTCACACAAGGAGCACCCATGACTCACACCGGCCTGCCCGACGGCTTCCTGTGGGGCGTCGCCACCGCGGGGCACCAGAACGAGGGCGACAACCTCGCGAGCGACACCTGGTTCCTCGAACACACCACTCCCTCACTGTTCCGCGAACCGAGCGGACCGGCGTGCCGGGGATACCAGCAGTGGGAGACGGACCTCGACCTCGTCGCGGGACTCGGGCTCAACGCCGTCCGGTTCTCCGTCGAATGGGCACGGATCGAACCCGAGCGTGGTGTCGTCTCCGCCGAGGCGCTCGACCACTACGAGCGCAAGGTCGACGGCTGCCTCGCCCGCGGCCTGGCACCGCTGGTGACGTTCAGTCACTTCACCGCCCCCCACTGGTTCGCGGCGGCCGGTTCATGGACCGCCGCCGACGCTCCGGGCCGGTTCGCCGACCAGTGCGCCCGGGTCATGGCGCGCTTCGGTGACCGGATCGCCTACGGCGTCACCCTCAACGAACCGAACCTGGAACAGCTGTTGCAGGTGGGCGCGAAGCTTCCGGCCGAGGCGGAGGCGCTCAAGGCGCGGATGCTCGTGGCGGCCGCACGCGCGGCCGGAACCGACACCTACGCCAGCGCGAACGTCATCCCCGCCGACCGGCAGGACGAGTTCCAGGAGGCGTTCACCCGCGTCCACCGCGCCGCCCGCGAGGCGATCAAGGCGAGCCGTGGCGATCTGCCGGTCGGCGTGTCCATCGCCATCGCCGACGAAGTCGCGGCGCCCGGCGGCGAGGAGCGCCGGGACGCCAAGCGCGCCGCCGTGTACGACCACTGGCTGCGCGAGGCACGTGACGACGACTTCATCGGCGTACAGAACTACGAGCGCATCGTGCACGGTCCCGAGGGCGAAGTGAGGGTCGAGGGTGAGCTGAACGGCATGGGTACCGTCATCGAGCCCGGCTCCCTCGCCGGCGCGGCGCGGTACGCCCACGAGGTGTCCGGGGTGCCGGTGCTCGTCACCGAGCACGGCATCCAGACCGCGGACGACACCCAGCGCGCCGCGTTCATCCCGGCCGCGATCGAGGGACTCGCCGCCGAGATCGGCGCGGGCACGCCCGTCCTCGGCTACTGCCACTGGACCCTCATGGACAACTTCGAGTGGATCTTCGGATACGGCGCCCAGCTCGGCCTCCACGAGGTCGACCGCGAGACGTTCCAGCGCCGTCCGAAGCCCAGCGCGGCGGCCTACGCCGACGTGGTGCGGAGCCACCGGGGCGTGCTCACCGTGGCCCGCGACCGAGTCGCGGTCGACGGTCGGTGAGGTAAGGCGAACCTAATATCGGATAAGGTCCGATGTGCCACCACTCGCCGCACCCACACCACGGGAGTCCGTCTTGCCGCACGCGATCGACACCGCCGCAGACGGGCCGGGGGGAGCCGTCGAGGAGGGCTGGGTCGAGCTGGTGTCACGGGCCGAGCTGCGCGAACTGCTGGGCGAGCCCTGGCCGGTGGTGATCGAGAAGGTCCACGACCGGCTCACCGATCAGGACCTGGACATACTGACTCGCTCGCCCTTCTGCCTGCTGGCCACCTCCGACGCGGGCGGCAACTGCGACGTCTCCCCGCGCGGGGACGGCCCGGGGTTCACGCACATCATCGACGAGCGCACACTCGCCCTGCCCGACCGGCCGGGCAATCGGCGCGGCGACAGCTTCCACAACATCCTCGACAACCCGCACGCCGGCCTGCTGTACCTGGTCCCGGGCGGCAAAGAGGTCCTGCGGGTCAACGGGCGGGCCCGCATCCTCACCGACGCCCCGTTCTTCGACGCCATGACCCAGGACGACCGGCGCCCCGCACTCGCCCTGGTCCTCGAGATCGACGAGATCTACCTGCACTGCCCGCAGTCGCTGCGGCGCGCCGGCCTGTGGAACCCGCCGTCCTGGCAGGCCCGTTGAGGCGGGGCGCACCCCCCTTGATCAGGAGATATTAGGGTAGGCTAACCTTAGCCGCGTGAGATCTGGTGGAGAGACAGTCGGCACCCCACGCCTGCGCGGCCATGAACTGGCGGCCACGGACGTCACGGTGTCGTACGACGGCGTCGACGTCGTCCACGGAGCCGCGGTCGGGCTGCGGCCCGGTGAGGTGACCGTCCTGGTCGGCCCCAACGGAAGCGGGAAGTCCACGCTCCTGCGGACGATCGCCCGGTTGCAGCGGGCCCGGCACGCCACGATCCGGATCGACGACGACACGGACGGCCTCGCCCTGACGCCCCGTGAGTTCTCCCGCCATGTCGCCCTGCTGACCCAGAGCCGTCCGACACCCAGCGGACTGACCGTGCGGGACATCGTCGAGTTCGGCCGCTACCCGTACCGCGGCCGCTTCGGCCGGGCGGACCCGGACGCGACCGCCGCCGTCGACCGGGCACTCGCCCTGACCGGCGTCACCGACCTCGCGGAACGCGGTGCCGACCACCTCTCCGGCGGGCAGTTGCAGCGGGTCTGGCTGGCCGGCTGCCTCGCACAGGAGACCGGCGTACTGCTCCTGGACGAGCCCACGACCTACCTCGACCTCCGCTACCAGGTCGAACTTCTCGACCTCGTCCGCGACCTGGCGGACGAGCACGGCATCGCCGTCGGCGTCGTCCTCCACGACCTCGACCAGGCGGCGGCCGTCGCCGACCGGATCACGCTGCTCGAAGCGGGCCGCATCGTCGCCGACGGCCCACCCGAGGACGTCCTGACACCGGAACGCCTCACCGCCGTCTACGGCATCCGGATCGAGGTCGACAACGACCCCCTCACCGGCCGCCTGCGCACCCGCGCGATCGGCCGCCATCACACACGCCACACCCCCAGCGAAAGGCTCGGCACCACCCCATGAGACGCCTCCTGTTCACCGCGGTCACCACCGCCGCGGCGCTCACCCTTGCCGCGTGCGGTACCACCGAGCCCGCCGCCGACAGCACGAAGAAGCCCTCCGAGGCCATCACCCTCACCGACGCCAACGGCGCCGAGGTCACGCTCGACGGCCCGGCCACCAAGGTCGTCACCACCGAGTGGAACGTCACCGAGAGCCTCCTCGCCCTCGGCGTCGACCCGATCGGCGTCGCCGACGTCAAGGGGTACAGGACCTGGGACACCGCCGCCCCGCTGACCACCGAGCCCAAGGACATCGGCACCCGCGGCGAGCCCAGCATGGACACCATCGCCTCCCTCGCGCCCGACCTCGTCCTGGCCACCACCGACCTGCCGCCCGCCGCCGTGAAGCAGCTGCGCAAGATCGCCCCCGTCCTGGAGGTGAAGTCCGCCGACGCCGCCGACCAGATCGGGCAGATGCTGGACAACATCGACCTCATCGCGCGGGCCACCGGTACCACCGACAAGGCCGAGACGGTCCGCGACGGCTGGGAGGCCAAGGTCGCCGAAGGCAAGAAGGCCCTGGCCGACGCCGGTCTGGACGGCACCCGGTTCGCCTTCGCCGACGGATACGTCACCTCCAACCAGGTGTCCCTGCGCCCGTACACCAGCGGCTCGCTGATCGGCAGCGTCAACGAGGCGATCGGCCTGAAGAACGCCTGGACCGTCAAGGGCGACGCGAGCTACGGCCTCGGCACCACCGACGTCGAGGGCCTCACCGCCCTGCCGAAGGACACCCGGTTCGCCTACATCGGCAGCGACGGTGACAAGAACAGCACGCCCTTCACCGGTGCCCTGGCGAAGAACTCCGTCTGGAAGTCCCTGCCGTTCGTGAAGGCCGGCGACGTGCACCGGCTGCCCGACGGCATCTGGATGTTCGGCGGACCCGCGTCGATGGAGGCGTACATCGACGCCGTCGTCGACGCGCTGACGAAGTAGCGGAGCCATGGCCGTCACCGCGACCGCCCCTGCCACCCGTCCGCAGGCGGCCCGGCCCCGCAAGGGTGCCGCCGCGGTGACGGCCGCGCTCGCGCTCCTGGTCGCCGCCCTCGCCGTCGTCGACATCACCCAGGGCACGGCCGCCGTCGGACCGGCCGAAGTCCTCAAGGCGATGACCGGGCAGGCCGATCCGGCGGACGCGTCCGTCGTGATCGCCTCCCGGCTGCCGCGCATGGCCGCGGGCCTCCTGGTCGGAGCCGTGCTCGGCGTGGCCGGCGCCGTGCTCCAGGCCGTCAGCCGCAACGTGCTCGCCTCACCCGACACCCTCGCCGTGAACGCCGGTTCCTACCTGGCACTCGGCGTGGTCGGCGCCACGGGCGTCTCGCTGCCCCTGCTCGCCTCCTCCGGAGTCGCCTTCGCCGGCGGACTCCTGGCCGCGGGTGTCGTCCTCGCCCTGTCCGGTCTCGGCACGGGCACCGTACGGCTGGTCCTCGCCGGCACCGCGCTGGCGCTCGGCCTCAACTCCGTGACGGAGGGCCTGCTCCTGCTGTTCCCCGAGCAGACCGAGGGCCTGTACCAGTGGAACCAGGGCAGCATCGGCCAGAACGGCTTCGACGGTGTCCTGCAGATGCTGCCCGTGGCCCTGACCGGCCTCGTCGGCCTGCTGTTCACCGCCCGGCGGGTCGACGCGCTCGCCCTCGGCGACGACGCCGCGCGCGGGCTCGGCGTCCCGGTCCGCACCACCCGCGTCACGGTGGTCGTCCTGGCGGCACTGCTGTCCGCCGCGGCCGTCACCCTGGCCGGGCCCATCGGTTTCGTCGGCCTGTGCGCACCGGCCCTGATACGCCCCCTCGCCCGCCGGTTCCCGGCATTCGCCCGCGCCCGTGCCACCTGGCCCGCGGTCGGCCTGGCCGGTGCCGGACTGGTCCTCGGGTCGGACGTGCTGCTGCGGGCCCTCGTGCCCGCGGACACGGCGGTCGCCGTCCCCACCGGTGTCGTCACCAGCCTCGTCGGCGCCGCGTTCCTGGTGGTGATGGCCCTGCGGCTGAAGGACACCGCCGAAGCGGGTGCGCCGGACCGGCTGCGCACACCCGGCCGGACGGCGTTCCTCGTCACGACGGCCGTCCTCGTCGCCGTGGTCGGCGGCGTCACGGTCGCCGGCGTGCTGCTGGGTGACACCGGGCTCCTGCTCGGCGACGTCGTCAACTGGGCCCAGGGGCGGGCCGGCCGCGCCGTCTCCTTCGTCCTCGACACCCGGGTGCCGCGCGTGCTGGCCGCCCTGTGCGCGGGCGCCGCACTCGCCCTGGCCGGCACGCTGGTGCAGGCCGTGACCCGCAACCCCCTGGCCGAACCCGGCGTCCTGGGCGTCTCCGGCGGTGCAGCGCTGGGCGCCGTACTCCTCGTCACCACCGCGCCCGTCGCCGGCTCCTGGGCCGTGGCGGGAGCGGCGTTCGCCGGGGCCGCCACGGCCTCCGTGGTCGTCTTCGGACTCGCCGCCCGGGGCGGCTACCAGCAGAACCGGCTGGTCCTCGTCGGCGTCGGCACGGCCGCCGGCACGACGGCCCTGATCAGCCTGCTCATCGTGCTGACCGACCCCTTCAACGCCACCAAGGCGCTGACCTGGCTGTCCGGTTCGACGTACGGGCGGACGATGCCGGACGTCCTGCCCGTCGCGGTGGTGCTGGCACTGGGCCTGGGCCTGGCCGTCGTCCGACGCACCGAGCTGGACCTCGTGTCCCTGGACGGGGACACCCCGCGACTGCTCGGCCTGCGGCTGTCCCGAGTCCGCCTCGGTTTCCTCGTGGTGAGCGTCCTGCTCAGCGCGACCGCCGTCGCCTCGGCCGGCACCATCGGCTTCGTGGGCCTCGTCGCGCCGCACGCGGCACGGGCCCTCGTGGGCCGACGGCACGTGCGCGTGGTGCCGGTCGCCGTCCTCCTCGGCGCGGCGCTCGTCTGCGCGGCCGACCTGCTCGGCCGCACGGTCATCGCTCCCGCCCAGCTCGGCGCCGGCCTCATGACGGCGGTGATCGGAACGCCGTACTTCCTGTATCTGCTCGTGAGGAGCCGTCGCTAGGGTTCCGCCAGCCCGAGGAGGCCGGCTGGTCACGCCTGCGGGCAGACGTTCCTTTGGGGGGCGCGGTGAGCGCGCAGCCACTGGGCGAGCAGGGCGAGGGCGGAGAGGAAGGCGACTGTGACGGCGTAGGCGACGAAGGTGTCGTGCAGACCGGTGTGGGTGGCCGCGACACCGGCGATCACCGCGGGGACGCTGAAGGACACGTAGGAGATCACGAAGGCCACGGAGAGCAGTTCGCCGCGTTCGGAGGGGGCGGCCATGCGGGCGAGAGTGCCGAAGCCGGCCAGTGCCGAGCCGCCGAACCCGATGCCGGCGATCAGGGTGCCCAGGGCCGCGGTCACCAGGGAGTGTTCCAGGACGCCGGTCAGGGCGACCGCTGTGCCGACGAGCAGCAGGCTCGCGCCGAGGGCGAGCGTGCGGGCGGTGGGCCAGGTGCGCAGGGCGAGTGCCGTCAGGGAGGCCGGGACGGTCAGCAGCGTGACCACCAGTCCGCCGACGACGTGGCTGGAGAGCCCGAAGAGGCCGACGGCGACGGACGGGCCGAGCGAGAGGTAGAGGCCGCCGAGCGCCCAGCTGGCGACGAGGATGGGAACCAGGCCGAGCAGGTCGGCCCGGAGATGAGGCGCGACCCTGAGGCGGGGCTGGAGCGAGCGCGCCGTGCCGGGCCGGCGCTGCGCCGTCTCGGGCAGGGCCAGGAGTACGGCGGCGGCAAGGACCAGGCCTGCCAGCAGCAGGGCGTAGACGAGGCGGGTCGGGTGCGGTCCGTACTCGACGAGTATTCCGCAGCCCAGCGCCCCCAGTCCCAGTCCGAACGTGGGTGCCGCGCCGGTGACGACCCCCGCGCGGTGGGGGGCGTGCGCGGGGTTGAGGTCGGCGAGGGCGGCGCCGAGGGCGGTCATGGCGGCACCGGTGGCGATGCCCTGGACCAGGCGCGCGGTGAGGAGCACCCCGATGTCGTCCGCGGTGAGGAACAGGATCATCGACAGTGCTTCGAGCGCGATGGCGGCCAGCAGCACCGGGCGGCGCCCGAGATGGTCGGAGAGCGCGCCGAGCACGAGGAGGGCCGCGATCATTCCCAGCACGTAGACGGCGAACACTGTGGTGAGAGTGGTCGCGGAGAAGTCCCACTGCTGCTGGTAGACGACGTAGAGGGGCGAGGGCGCGCTGGAGGCGGCCATGAAGAGGACGAAGACGGCGGCGAGGGCGGCGAAGGCGGCCGGACGGCTCAGTTCCCGTCGGATGCGGCCGGGCGGGGAGGCTGGGGAAGGGGACATCTGGTTTTGAGGCAGGGCGGAACCGGACACGGCTCTCTCCAAACGCAGTGATCGATGCGTTAAGGACGCTACCACTAACGCAACGATCAGTGCGATAATTTCGCTCATGGTTGACGCTTCAGCTCACGTACGTCCGGGCGGCCGCTCCGCGAAGGTGCGAGCGGCGGTGCACCGTGCCGTGGCGGAACTCCTCGCCGAGGAGCCCGCGGAGGTCCTGACGATCCCCGCCGTCGCCGTCCGGGCAGGCGTGCATCCCACGACGGTGTACCGGCGCTGGGGGTCTCCGGCGCAGCTGCTGAACGACGTCGCCACCAGCCGGTTCAGCGGTGATGTGGTCGTCCCCGACTCCGGCTCGCTGGCCGGCGACCTGGAGAGGTGGATGGAGGACGTCGCCGTCGACCTCGCCGACCCCGACACGCTCGCCCTGATGCGGGCCACGATCGGCTCCGGGCCGGAGGGCGGCTGTGCCTGCACGGCGGACCGTCACGCGCAGCTGAGCGCCATCATCGAGCGTGAACGTACACGGGGCGGCGACGCGCCCGACGTCGAGAACGCCATCGATTTCCTGCTCGGCCCCCTGTACTACCGCGCCATCTTCAGCGGACAACCCGCCTCCGGCGACTGGGCCCGACGCCTGGTCACCACGTTCCTGGAGGCGTCCCGAGCACTGTCCTGAGCCGTTCGACGCGAGTACCCGGCGCGCCCGGGACATGGCGCGCCGGGGGCGGACCGGGCGCGATGCCGCCTCCGTGTGCCGGGTGAGCCGTGGAGGCGGAGGAGGGCGCCCGGGGGCCGGGCCCCGGTGTGTCAGCGGTAGTCGTCGGGGTGACCCTGCATCCAGGTGTTGATCTGGTCGCGGGTGCCGATCAGTGATTCCTGATGCTTCTTCAGGTTCTCGAAGGTGCGGTCGCCACCCAGCTCCGTGTCGAGCTTCTCGATGCGGGCGAGGGGTTCCGGGAAGTGGCCCGGTCCCTTCGGGTCCGCCCGCATGGCCCGCTCCAGGCGGTGCAGTTCGTCGTAGACGCGTCCGAGGAAATAGGCGCAGTTACCCGGCGTGCACGAGTCGTCGAGGGTCGCCTGAAGCCCGGCGAACGCGTCGCGGACCTTCTCGGCCGGCGGCGACGGCGGCGTGGAGGCGCTCGAGGAGTTCGAGGCGCTCGAGGCGTCGGGGGAGCCACCGGCGTCGGGGGAGGCGAGGGGCGACGAGGCCGGGCCGGTCCGGCCCGCGGCGGCGACCGTGCTCCCACCCGGCTCGTCCGTCCCGGCACTCGTGCCGCACGAGACGCCGAGCGCCGCCAGAGCGGTCGCCACGACGGCCGCACGCACTGCTGAGGACCTGAACATGAAGTCTCCCCATGATCTTCGAGTCAGCGGACTCTACACACCTTCCGCCGTCCCGCCGTACGGCAGCCGGCTGACACCCGTCTCAGCAGGCGGCGGTGAGGCCGTCGGAGCGCAGGGCGGCGCCGGTGCGGGCGGTGATGTCCTCGACGGTGACACCGGGCGCGGTCTCGACGAGGGCGAGGCCGGCGTCGGTGACGTCGAGGACACCGAGGTCGGTGATGATGCGGTGGACGCACCGCTCGCCGGTGAGGGGCAGTGTGCACTCGTCGACGATCTTCGGGCTGCCGTCCTTGGCGGTGTGGTCCATCAGGACGATGACCCGGCGGGCGCCGTGCACGAGGTCCATCGCGCCGCCCATGCCCTTGACCATCTTGCCGGGGATCGTCCAGTTGGCGAGGTCGCCGCCGCCGGAGACCTGCATGGCGCCGAGGACGGCGGTGTCGATGTGGCCGCCGCGGATCATGCCGAAGGAGAGCGCCGAGTCGAAGAAGCTGGCGCCCGGGAGAACGGTGACCGTCTCCTTGCCGGCGTTGATGAGATCCGGGTCGACCTCCTCCTCGGTGGGGTAGGGGCCGGTGCCGAGGATGCCGTTCTCGGAGTGCAGGACGACATGCACTCCTGGCGGGAGGTGGCCGGGTATGAGGGTGGGCAGGCCGATGCCGAGATTGACGTAGGAGCCGTCGGTGAGTTCGGCGGCGGCGCGGGCGGCCATCTGGTCGCGGGTCCAGGCCATCAGGAACGTACCGTCCCTCGTGTCGAAGATGCGGAAACGGTCCGGTGCTCTATGTGCTTGTCGGTGGCCTCTTCGGCGTCCAGCGCCACCACCCTCTGCACGAAGATGCCGGGCAGGTGCACCTCGTCCGGGGCCAGTTCGCCCGGCTCGACGAGTTCCTCCACCTCGGCGATGGTGACGCGGCCCGCCATGGCGGCGAGGGGGTTGAAATTGGCGGCGGCCCGACGGAAGCAGAGGTTGCCGTGCCGGTCGGCGCGCCAGGCCCGTACGAGCGCGAAGTCGGTGGTGATGCCGTGCTCCAGGATGTGCGGGCGGCCCGCGAAGTCGCGGGTCTCCTTGGGCGGGGAGGCCACCGCCACCGAACCTCCCCCAGCCGCGTACCGCCACGGCAGCCCGCCGGCGGCGACCTGCGTGCCCACGCCGGCCGGGGTGTAGAAGGCGGGGATGCCCGCTCCGCCGGCCCGCAGCCGCTCGGCGAGGGTGCCCTGCGGGACCAGCTCCACCTCCAGCTCGCCGGACAGGTACTGGCGGGCGAACTCCTTGTTCTCGCCGACGTAGGAGCCGGTGACCCGGGCGATGTGGCCGGCGGCGAGGAGCACGCCGAGGCCGCGGCCGTCGACGCCGCAGTTGTTCGAGACGACCCTCAGACCGCCCGTCCCTTGTGCGTGCAGGGCGCGGATGAGGACCTCGGGCACTCCGCTGAGGCCGAAGCCCCCGACGGCCAGTGAGGCACCCTCACCGATGTCGGCGACGGCCTCGGCCGCGCCGGCGCGGACCTTGTTCACGTGCGCATGTCCTTTCAGGTGGTGGCGCCGGGCAGGACGGCGGACCAGTCGCCGCCGACCACCAGGTTGGCGCCGGTGATGTACGCGGCCTCGTCGGAGGCCAGGAAGACCGCCCCCTCGGCCACGTCGGACCGGGGACCGTCGGTGTCGTTCATCCCCGGGCCGACGCAGACGGCACGGATGCCGTACGGGGCGCCCTGCGCGGCGAGTTGCCCGGTCAGTGGGATCAGGCCGGTGAGCGTGCCGGTCGGTCCGGCGGTCAGCACACAGCCGCGGCTCGCCACCAGATGCGGCCAGGCCGCCCGGACCGTCAGCCGCACCGAGTCCAGCTCGGCGCGCATCGTGAAGCCGAAGTCCTCGTACGGCCGGCCGTCGATCGCGCCGAACCGGACGGCACCGGCGTTGGCGTAGACGATGTCGACACCGCCGAACGCGTCCACGGCCTCCTCGGTCCAGGACCGTACGGACTCCTCGTCGGTGACGTCGAGGGGGCCCGGGGTGAGGGCGGTGCCGCCCTCCCGGGCGATCAGCCGCTGGGTCTGAACGGCCTCCTCGTGCAGGAGGTCGCCGCCGACGACCAGCGCGCCCTCCGAGGCGAAGCGCAGTGCCGCCGCCCGGCCCTGGCCCCGGGCGGTGCCGGAGACCAGGGCCACCTTGCCCTCGAGCCGGTTCATCCGCCGGCCTCCGGGCCGAGCAGGGCGTCGGAGACGGACTTGACGCCGCCGTGCGCGGTCAGACCGCCGTCCACGGGGATCTCGGCGCCGGTGATGAACGACGACTCGTCCGACAGCAGGAAGACGACCAGCGGGGCCACCTCGCCGACGGTCCCGGTGCGGCCGAGCGGCGTCTCCCGGACGTTGGCCTCACGGAAGGCCGGCGCGGCGGAGGCGGTCATCTCGGTCTCGATGTAGCCGGGGTGGATCGTGTTGACGCGGATGCCGCGCGGACCCAGCTCCAGGGCGGCCGTCCTCGACAGCCCCCGCAGAGCCCACTTGCTGGTCGTGTAGGCGACCGGATAGTGGGCGGTCAGGGCGGCCGAGGACCCGACGTTCACGACGGACGCGCCGGCCGGCATCAGCGGCGCGAGACGCTGGATGCCGAGCAGCGGGCCGATGACGTTGACCGCGTGGACGCGCGCCATGTCCTCGGGACGGACCTCGCCGATCCGGGCGCGCCAGGTGACGCCCGCGTTGTTCACCAGACCGTGCACCTGCCCGTACGCCTCGCGCAGTTCGGCGGCGAGCGCGGCCCAGTCCTTCTCGCTGGTGACGTCCAGGCGGCGGCAGCCGTGCGCGGGATCGACGTCGGTGGCGACGACGCGGGCGCCCTCCCGGATGAGGGCCTCCGCCTCCGCGGCGCCCTGGCCGCGGGCCGCGCCCGTGACGACGACGACCTTGCCCAGGAGCCGCTTGGGGTGCAGCCCGCTCACGGCCGCTCCCGGGTGCGGCGCCGGCCGGCCGGCAGGGGCACGGGCTCCGTGCCGGGCGCGACGGTGGTGGTGAGCGTGCCGAGGCCCCCGACGGTCAGGGAGACGGTGTCGCCGGGCTTGAGCGGCGGCGGGTTCCGCTCGCCGCGCAGGCCCCACAGTTCGGCGAGGCAGCCGCCGTTTCCGCAGGTACCCGAACCGAGGACGTCACCCGGCACCACGCGGGTGCCTCGGGAGGCGTAGGCGGTCATCTCCTCGAAGGTCCAGCTCATGTTGGACAGCAGGTCCTCGCCGACCGTCTCGCCGTTGACCTCGGCCCGCAGGGGCAGGCGCAGGAAGCCGTCGGCGTCCCGGTGCGGCTCCAGCTCGTCGGCGGTGACCAGGTACGGGCCGAGGGTGGTGGCGGTGTCCTTGCCCTTGCAGGGACCGAGGCCCACCTTCATCTCCGCGCTCTGCAGATCGCGCGCGGACCAGTCGTTGAACACGGTGTAGCCGACGATGTGGTCGCGGGCCCGCTCGGGAGTCAGGTCGCGGCCCTCCCGGCCGATCACCGCGCCCACCTCGAGTTCGAAGTCCAGGACGGCCGATCCGGGCGGCACGGGGACGTCGTCGTGCGGGCCGTAGACCGCGTGCGGGTTGGTGAAGTAGAAGGTCGGCGCCGCGTACCACTGCTCGGGGACTCCGGACACGCCGTCGACGGAGCGGCGTACGCCTTCGACGTGCTCCTCGAAGGTGACGAAGTCCCGCACCGACGCGGGCCGGAGCGGGGGCAGCAGCCGCACCTGGGACACGTGGGGGCCGGGCGGCACGTCGAGGGCGGCGGCGCCCGCGGCGAGCAGTCCGGCCAGGCCGCCGGTCTCCGCGAGCAGCGCGGTCAGGGAGGTGACACCGGGCAGCGGGTAGAGGGTGCCGTCGGCCTCCACGACGGCCACGCGGTGGCGCCGGCGGTGTTCGTATGCTGCGAAACGCATGGTGCGGCTCCTGGGGGAGGGGGATCGGTCGAGGGGAACGCGCATCAGGTCGTGGCCCACGGCGACGCGGCCCCGGCAGCCGGCCGCCCGGTCCGGGGCGCGGGGCGCCGCGGCCCACTCGCGGCCGGGGAACCGGGTCGGGTCGGCCGGCGTCGGGTGGCTGCTCCACGCGACGCCGCGAGCCAGGGACGGACGGTGTCGCCGCGTCCCCGGTGCGGGGGACCGGTCAGACCGGCGGGGCCACGAACACGCCGCGGTCGGGGTCGTTGAAGGACTCCTTGGCGATGAGTTCGTTCATCGGATTGGCCGTGCCCCACTGGTCGGTGACCTCGGGCCGGGAGAAGTCGTAGACGTGCGGGTGCCAGGTGTCCTCGTCGAGGCACTCCAGCTCGGTGGTGTACTCGACCGTGTTGCCGTGCGGGTCCAGGAAGTACGTGAAGGTGTTGTCGCCCGCCATGTGCCGCCCCGGACCCCAGATCTTGCGGAACCCGGCGCGGATCACGCGGCCGGAACCGCGCATGTACTCGTCGAGGCCGCGCATCTCGAAGGAGATGTGGTGCAGGGCGGTGTGCGGGCCCTGGGCGATGGCCATCGAGTGGTGCTGGTTGCTGATCCGCATGAAGTGCATGACCTCGCCCATGTGCGGCGAGCTGAGCGTGTCGGAGAGGCGGAAGCCGAGGTGGCGCTCGTACCAGGCGCGGGTCCTGTTGAGGTCGGGGGAGTTGAGGACGACGTGGGACAGTTTGACGGGGATCGCCTCCTTCTCCTCGATCCTGCGGTGCTGCCTCACCTCCACGTCGGCGGAGACCTCGATGGTGCGGCCGTCGACGTCGAAGAAGCGGAAGCCGTAACCGCCGCCGGGGGTGTCGACCTTGCCCGGTCGGCTGATCAACCGCACGTCCCCGGCGAGTAGTTGTTCGGCGAGGGTGTCGACGTCGGCCACCGAGGCGGCCCCGTACGAGACGAGGTCGAGGCGCTTCTCCCCGGCCTCGCGCAGCCGGACGACGTACTGCTCGGGCGAGCCCTCGGCGGCCAGGAAGGAGATGCCGGAGTCCTCGGCGACCTCGGTCAGGCCCCAGACGCCGGCGTAGAAGTCGCGCTGCTTGTCGTAGTCGGGCACGGCGAGGTCGACGTGCCGCAGGTGGGTGAGCAGACGTGCGCTCATGGGTTCCTCCTCAGGCGGAAGCGATGTGGAGCAGGGCGGCGGCGTTCCCGCCGCGTACGGCGTCGAAGTCGGCCTCGGCCAGTTCGGCGCCGCGCAGGGCGCCGACCGGGTCCTCGGTGCCCATGTCGAAGGGGAAGTCGGAGCCGAGCAGTACCCGGTCGGCCCCGGCGACGCGGACCAACTCCCGCAGCACGTGCGGGTCGTGGACGAGGGAGTCGAAGTACAGCCGCTTCAGGTAGCTGCTGGGCGGGTGCGCGCAGCCGGCGCCCGCGTCGGAGCGGGCCGACCAGGCGTGGTCGGAGCGCCCGAGGTGGGTGGGCAGGTAGCCGCCGCCGTGCGCGGCGATCAGCTTCAGGCCCGGGTGTCGGTCCAGCACCCCGGAGAAGATGAGGTGGGACAGCGCGACGGCGTTCTCGGTCGGCTGTCCGACCGTGTTGGACAGGTACCAGCGGTCCAGCCGGTCGTCGAGCGTGCAGCCGAAGGGGTGCAGGAAGAGGATCGCGCCGGTCTCCTCGGCGCGCGCCCAGAAGGGTGCGTAGGCCGGGTCGGAGAGTTCCCGTCCGGGGGCGTGGCTGGAGATCTCGACGCCGGCCAGGCCCTGTTCCAGAGCGTGGTCCAAGGCGCGCACCAGGCGGTCGGGGTGCTGGAGCGGCACCAGTCCGAGGCCGCGCAGCCGGTCCGGGGCCGCCGCGCAGTGCGCCGCGGTGGCCTCGCCGGCCGTGCGGTACACCTTCTCGGCCGTGTCCTCGTCCGCCCAGTAGTGGTAGTGGGAGGGGGAGGGGCTGACGAGCTGGACGTCCACGCCCTGGGCGTCCATCGCGGCCAGACGTACGGCCGGATCGGTCAGCCCGGGGATCCGGTCGCGGACCATGGGCCCGTTGACGGCGAGGGCGGCGGGGCCGTTGCGCCGCGCGTCGAGTTCGCGGGCTTCGGCGTGGCCGGGCAGGCCGGTCACGAGCGCGTCGACCTCGGGCAGCAGGACGTGGGCGTGCACGTCGACGGTGGGCGTCGGCGTGCGACGCGGGGTGGGCTCGGTCATGGCAGGTCCCTGAGCAGGGTCATGGTCCGGCCCATCAGGCCGGGCACGTCGGCGTCGCGTACTCCGTCGAGCTGCCACTGTCCGATCTGGACGGAGGCCTCCACCACCGGTCGGACCCGTGCGATGCGCCGCTCGTAGTACGCCTGGAACAGCGCGTCGTCCCAGGCGTCGGCCCCGGTCAGCAACTGTGCGAGGACCCACGCGTCCTCCAGGGACAGTGCCGCGCCCTGGGCCAGCGTGGGCGGGCAGCAGTGTGCGGCGTCGCCGACGAGGACGACCCGGCCGCGGTGCCAGGAACCCTCGACCAGCATCCGGTCGAACCAGGTGTAGTTGACCTTCGCCGGGTCGGTGATGTGCGCGGTGATCTCCGGCCAGAACCCGCCGTAGTGCCGGGTGAGGCGGCTCATCTCCTCCGCGTACGACGCGACGGGTATCGACGCGCGGTCGCGGTTGGCCTCGACGACGTAGGCGTACAGCGTCGTGTCGCTGGTGGGGCAGTATCCGGCGATGTAGGCGGGGCCGCCGTAGGCGAGGTCGGTGCGGGTCACGCCGGCCGGACGTGGGCCGGCGATGCGCCAGATGGCCATGCCGGTGGGCTCGGGCTTCGCGGTGATGCCGATCGCGGCGCGGGTGGTGGAACCGAGGCCGTCGGCGGCGATCACCAGGTCGTAGCGGCTCTCGGTGCCGTCGCTGAGGCGGACGGAGACACCGTCGGCGTCCTGGTCCAGGATCTCCGCGGTGGTCCCCAGCCGGACCGAAGCGCCACTGGCGCGCACGGCGTCGATGAGGATCCGCTGGAGCTGCGGGCGCTGCATGCCGACGGTCGCGGGCAGGTCGTCGCCGCCGGTGCGCAGATCGTCGTGCACGTGCAGGACGGTGCCGTCGGGCGTGGTGATGCCGACGGAGCCGAAGCCGAAGCCGGACGCCTCGACCCGGTCCCACACGCCGAGTTCGCGCAGCACGCGCAGGGCGTTGCCCTGGAGGGTGATGCCGGACCCGGCGGTGGCGTTCCAGTCGGCCCTGGCCTCGATCAGGTCCACGGCGAGACCGGCGCGGCGCAGCAGGACCGTCACGGCGTTGCCGGCCGCGCCGCCGCCGATCACCAGGACCGTGCGGGCTCTACTCATGGGAACTCCCTTGTTCCTCGGGCTACTTGACGGCGATGGGGTTGACGGGGGAGCCGACCGCGCCGGTGATGGGCAGGGGCGCGGCGGTGAGCGAGAACGCGTACACGCCGTCGGCGGCACAGTCCTCGGCCAGGGCGTCCAGGTCCCACATCTCGCCGATCAGCAGGCCGATGTGCGGGATGGCCACCTGGTGCAGCGGCTGGAAGGCGTGCTCGAACTCGTTGGGCCGCACCTCGAAGCCCCAGGTGTCGGTGGCGATCGCGGCGATGTCGCTGCCGTGCAGCCAGCCTGCCGTGGTGAACGACAGACCGGGCGCGGGACCGCCGGCGTAGTCGCCCCAGCCGTCGCGGCGGACCCGGGCCAACTGCCCGGTGCGGACCAGCACGATGTCACCGCGGCCGACGCTCACCCCCTGGGCGTCGGCGGTCGCCGTCAGATGCTCCTCGGTGATCGCGAAGCCGTCGGGCAGCTCCCCGGCCTCGCCGACCGTGCGGCCGACGTCCAGGAGGACACCGCGCCCGGTCACGTGCGCGGCCATGTGCTCGATGCCGGTCACCAGGTCGCCGTCGGACGTGACGACCTTCTCCGCCGGCCGGCCGTTCCACGCCCTGCCGTGGTCGAAGATGTGCCCCAGTCCGTCCCACTGCGTGGAGCACTGCAAGGGCATGGCGATCACGTCGTCGGCGCCGCCGATGCCGTGCGGGAAGCCCTGGTTGCCGAGGGCGGCGTCGGTGCCGGTGTCGAGCATGGTGTGCACCGGGTTGGTGCGGCGCCGCCAGCCCTTCTGCGGGCCGTTCATGTCGAACCGCTGGGAGAGGGAGAAGCTGACGCCCCGCCGGACCAGCCCGGCGGCCTCACGGCGCTTGGCCCCGTCGAGGAGGTTCAGGGTGCCGAGCACGTCGTCCTCGCCCCAGCGCCCCCAGTTGGAGTACGCCTTCGCGGCCCGCGCGATCGAGCCCTCGGGGTCGGTGCGGTCCAGGCTCACCGCACCGCCTCCGCCACACAGCGGGTGCGCTGCGCGCCGAGCCCGGTGATCGAGCCGTCCATCACGTCGCCGTCGCGCAGGAGTCGGCCCCAGTGCATGCCGTTGCCGGCCGGGCTGCCGGTCAGCACCAGGTCGCCCGGCAGCAGTCGGGCGGTCTGCGAGGCGTAGGACACCATGCGGGCGACGTCGAAGATCATGTCCTTGGTGGACTCGTCCTGCATGGTCTCGCCGTTGAGCTTCAGCGTCAGCCGCAGGTCGCCGGGGTCCGCGACCGACCCGGCGGGCACGATCCAGGGGCCGAGCGGCGTAAAACCGGGCGCGTTCTTGCTGCGCAGCCAGTCCGTGCCGATCTGCGGCATGTCCCGGCGGAAGACGGTGGCCCGGTCGGTCAGGTCGTTGGCGATCGTGTACCCGGCGACATGCTCCAGGGCCTCCTCGACCGGGACGCGGTGGGCGGGCCGGCCGATCACGGCCGCCAGCTCCAGCTCCCAGTCCGGCTTGCCGGCCCAGGCGGGCAGCACCACGTCGTCGTACGGGCCCGTGATCGCGCTCGGCAGGCCGATGAACACGTACGGCAGGTCCTCCGCGGCCCGCCGGTCCATGATGTCCGCCGCCTCGGCGCGGCGCTCCTCCTCCGACCGGTCGTCGGCCGGGTCCCGGTGTGCGACATGCAGGTCGATGACGTGCTGCCGGTAGTTGGCGCCGGACTGGAACACCTGGCGCGGTTCGACGGGCGCGTGCACCCGGAACTCCGCCAGTGGCCTCCGCTCCCGGCTGCTGTCGGCGGCCAGCGCGGTCAGCCGTGACACCGCCGAGTCCCAGTCCTCCAGGAGGCGACGGGTGGTCAACTGCGCGTCACCGAGGGCGGCTTGCAGGTCTAGCACCCGGGCGTCCGCCGTGACGAGCGCGGGGAAGGGCGGCCCGTCCGGGGCGGAGAGGGTGGCGAGGGCGAAGGGTCCGGCGAAGAGTGCGGACGCGGCTTCAGGTTTCACGGACATGTCCTCCTGATTGCGGTGTGACTAATCTGGACCCGCCACCCATGATCAGGGAAATAGATTCTGTGGATGACTGACATCCACCGCGTTTATTCGTTCCTGGTCAGCGCCTTACCGCAGAGGGAAGACCCGTGAATCTGGCCCGCCTCGACCTCAACCTCGTCGTCGCCCTGCGCGCCCTGCTGGAGGAACGCAACGTCACCCGCGCGGGGCAGCGCGTCGGGCTCAGCCAGCCCGCCATGAGCGCCGCCCTGGCCCGGCTGCGCCGCCACTTCGACGACGACCTGCTCGCCCGGGTCGGCGGCCACTACGAGCTGACAGCCCTGGGCCAAGTCCTCCTCGACCGCACCTCCACCGCCTACGACGTGCTGGAACGCCTCTTCGCCAGCCAGGCCGACTTCGACCCCGCCCGGGAGAGCCGCGAGTTCAAACTGATCGCGTCCGACTACGCCGTCTCCGTCTTCGGCGCCGAACTGGCCCGCGTGGTGCACGAGGAGGCCCCCGGCATCCGGCTCCGGTTCGCCCAGACCCCCACCACCGTCGTCGACGACACGGCCACTTTGTTGAGTGCCACCGACGGCCTGCTCATGCCGCACGGCGTCATCAGCGACTTCCCCGCCACCGACCTCTACGACGACCGCTGGGTCTTCGTCGTCGCCGACGACCACCCCAGCGTCGACGACCACCTCACCCGACAGGACCTGGCCCGGCTGCCGTGGGTCACCTACCAGCGCACCTACGACGCCCCGGCCGTGCGCCAGCTCGGCATGCTCGGCATCGAGCCACGCGTCGAGGTGTCCGTGGACAGCTTCCAGCTGCTGCCGCTCCTGGTGGCCGGCACCCGGCGCATCGCCCTGATCCAGGCCCGCCTCGCCCGGCTCCTCGCGCCGCTTTCCGCCGTACGCGTGGTGGAGCCGCCCTACGAGGCGGTGCCGCTGCGCGAGGCCCTGTGGTGGCATCCGGTGCACACCCATGACGCGGCCCACATCTGGCTGCGCGAGACGGCCGCCCGCGTGGGCAGGCGTCTGGGGGACGCGCCGGCACCCGGGGCGGAATGACGCAGGGCGCACCGCGGCTGCCGTGGGCCTGGTTCGCTCCGTGACGTATCCACGCCGTGGATCGACGGCATCGGGAACTTGGATCGCGCGAGGGGTGGGCAGGCCGGCGCCCGGAACGCATAGTCGTGGCACATCCCGCGCCCGTACGCCGACACCGTCTCGGCCGGACCCCGCAGCCGGGCCGTCCGTCACGCGGCGCCCCCTTCCCGCCCCGCGCCCTGGAGTGCCGCCATGCCCGCACCCGCTGCCCCGCCCGCCCGCGACCACGCCGGACTCCCGGCCGTGCGGGGGAGACTGCCCGCCGTTCTGTTGATGACCGGGAGTTGTCTGCCCGTCCTGGGTGCGGTGCTCCTCGCCCCGGTGCTGCCCCGGATGCAGGACCATTTCGAGGGTGTCACGGGCAGCGCGGCCCTGGTGCCTCTCGTGCTGACCGTCCCGGCCCTGTCACTGGCCCTGCTCGCGCCGTTCGCGGGGGTCGTGGTCGACCGGCTGGGCCGCAAACGGCTGCTCGTGGCGGCCACCGTCCTGTACGCGCTGTTCGGCACCGTCCCGCTCTGGCTCGACTCGCTGCACGGCATCCTGCTCAGCCGCGTCCTGGTGGGCGTCGCCGAAGCGGCGATCATGACCGCCTGCACCACGCTCATCGGCGACTACTACTCCGGCCGGGTCCGCGACCGCTACCTCGCCCTGCAGACCATGTGCGCGTCCGCGTCCGCCACCGTCTTCTTCGTGCTGGGCGGCGCCCTGGGGGCGGCCGGCTGGCGCGCGCCTTTCTGCCTCTACGCGGTCGGCCTGCTCCTCGCCCCCGTCATGGCCCGCGCGCTGCCGGCCCCGACCCCGAACCCGGCCCGGCTCCCGGCGTCCGCTGATTCCGGTCCCGGGCCCCGGCCCTTCCCCGTGCGCCGCATGGCGGGGCTCTGTCTGCTCACCGTCTTCGGCGCCGTCGTCTTCTACACCGTGCCCGTCGAGATGTCCTACCTCCTCGACGACCTGGACGTGGGCTCCACCGGCGTGATCGGCGCGGTCACGGCCCTGGCCAGCGCCGCCACCGTCCTCGGCTCCGTCGTCTTCACCCGCCTCACCGGCGATCCGCGCCGCCGGCTGCCCGTTCTCCTCCTGCTGTGTGCCGCCGGTTTCCTCGTCATGGGGGTGGCGGACGACCTGCCCCTGCTGATCGCGGGCGCCGTGCTGAACTGCGTCGGTACGGGGCTGCTCCTGCCCTCGCTGCTGACGCTGGCGATGTCGCGGCTGGACTACGCCGACCGGGGGCGCGGCATCGGACTGTGGACGGCGGCGTTCTTCCTCGGCGAGTTCGTCTGCCCACTGGTCCTCCTCGGCGGCAAGGGCGTCCTCGGCAGTCTCGGCTCCGCCGTCGGGCTGCTCGGCCTGGCCACCGCGGCGGTCTCGGCCGTGCTCCTGCCGCTCGCCCGCCGCACACCCGTCCCGCTGTCCCCGCGGGCTCCGGAACAGCCCTGACCGACCGCTGCGGCGCGCGCCCGCCGTCCCCGCTTCGCAGGCCCGGCCGTCCCTGCGGACGCCCGCCATCCGTGCGCTCGGTCGTCCGTTCCGTGGGCCCCGGCACCTGGCGCACGGCGGCCAGGGCAGGGCGGATACCGGTCCATGGTCTAGCGGTGCCGCGGTGCCGCGGTGCTGCCGCGCACCACCAGTCGGGGCGTCATCGTCGTCCGCATGGCTCTGTCGCGTCGGCTTTCGACGCGTTCGACGAGCATGCGGGCGGCGGAGGAGCCCATGGTGTGGCCGGCCTGGTCGACGCTGGTCAGCTGGACGGGGGCCAGGGCGGCGAGGGCGGTGTTGTTGTAGCCGACGAGCGAGAGGTCGTCCGGGATGCGCAGACCGAGTTCGTGGGCGGCGCGGTAGATGCCCAGGGCGGCGACGTCGGCGCCGGTCATCACGGCGGTCGGCGGGCGGTCCGCGGTCAGCAGGGTCATGCCTGCCTTGAATCCGCCGTCGTCGGAGTACGCGGCGTGCTGTACGCGCGCCCGCTCCGTGAGGCCGTGCCGCTCCATGGCCCTCAGGTAGCCGTCGCTCAGCACGATCTCGGGAGTGCGCCTCCACCGGTTGGCCTTGGTGCCCGGCGCCGAGACCAGGGCGATGTCGCGGTGGCCGAGCGAGACCAGGTGGTCGACGACCAGGCCGGCGCCGATGTCGTCGGCGTCGACGACCGAGTCGTGGGTGTCGGCGGCGTCGTGGTGGCCGATGACGACGGTCGGGGTCGACGCGGCCGTGGCCAGCACTTCGTCCCGCGGGGTTCCCGGCGCGATGAGGATCAGCCCGTCCATCTGGCGGTCCTCCATGGCACGGATGGTCTTCGCCTGCTCCTCCGGCTCGAATCCGGCCGCGCCGATCAGCACGGTGTACTCGGTCTGGCGGAGTTCGTCCTGGATGCCGTCGAGGATGTCCGCGAAGAACGCGTTGCGGACGTTGTCCAGCAGCACGCCGATCGTGTAGGTCCGGCCGCGCATGCCGCGTGCCGCCGCGTGCGGGCGGTAGCCCAGTTCGGCGATGGCGGCCCTGACCTTCTCCTGCATGGCCGGACTCACGCCGTAGGCGTTGCGCATCACCTTGGAGACCGCGGCGGTGGACACACCGGCGTGCCGGGCGACATCGGTGATGGTCGTGCGTCTGTTCTTCGGCGTCCCGGCCCGGTCCATCGGCAGCGCTCCGGTTGTCGTAGGCGTCGGCGTAAGCGTAGGTGTAACGGTCTACACCGTACCTCCTGGTGCCCGCTAAGTCTTCCAGCAGATGACTGTGGTGTTACCGGGCCGTGTCTTGACGGGACCGGGGGAGCGGTGCAGGGTGTTGCCCACTCGCTGTAGAGAACGTTTTACACAACGGTCTCCAGGCGGCGCGCCGGGCCTTGTTCCTCGCCCTCGACGCCGCTCCCCAACTCCTCGCCTTCCTCTCAAAGACCTCCGGGAGTCCTCCGTGTCCCCTCGCATGCCCCGTGCCCGACGTGCGCGCCTGCCCCTGTTCACCGCCGGCACCGCCTCGCTGGCGCTGCTGGCCACCGCCTGCGGCGGCAGCGGCGGTGGCTCCTCGGCCGCGCCGAAGGACTTCAGCTACCTGAGCGTCACCGAGAACACCACCGTCAAGACGGCGCTGGGCACCCTGTCGAAGGGCGCCTGCAAGACCGCGAACGACGCGCTGCCGCTGAAGGTGGAGACCGTTCCCCAGGCGAGCCTGGACCAGAAGCTCCAGCTGCTGGCCGGCCAGAACGCGCTGCCGGTGCAGTTCGCGGCGGGCAACGCCCCCGCGCTCACCCAGCAGTTGGCCAAGTCCGGCAAGGTCGCCGACCTGGAGAAGGAACTCAAGGACCTCGGTGTCTATCTCCAGCTCGAGCCGGCCGCGGTTTCCACGATCAAGGCCCTGTACGGCGGCAAGCTGCAGGTGTTGCCGTACGAGTACAACATCGAGGGGATCTTCTACAACAAGAAGCTGTTCCAGGAGAACGGGCTGAAGGTACCCGGTACCTGGGCGGAACTGGAGTCGGCCGCGACGAAGCTGGAGGCGAAGGGCATCCAGCCGTTCTCCGCCTCCGGTCAGCAGGGCTGGCCACTGACCCGGCTGATCAGCGGCTACCTGTACCGCAGCCTGGGGCCGTACGCCTTGCAGGACGTCGCCGACGGCAAGGCGAAGCTGACGGACCCGGAGTACGTCAAGGCCGCCGAGGAGATCGCCGCCCTCGGCAAGAAGGGCTACTTCGGCAAGGGTGTCGGTTCCATCGACTACGACACCGCCATGAACCAGTTCCTCACCGGCAAGGCCGCCATGTTCTACATGGGCAGCTGGGCACTGGCGAACATCGCCGACGGCAAGCAGAACAAGGTCGGCGCCGAGAACGTCGGCTTCATGCCCTTCCCGGCCGTCTCCGGCGGCAAGGGCGCCATCGACCAGTACCCCTCCAACGTCGGCCTCGGCATCACGCTCGGCGCCAAGTCCTTCGACGACAGGACCGGCGACTGGGTCTCGTGCATCGCCAAGAACTACGGCACCACCGCACTGAAGGACCACGGCTCCATCTCCGGCTTCAAGGTCAACACCGAGGTGAAGGACGCCAACGCGGTCACCACCCAGGTCCGCGACACCATCAGCACCTCGAAGCAGAACGTGCTGTGGTTCGAGGCCCTGTTCAGCACCAAGGCCACCACCGTCAGCCAGACCAACGCGGCGAGCCTGGTCGCCGGAAGCATGAGCCCGCAGCAGTTCATGACGACCGTCCAGGACGCGCTCACCGCCGGCTGACCCGTCCGGGGCGGCCCACCGGCCTGCTCGCGCACCCCGCGTGAGCCGCCCCCGGCCCCGTCCGGCAGGTCTCTTCAACGGAAACGAAGTGGACACCACCCATGCACCGCGTACTCGGTGACCGCAGGGCGATCGCGATCCTGCTCGGTCCCGCCCTCCTCGTCTACTCCCTGATCATGCTGATCCCGATGGTGTGGTCACTCGGGTACTCCTTCACCAAGGGCAACTCCATCGACGGCTTCACCGGAAACGGCGTCGCCAACTTCTCCCGCCTCCTCGACGACCCCGCCGTCCGCGACTCCCTCTGGTTCACCCTCAAGTACGCCGTCGTCGTCACCGTCGGCCAGGTCGTCGCCGGATACCTGCTCGCCCTGCTCTATGTCTTCTTCCTCCGGCGCGCCTCCGCGCTGATCCGCACACTGGTGTTCTTCCCCGTCGTCCTGCCGACCGTCGCCGTCGGCCTGCTGTTCCAGAAGTTCTTCCAGGTGGCCCCGCAGACCGGCCCGGTCAACTCCCTGCTCAACGCGGTCGGCATCGACTCGATCGACTTCTTCGGCAGTGCCGGAAGCGCCTTCTGGGTCCTCGTCGGCATGGACATCTGGCGCTCCATGGGCTTCTACGCCGTCCTGCTCTTCGCCGGTCTCGTCGACATCCCCGACGAGGTCCTGGAGTCGGCCCGGCTGGACGGCGCCACAGGGCTCAGGCTGGTGCGGCACATCGTGCTGCCGCTGTCCCTGCCCGTGCTGATGTCGTCCCTGATCTTCAGCATCAACGGCACGCTGAAGGTCTTCGACTCGATCGTCGCCCTCACCAACGGCGGCCCCGGCAACGGCACCACACCGCTGACCCTGTACATGTTCCAGACGTCGTTCACCTACAGCGAGTACGGCTACGGCAGCACCATCGCCCTGCTGCTGACCGTGGTGTGCCTGCTGGTGAGCCTGGTCGTCTACCGCGTCTCGCGGCGCGACCTCACGGAGGGCTGAGACCCATGGCCATCGACACACCGGTGAAGACCTCCACGAACCCTCGACGAAAGGGCCCGTCCGGAGCCGCCCCGCGCCGTCCCGGACACCGGCTGTGGGTCAAAGCCGTCGTCGCGCTGCTGCTGGTCGTCGAGATCTACCCGCTGATCTGGATGTTCCTGACCTCGCTGAAGTCCAACGACGACTACCTCAACAACTCCACCTGGAGCCTGCCCACCACCTGGCAGTGGGCCAACTACACCGAGGCCTGGACCACCGGCAACATCGGCCTGTACGTCCAGAACAGCCTCCTCGCGGTCGTACCGGCCCTGGCCCTGATGCTCCTCCTCGGTACGGCCGCCGGCTTCGCCCTGCAGATCATGGTGTGGAAGGGCCGCAGCCTCACCCTGCTGGTCTTCCTCGCCGGAATGATGGTCCCGCCGCAGATGATCCTGCTGCCGCTGTTCACCGTGTACTTCCAGACCGGCCTGTCCGGCACCCTGTGGCCGCTGATCCTCACCTACACGGGCACCGGTCTGCCGCTGACCGTCTTCATGATGGCCACCTACTACCGGAGCGTCCCCCGGGAACTCTTCGAGGCCGCCACCATCGACGGCGCCGGCATCCTGCGCGCGTTCTGGACCATCAGCGTCCCGCTGGTCCGCAACGCCCTGCTCACCGTCGGGCTGGTGCAGTTCTTCTTCATCTGGAACGACCTGCTCATCGCGCTGACCTTCACCAACAACCAGGACCTGCGCACCGTCCAGGTCG
Source organism: Streptomyces sp. NPDC058335 (assembly GCF_042723915.1). Classification (NCBI taxonomy): domain Bacteria; kingdom Bacillati; phylum Actinomycetota; class Actinomycetes; order Kitasatosporales; family Streptomycetaceae; genus Streptomyces; species Streptomyces sp. NPDC058335. Next base: position 20,486 of record NZ_JBHXHX010000008.1, on the reverse strand, counting down.
GACTGCTCAACTTCACCGGCGACTTCGGCGCCACCCAGTACGGCCCGCTCTTCGCCGCCATCTGCATCAACGTCTTCGGCACCCTCCTGATCTACCTCTTCCTCAACCAGAAGGTCATGAAGGGCCTCACCTCGGGAGCGGTCAAGGGCTGACCCCGGCCCACCACCCGACTCGCCCGCCCCGCCCGCACGTGCAGAAAGGTTCCCTTTGCTCCCCCCTCAGCCCTCCCCGGTGTCCTTCGAACACCTCACGGACGGCCTCGGCATCGGCGCCCCCGCCCCCCGCCTGACCTGGACCCTGCCATCGGGCGCCGGCCCCCAGGAGGCGTACGAACTGGAAGTCGCCCGCCCGGACCGCGTCCACCGCACCGGCCGGGTCGCCGGCCGCGACCAGGTGCTCGTGGCCTGGCCCGGCCCGCCACTGTCCTCGCGGGAACGCGCCACCGTCCGGGTCCGCGTCTGGACACCGGCCGCCGGTGAGCCGACGGCTTGGAGCGAGCCGCGCGCCGTCGAGGCCGGACTCCTCGAACCCGCCGACTGGCAGGCGGTACCGGTGGGCGCCGGCTGGGACGAGGACCCGGAGGCGCAACGCCGACCGGCCCGCGTCCGCAAGGACTTCCGCCTCGACCGGCCCGTCGCACGCGCCCGCCTCTATGTCACCGCGCACGGCCTGTACGAGGTGGAGATCAACGGACGCCGCGTCGGCGACGAGATCCTCGCCCCCGGCTGGACCGTCTACCCGCACCGCCTTCGCTACCGCACCCACGACGTCACCGCCCACCTCGGCCGCGGCGCCAACACCATCGGCGCCTGGCTCGGCGACGGCTGGTACCGGGGCAAGTACGGCTTCGACGGCGGCACCCGCAACATCTACGGCACCGATCAGTCCCTCATCGCCCAGCTGGAAGTGACCTACGACGACGGCACGACCACGGTGGTCGCCACGGACGGAACCTGGAGCGCAGCCCCCGGACCGATCCTCACCAGCGGCCTGTACGAGGGCGAGACCTTCGACGCCCGCCTGGACGACCCGAACTGGGCGACCCCACAAGCCAGTTGGGACGGCACCCCGGTCGCCGTGCGAAACCGCGACCCCCGCACCCTCGTCGCCCCCCTCGGACCGCCGGTGCGCCGCACCCAGGAGATCGCCCCGGTCACCATCACCCGCACCGACGACGGCCGCCACCTGCTCGACTTCGGCCAGAACCTGGTCGGCCGCCTCCACATCACCGTCGACGGCCCGGCCGGCACCACCCTCACCCTCCGGCACGCCGAGGTCCTCCAGGACGGCGAACTGGCCACCGGACCGCTGCGCGAGGCCTACGCCACCGACACCCTGATCCTCGCCGGCCGCGGACCGCTCGCCTGGGAACCCCGCTTCACCCTGCACGGCTTCCGCTACGCCGAAGTCACCGGCTGCCCCGGTGAGTTGACCGCCGACGCGGTGACCGCACGGGTGTACCACACGGACATGCGCCGCACCGGCTGGTTCGAGTGCAGCGACCCCCTGGTCGACCGCCTCCACGAGAACGTCGTGTGGAGCATGCGCGGCAACTTCGTCGACCTCCCCACAGACTGCCCACAGCGCGACGAACGCCTCGGCTGGACCGGCGACATCCAGGTCTTCGCCCCCACCGCGAGCTACCTCTACGACTGCGCCGGTCTGCTCGACTCCTGGCTCACCGACGTCGGCCTGGAACAACTCCCCGACGGCACCGTCCCCTGGTACGTCCCCGTCATCCCGGGCGAGCCGATGTGGACGCCGATCCACCCCGGAGCCGCCTGGGGAGACGTCGCCACCCTCACCCCCTGGACGCTGTTCCAGCGCTTCGGCGACCTGGAACTGCTCCACCGCCACTACCCCATGGCGAAGGCATGGGTCGACCTCGTGGAACGCCTCGCCGGCCCGACCCGCCTGTGGGACACCGGAGTTCAACTCGGAGACTGGCTCGACCCGGCCGCCCCGCCCGACGACCCGGCGGCCGGACGCACCGACCGCTACCTCGTCGCCACCGCCTACTTCGCCCACTCGTCCCGCCATCTCGCGCTGGCCGCCGCCGAGTTGGCCAACCACACGGATGCCGCGCGCTACACGACGCTCGCCGACGAGGTGGCCGACGCCTTCCGGCGCCGCTACGTCCTGCCGACCGGCCGTATGACCAGCGACAGCCCCACTGCCTACGCCCTCGCCCTCGCCTTCGGCCTGCTGACTCCGCGCCAGCGGCAGCCGGCCGGCGACCGACTGGCCCAGCTCGTCACCGAGGACGACGCCCGCATCGCGACCGGTTTCGTGGGCACGCCGCTGATCTGCGACGCCCTCACCGACACCGGCCACCTGGACGTCGCCTACCGGCTGCTCACGCAGACCGAATGCCCGTCGTGGCTCTACCCGGTCACCCAGGGGGCGACGACCGTCTGGGAACGCTGGGACAGCCTCCGCCCCGACGGCACCCTCAACCCCGGCGGCATGACGTCCTTCAACCACTACGCCCTGGGCGCGGTCGCCGACTGGCTGCACCGCGTCGTCGGAGGCATCACCGCCACCGCACCCGGATACCGGACCATCTCCTTCCGGCCGCGCCCCGGCGGCGGCATCACCTGGGCCCGCACCCGCCACGAATCGCCGTACGGAACGGTGTCGCTGTCCTGGGAACTGACAGCCACCGGGCTGACGGCCCGCATCACCGTCCCGGAAGGCTGCACCGCCACCGCCGAACTCCCCGGCCGAGCGCCGGTCGCCCTGGGACCGGGCGAGCACGTCCTGGAGACGGCGGAGATCTCCACAGAGGCAGCCTGACCTGCCATTTCCGACCCCCATCAGCCGGGGCGGGCCGGAAACCCGACTTTCGGCCGGTCCCCTTCTCCCCTTCCGCCGGCGGCCGTCGAACAGCCGCCACCTGCTTCCGGAGAGCCGCTGTGAACAGACGAACCTTCCTCTCGGCCGCCACCGTCACCGCCCTGACCATGACCATGGCCCCCGTCATGAGCGACCGGGCGGTCGCCGCGGCCCGCACGGCGGCTCAGCACCGGGCCGCCGCGCTGCTCGCCCGTATGACGGCCGCCGAGAAGGAGGCCCTCGTACGGTGCGACTTCGCGGCCGTCGCCCACCTGGACATCCCGGCGCTGTCCATGGCTGACGCGTCGGCGGGTCTGAGAGGTGAGCGGGGCGTGACCGCCTTCCCGGTGCCGGTGGCGCAGGCGGCGACGTTCGACGAGGAGCTGGCGGGCCGGATCGGCCGTGCGATCGGCGCGGAGGGCCGGGGCAAGGGCTACAACAACCTGCTCGGACCCACCGTCGACCTCACCCGGACCTGGCACTTCGGCCGTCAGGCCGAGGGCATGGGAGAGGACCCGCTGCTGGCCGGCCGGCTGGGCGCGGCGCTCACCGTCGGCATGCAGAGCCGGCACGTGGCCGCCACCGTCAAGCACTTCGCCGCCTACACGCAGGAGACCAACCGCTTCTTCACCGACACCAGGGTCTCCGACCGCGCCCTGCACGAGATCTACGGGGCGCCCTTCCGCCGCGTGGTCGCCGCCGCCCCGGCCACCTCCGTCATGATGGCCTACCCGAAGATCAACGGAACGTTCGCGACCCAGAGCCCCGCCCTGTTCGACGACCTGAAGAAGAGCATCGGCCTCCAGGGCCACACCGTGCCGGACTTCTGGGCGGGCGACGACCAGGTCGCCGCCGCCCGCGCCGGCATGGACCTCGCCGGCCTCGGCCCCGCCGGCGTGAAGATCCCCGCGGGCGCGCTCACCGGCGGCGCGATACCAGCGGCACGGCTGGACGACGCGGCCCGCCGCATCCTCGTCACCATGTTCGCGAACGGCCTCTTCGACCACCCCCTCCCCGCACCGGCCGACAACGTGAGCACCCGGGAACACCAGGACCTCGCCCACGAAGCCGCGGTCGCCTCCACCGTGCTCCTCGTCAACCGCTCCGCCGCGCTGCCCCTGCCGACGTCGCTGAAGTCGCTCGCCGTCATCGGCCCCGCCGGCCCCGACGCCCTCACCGGAGTCGCCGGCTCGGCCTACGTCGATCCCGGCACCTGGACCACCCCCTTGCAGGCGATCCGCGGCCGGGCCGGCACCTCCCTCCACGTCACCCACGCGCAGGGCACCTTGGGAGACCTGCCCCTGCCACCGGTCCCGTCGGCCGTACTGCGCGACAGCACCGGAGCGTCCGGGCTGACCGCCTCCTACCACGCGGGCCCCGACGCCTCCGGCACCCCGCTCACCACCCGCACGGACCCGACGGTCGACTTCACCTCCGCCCCGCTCGACGGTCTGCCGGACGTGTGGTCGGCGCGGTGGACCGGCACCCTCGTCCCCACCACCACGGGCCCGCACCGCTTCTCCTTGCTGCCGGCCGGAACCGCCGCCTTGAAGATCGACGGCGCGACGGTCGTCTCGGGCACCCGGCACAGCCGCCGCTTCTTCCTCGGCCCCTACGACTACCCCCTCCAGGGCGTCAGCGACCTGACGGCGGGCCGCGCCGTCACCGTCGAGCTGACCTACACCAACGCCACCACCGACGCCGGCACCTGCGGTCTCACCCTCGGCTGGCAGCCCGACTCCCTGATCCCCGCCGCCGTGGAGGCGGCGCGCACCGCCGACGCGGCCGTCGTGTTCGTCAACCGGGTCGCCGGCGAGGACATGGACCACGAAGGACTTGACCTGCCCGGCGACCAGAACGGCCTGATCACCGCCGTGGCCGCGGTCAATCCGCGCACGATCGTCGTCCTCAACACCGACGGCGCCGTGGCCACCCCATGGTCGTCCGACGTGGAAGCCGTGCTCCAGGCCTGGTACGGCGGCCGCGGCATGGGTACGGCCCTCGCCGCCGTCCTCTTCGGCGACAGCGACCCCTCCGGCCGCCTTCCTGTCACCTTCCCCGCCGACGCCGGCCAGGGACCGGGCACCACGGCGGCGACCTACCCCGGCACCGGCGGCGCCGTCTCCTACGACGAGGGCACCGCCATCGGTTACCGCTACTACGACAGCAAGGGACAGCGGCCACACTTCCCGTTCGGCCACGGCCTGTCGTACACCACGTTCGCCCACGGCTCCCTCGAAGCGGCGTACGACAGCGCCTCCAAGAGCGTGCGCGTGGCCGTCACCGTCACCAACTCCGGCTCGCGGGAGGGCACCGAGGTCGTCCAGGTCTACGCCGGCCTGCCGGCCCCCGCCGCGGCCGAACCGCGCCGCCTCGTCGCCTTCCGCAAGGTGACCCTCGCCCCAGCGGCCTCCACACGGATCACCCTGACCGTCCCGGCACAGGACCTGACCGTGTGGAAGTCGGGCACCTGGACGCTCGTACCCGGGACCTACACCATCGCCACGGCCCGCAGCTCCCGCGACATCACCGCCCAGCGAGCCGTGCCGGTCCACTGACGCGGGGCCGCCCGTCATCGGCGTGGCCGACCCACCAGCCGGACCGAACCTCCCCCAGCACGGTGCCGCCGAGGTACGCGGCGAGTTTCTCGGCACGGGGCAGGTCGCCCCACGTGTCGACGTGGACGAAGATGGTGTGCTGGTGGGCCGGCCGCAAGCGGGAAACCGAAGCGCGGGACCGAAGCGGCGGCGCTCAGTCCGGAACCACGCCGCGGGTGAGCCGAGCGAGGTACACGTCGATGCCCGAAACGCGGCCGGGCAGCGGGGACTCGAGATCCCACCAGCGAGCCTCGCTGATCTCCTGGTCGCCCTCGAAAGCCTGGCGGTGAAGGGCGCGGCCGGTGAACAGGGCGCCGTATTCGGCACGGCGGTCTGGCGCCACCAGGAATCCGGCGTGACCCACGTACACCAGCGGCCCGTGGGCGTCCTGCCCACACTCCTCGAACAGTTCCCGGACGGCCGCCTGCCGAGGAGTCTCACCCGGTTCGAGCATGCCACCGGGCAACTCCCAGCTGTCCCGATAGCGGTCGTGCACCATGACGACCTCGTCCTGGTGCCACAGAGCCGTCAGGGCCATGGGCATGGGGGCATCGCCGGGAAACACGCCTTCTTCACCCCGCGTGAAGGAGACCAGCAGGCTGCCCCGGCTGTCGAACGCCAAGGGTCTGGCAGAGGCTTCGGACACCTGGACATCCTTCCCCGGCCCGAGCCCTCCGATTCACCCTGAGGCGCGTCGAGGAAGACATGCACCCTCGCGATGGCACCGTCCCGGACGCTGATCACGGGGCTCCTCCCGGCGTCCAGGCGTACGTCGATACCGCCTGGGCGGCCCGAACGGGGCCGCCGCGTTCCAGCCGCGTTCCGGGAACCGCGTCGGCCAGGGCGTGCTCCGGACGGCCAGGCGCTCGGCGACGAGGGCGAGCCCGCCGACCACGACCAGGCGCCGTATCCCCGCCCTGCGCACGCCGTCCGGCGCGGCGCGCCCCACCTCCAGGAGCGACTCGGTGGCCTCGCTGCCGTCGTGGGGTGGCGTCACCGCCGGCACCACCGCGTCGTGGCCGGCCGCGCGACGCTGTCGGTGTCGCTCGCGTCCGCCGCCCGAGTGCCGTCCTTCCCGCCGCGAGTGGAGGACGAACTGACGCCGCCGGGCCGCTCGTTGGGGCCGGGCGTCCAGCTGGTCACCGCCCGGGCCGAGGAGCACGTCGACGAGGTCCTGACCTCCCGCGGACCCACGACGACCGTACCGCCGAGTCGGCCATGTGGTGACGTCAGCGGAGGTTGGCCCCCTGCGACCGGAGTTCTCGCTGGACCGCGCTCGCCGGGACGTCCCGCGGCTGCCGGCCCCGCGTCGCCGCGAGGGCCGCGCAGACGCCCGCCGCCTGTCCCGTGGCCATGGAGATCGGCATGACGCGGTAGGAGGAGTGGGCCACATGGTCGCCGGAGATGCAGCGGCCCGCGACCAGGATCCGGTCCAGCCCGCGGGGGAGGAGACAGCGCAGGGGAATGTCGTACGACTCGCCGCGCGGCAGCCGCTTGAGCGTGGTGCCGCGGCCGCTCGGGTTGTGGATGTCCACCGGGTAGGCGCCGCGGGCGACGGCGTCGCCGAACTGGCGGGCCGTGAGCACGTCTTCGCCCGTCAGCCGGTACTCGCCCACGATCCGGCGCGTCTCCCGCACACCGACCTGGACGCCGCTCTGCACGACGTAGGAATCGGCGAAGCCCGGCACCCGGTCGCGCAGGAAGCGGGCGATCTGCGCCATCTGACGGTGAGCCGTGAACTCGGCGCGGGTGAGGTCCCAGACGCTCGTGCCGAGCGCCTCGGTGACACGGGTGGAATTGACGGCCAGCTCCCCGGGGTTGGGGGTGGCGAAGAAGAGCACGTCCTCGCGCGGCAGATCCAGTTCCCCGGCGTCCGTGGCCGCGCGGACCAAATCCCACAGCCCGTGCACGCCCCTCCACTGGTCCGGGTTGGCATGGGTGTAGGAGGTGAACTCCTCCTGGTCGAAGCGGACCATGCGGAACATCAGCGTCATGGGCTGGGTCCAGCCGTCCTCCGGCCGCCCGATGTCGTACGCCGCCCCGGCCGCCGCGGCGATGTCGCCGTCCCCGGTGCAGTCGACGATCACGTCCGCGTCGATGACGAGCGGCCCCGACTTGGTCTCGAACACCGCACGCGTCCGATCCGGCAGGCCGAGGACGCCGGAGGCGAACGCGTGCAGCAGCGTACGCACCTCGTGGTTCTCCAACAGGTCGTACGCCACCAGCTTGAAGAGTTCCGCGTCGAAAGGCACCGTGTAACCGGTTTCGAGCGAGGGCCGGATCGCCGCTCCCGCGCGCACGAGCTGCTCGAGGAGTACCCACAGCACCCCGCCGACGACCGGCTCGCCCTCGCCGTGGTCGGGCGGCAGCAGGCGTCCGGTATCACCGGGCACGGCCTGCTTCACCTCGTTGTGGAAACTCATCAGCGGCATCACCAGGGCCGCGGTGGCATTGCCGCCGAGGAACCCGTACCGCTCGACGAGGATCACCTCCGCTCCGGCGTTCGCGGCCCCGAGGGCCGCGCCGATGCCGGCCGGACCACCGCCGACCACCAGCACCTGCGTGGACCCGGCGTGCAAGGCCTGGCGTGGCGGGAGTTCCACGCTCCTGGGGGTGCGGGGCGGCTTCAGGTAGGACATGTTCGGCTCCCTCGGAGACCTGTGGCCGCGGGCGTCAGCCGGCGACGGCCGCGGGCACCGGCGTGCCACGGTGGACGGCGTGGCGTGGTGCGATGTCGTCCAGACAGGCGAGCAGCCGGTCGGCGGTCTGGGCCGCCCGTGACCGCATCGACGCCGTGCGGGCGGCGGTGTCGGCCAGCCGCGAGGGCCGCTCGTCCCACAGACGGTCCACCTCCGCCAGCAGCAGTCCTGTCGTCTCCCTGACCACACCGCGCAGGGCGGGCGCGCCGATCTGCTCGGCGAAGTCGAAGACCTTGCCCGCGTACGGCAGGGGCAGCAGCGGGATGCCCGCCAGCGCGGCGAAGATCAGGAAGTGCAGCCTCATGCCGACGGCCAGGTCCAGTCGGCTGACGATGTCGAGGACCTGCTGCGGCCCGTGGTCGCCGTGCAGCACCGTGCAGTGGTCCGCCGCCGCCATACGGGACGCCACGGCGTGCGCGTGCCGGATGTCACCGCGTTCCATCGACACGAAGACGACGTGGGCGTCGAGCCGGTGGACGAGGAAGTCCCCCACACTGGCGAGGAGTTGGTGGTACCCCTGTTCGTCCAGGTGCTCGGCCGCGCGCCCCGGTTCGCGCACGCTCATCCCCACCAGCCGTACCCCGGGCGGCACGGCCTCCGCCCGCAGCAGCGCCCCACCGCTGTCGCCGGGCTCGAGCAGCAGCGCCGGATCGGCGGTGACGGTGATGGGCCGGGTGAGTCCGGCCTCCTCGAGGACCAGCTTGGACTCCTCGTCGCGGACCGTCACCTGGACCGCGTCGGAGAGCGCCGCACGGACCCACACACAGTCCGCCTCATCGGTGAGCGGACCGGCGCCCACCGCATAGGTGAAGACGGGCACCCCCAGATCCTGGGCGGTCCGGGCCATCCGCAGATAGCGACGTGCCTCGGTGTCGTACAGGATGCCGCCCCCGCCGAGCACGAGCACGCTCAGTCGGCGCAGATGCTGGGAGATGCCCTCCCGGCACACGCCCTCCCAGCGGACGACCTCGACGTCCGGATGGACCCGGCGGGTGTGCTCGGGATCGCGGGAGAAGACGACGAGGTGCGCCTCCGGCCGCCCGGCCCGCACACGGTCCAGCAGGGCGGTGAGGAGAGCCTCGTCGCCCACGTTCCGGCCCCCGTAGGAGCCCAGTACGCCTACGGTCACCCTCTCTGCACCGCCCATGACCGACCCCTTACCACGTCCACTGGCCGTACTCCTCCAGCTCGAGTACGCGAAGCCGGAGGGCGAACCCCTGCCAGGTGCCCGTTTTGATGCTTCTGTACCGTGCCGCGGCCGCCCGGCCGGAATCCGGCGGGCCGGACCCGTCTCGCCGCGAGATTTCGCCCGTCCGTCGGCCGCGTGCCATCGTGGCGGTCATGGCTGTCATGGCGGGCACAGTGGACGTGGCCGTGCTGGTCGGGCTTCAGGCCTCCGGCAAGTCCACGTTCTACACGCGGTGCCTTTCCGACCGGTACGCGCTGGTCAGCAAGGACCTGCTCCCCCGCGGCGCAAAGAACAGGCAGCAGCGGCAGATGCGCCTGGTGGAGGACCACCTGGCGGCCGGGCGGGCGGTGGCGGTGGACAACACCAACCCGTCGCCGCAGGAGTGGGGCCCGCTGGTGGAACTGGCCCACGCCCGCGGGGCGACGGTCACGGCCTACTGGTTCCCGCCGGACGTGGCGGGCTCGCTGCGCCGCAACGCGGCCCGCGAAGGCCGCGCGCGCGTCCCGGACGTCGGCGTCCTGGCCACGCTGAAGCGGCTGCGCAAGCCGTCACCGGCGGACGGGTTCGACGAGGTGCGCGAAGTGCGGTTCGACGGCCGCGGCGGCTTCGAGGTCCGCCCCTGAGGATCCGGACCGGAACCCGGGCACACGACGGAGCGTTCCTGACGTACGGCGCCGGAGGGCGCGGGCTTCACGCGGCCGTGGTCAGTGCGGTGGCCGTGGCGATGGCGATGTCGGCGCGGGCGTGAATGATCAGGCGGATCCCGGTGGTGTCGGCGTTGGCCTCGTCGAGCAGGCGTCGCGCGGGGGCGCTGTGGGTGGCCACGGACATCACCAGCCCGAGACGGCTGCAGAGGCGGTGCGCCCGGAGGACCACGCCGACCGCCGCCTCCGTCGCCGCCGCTTCATGCAGGACGATGACGACGGAAGCCGGCATGTGCCCCTCGATCAGATCACCGATCTCGGCGAGCAGAGCGGCCCGCCCGCTGATGCCGGGGTCTTCGTGCACCGTGATGACGAGCACGTCCTGTTCGAGTACGTGAAACATCGTCACGGTCATCCATCCCCTCCGCGGTCGATCGGTTCCTATCCGGACTACCCCGTCCGGGGCGCGTGATGCGAGGCGCCGCCGACGGTGTACGCGCCGGTGCCGTATGTCATGGCGGCGGCCCCCGCGTGCGTCCCGGACGGCGAAGCCGCCGAGTCACCGGGTGTCCCTCGACGTCCTCCGGGCACCCGGCCCGGGAACGGGACGAATAAGGAGGAAGCCTGCAGCTGTCATTCCTGACACCACTGTTCGACCGTCGTGGCCCGTGGGCCACCGTGTACTTCGACCCCGCCCAGAACGACGAGTCCGGGGCCAAACGCCGGGAGCTGTCCGTACGGGAAGCCTGCCGGACCCTGGAGGACGAGGGCGCCGACGCGGCGACCGTCCAGGCGGTGCGCGATGCCCTCATGGACGTCGGCCCCGCCGAGGACCCGTCGGGCCGGGTGGTCTTCGCCGCCGGAGGGGAGGTCGTGCTCAGCCATCGGCTCTCCCGGCCGCCGCAGCGGCAGATCGCCAGTTGGGCCCCGCTGCCCCGGCTGACACCGCTGCTGGAACTGTCCAGCCAGGACCCGGTCTGCCTGGTCGCCTACATCGACCGGACCGGCGCCGACTTCGAACGCCGTGGCGCGGCCGGACCGCAGGACGCCGGGCAGGTCGAAGGGCGGCAGCACCCGATTCACCGTACGGCCACGGCGGACTGGTCCGAGCGGCACTTCCAGCTCAAGGTCGAGAACACCTGGGAGCAGAACGCCGCCGAGATCGCCGAAGCCCTGAAGACGGCGTACGAGGAGTCCGGCGCCGACCTGGTCGTCCTGGTCGGCGACCCCCGTGAACGGTCCGCCGTACGGGAACGGCTGCCCGAAGCCGTTCGCGAGGTGACGACGCAGACGGAGCACGGTGGCCGTGCCGCGGGCTCCTCCTCCCCTGCCCTGGAAGAGGCCGTCGAGCAGGCCCGCCGGCAGCACCAGCGTCGTCTCGTCGAGGAAGCACTCGACCGTTTCCGCGCCGGACGGGTGGGCGTGGCCGACAAGCCGACGGACGCCGTCGAGGGCGTTCCGGCACTGGTGGAGGCCGTCCGGGAGCACCGCGTCGACACGCTGCTCATCCGGCCCGACGGGGCGGACCTGGCCCGCGAGACATGGGCCGGCGCCGACCCCGATCAGGTGGCGGTGCGCCGTACCGAGGCGCAGACCCTGGGGGAGAGCGAACCGATGCCGGTACGCGCCGACGACGCGCTGCTGCGGGCCGCGGCCGTCACCGCCGCCGACGTACTGGTCGTCCCTCCGTCGGACGAGGACGGGAACGGTGCTGACGTGCCGACGGGCGGCCTGGGCGCACTGCTGCGCTGGACCTACGAGCCGGCCCCCGCGTGACGACGGCGCACACCGAGGAGGGGAAAGGTGGAGATGGTGGAGCGAGGCAGCAACCCCGTCAGTCCCCGAAAGGACGACGAGCTGAAGCACGAACTGGAAGGCCAGTTGCGGGGCCGGCAGGCCCACTCACGCGGAGGAGGCCTACGAGCCCGAGCCGCCCGCGGACGACGACATCCGCGTGGACCCGGGCGGACCGGTGCCCCCGCCCGGCGAGGAACGTGAACGGGTCCGGGCGGAGACCGAGGCGAACACCCTGCGCGGCGAACTCGCGCGCCACCTCGAACGAACCGCCTTCCCTGCCGACCGGCGGACCGTGCTGGACGGCCTGGAGGCGCACCACGCTCCCGAGCCCGTGCCGGAGGCCGCGCGCCGGCTGCCCGACGGACGGCGGCCGGTACACCGACGTGACCGAGATCGTCGACGCGCTCCGTTCCGGCCACACCGGGTGAGTCCGGCGGACACCTGCCGCGAACGATCCTGTCGGCCGCCGGAGTGAAGGGTCGGAGCATCGTGAGGTAGCGGGAGCGCGCGGGGGAGGGATAGGTCCTGGGTGCCGAGCGGGCGGGGCGCTCGGGGAACAGCGGCCGTCCCCGCCTCCGCCGGAGGAGGACGGCGCCTCCGCACGCGCGAGGGACGGCCGGTCGGTACCCGGCTTCAGCACGACAAGGAGTGGAGAACCCATGGGACACGGCGGAGACGTCATCCAGGAACTGACCGCGGACCACCGCGAGGTGGACGCCCTCTTCGAGCAGATCGAGGCGCTGCCGGCGGCCGACCCGCAGCGACGCGAACTGGCCGACCGGCTCACCATGGAACTGGTCCGCCACTCGGTGGCCGAGGAGGAGCACCTGTACCCGACGGTGCGCCGGTACGTCGACGACGGGGACGACCTCGCCGACGAGGAGATCGCCGAGCACGCCGAGGTCGAGCGCATGCTCAAGGAGCTCGAAGGCTGCCAGCCCGGTGACGGCCGCTTCGACGCGCTGATCACGGAGCTGAGGAACTCCGTCACCGCGCACGTCAGCGGCGAGGAGAACCGGCTCTTCCCGATGCTGGCCGAGGTCTGCTCCGGCACCGCCCTGGAGGACCTGGGCGAGAAGGTCCGTGCGGCCAAGAAGAACGCCCCCACCCGCCCGCACCCGTCCGCGCCGGACACCCCGCCCGCCAACAAACTCCTCGCCCCCGGCACCGGCATGGTCGACCGCCTGCGCGACATGCTCTCCGGGCGCGGAAAGCAGGGGTGACCGGGGCCCTCCGTCGACATGTCTGAGCGGTCCGGTCGTCGTCGCGAAGCACGGCGCGCCACCCGACATGGAGGTGGCGCGCCGTCCGCGTACGCGGAGTCAACTCGTACGCGCTTCGCGGGTGCGGGACCGGTTGGCCTTGCGGATCGCGTCGAGCAGTTCGGGCTTCGACATCCGTGATCGTCCCTCGATGTCCAGTCGCCGCGCGAGAGCGTAGAGATGCTCCTTCGTGGCCTGCTCGTCGACGCCCTCTCCGCTGCGTCCGCCCTGCTGGCGGGGGCGGGCCGACCGCGGGTCCGAGGGGCCCTTGCGGCCCCCCTCCTTGCGCTCCCAGTGGTCGCCCACCTTCTCGTGCGTGTGCTTGAGCGCGCCGTAGGCGACCCGGTGTGCCCGCTCGCCCTCCCCGTACTGGTCGACGGCCGAGTCATGGGCCTTGATCCAGGTGCGCTGGGCCTCCTGCGAGGAGCGTTCGAGGGTCGACGGCAGCTCCTGTCGTCCGGGCATGTGACTCACCTTCTCGGGTACGGCCGCCCTCCGACCGGGTTCCCGTAACGGCGCCGCGGTACCCAGTTTCCGCTGACCGCCCTCGCCCTCGACGACGGTTCGTGGCCCTACGCCCCACACCAGACGACGAACACCACGCCGAACCCGCACGGTCATCACACTGAGCCTCTCCCGGGGGTCAGCTGGGCTGTGACGGAGGGCGCCCGAGGGCCCGCAGCCGAGGGCGGCGGGATCGAAGCCGACGCCACTCAGCAGGTCCACGGCCACCCTGCGACGACCGGTGACGGGGTGCTGCCGGACCGGGTGACCACCCCGGGGTCGCGCTCGGGCCGGCCCCGGAAGCGGCACCTGCTCGACCTCGCCAGTGCCGTCGCCGTCGAGTACGCGGTCCTCCCGGTGGGCGCCCTAGTAGGCGCTCTGCCGGGCCATGATGTCGCGCATCGGTGTGTCGCGGGGGACTCCGTACAGGGTGCCCGGCCAGGCCCAGATGCCCGGACCGCCCGCGGACGAGCGCGTGCTCCGTCACGACGCTGCCGACGCCGATTCGGATCTCCCCGTCCCTGGCGGTCAGCACGGCGCCGTGCAGCACGCGAGCCCGCTCGCCGAGCACGACCGCGCCGCAGACGGTGGCGGAGGGGCCGACGTAGGCCGAGTACCGCACACCGATCCGGCGGCTCATGTCAAAAATGCTTTACCTGATGTCTGATCTGCTTTACATTCCTCGTGTGACACACGAAGAGAAGCGCGCGTGGATCATCGGGATCCTCGCTGTCGGTACCTATGCGGCCTACCTCACCGTCGTGCTGGGACGGGCCGCCGGCACGCCCGTGGCCGACGTGGCGTACGCGTCGCCGTTGCTGTGGTCGGTCGGCGTCTCGATCGGGGCGTCGATCGTGCTGAGCATCGTCGTCTCGATCGGTGCGCCCAAGGGCGCCAGGACGAGGGACCAGCGAGACCGGGAGATCCACCGGTTCGGTGAGTACATCGGGCAGTCGTTCGTCGTCATCGGCGGGGTGGCGGCCCTGGTCCTGGCACTGGCCGAGGCGGACCCCTTCTGGATCGCCAATGTGGTCTACGCGGGGTTCACTCTCTCGGCGATCCTCGGATGCGCGGCGAAGATCGCCGCCTACCGCTGGGGATTCCAGCCTTGGTGAGGGAGCCGACCAAGGTCACCAACTCGATCAGGGCCCTGCGGTTCGCGCAGGGAGAGATGACCCAGGCGGAACTGGCCGACCGGATCGGCGTGACCCGGCAGACCGTCATCGCCATCGAGAAGGGCCGCTACTCGCCCTCCTTGGAGATGGCCTTCCAGATCGCCCGCGTGTTCGGCGTCTCGCTCGACAAGGTCTTCCAATACGTGGACGAAGAAGAAGGAGACACCGCATGAAGGCGATCGTCCAGGACGTCTACGGCCCCGCCGAGGTGCTGGAGCTGAGGGACATCGACAAGCCGGTGGCCGGTGACGACGACGTGCTCGTCCGGGTGCGCGCGGCCGGGGTGGATCCGAGCGTCTGGCACCTCATGACGGGCCTGCCGTACCCGATACGCATCATGGGCTTCGGCCTTCGCAGACCCAAGCTCCAAATACGCGGCTGGGACGTGGCCGGCACCGTCGAGGCGGTCGGACGGAACGTGACCCGGTTCCGGCCCGGCGACGAGGTCTTCGGCACCTGCGAGGGCTCCTTCGCGGAGTACGCGTGCACTCGGGAGGACAGACTGGCGGCGAAGCCGCCGAACGTCGGCTTCGAGCAGGCCGCGGCCGTGCCGATCTCCGCCTTCACCGCACTGCACTCGCTGCGGGAGCAGGGCCGTGTCCAGCCGGGGCAGAAGGTTCTGGTCATCGGAGCCGGCGGAGGCGTGGGGACGTACGCCGTACAGCTGGCCAAGGTGTTCGAGGCGGAGGTCACCGGCGTCTGCGGCACCGACAAGGTCGAACTGGTCCGCTCGCTGGGGGCGGATCACGTCATCGACTACACCCGCGACGACCTCGCCGCCGACGGCCGCCGCTACGACCTCATCCTCGACACGGCGGGCAACCGCCCGCTGTCCCACCTCCGGCGCGCCCTCACCCCGCGGGGAACCCTCGTCATCGTCGGAGGCGAAGGGGGAGGGCGCTGGCTCGGCGGTCTGCACCGCGCCCTGGGGGCACTGGCACTGTCCCCGTTCGTACGCCAGAACCTGCGCGCGCCCTTCGTGAAGGAGCCCACGCGGGACGTCCTCGAGCCGTTGGCCGACTACATCGCGGCCGGCCAGGTCACTCCGGTGGTCGACCGGACGTACCCTCTCGCCGAGGCGGCCGACGCGATCCGTCACTGGGGGAAGGGCCACACGCGCGGCAAGCTCGTACTCACCGTCTGAGCCGCTCGAGGACCACGCCGACGGGGGCGGTGGACGTGAGCTGGAATGATTCCGGCGGTAATCTGGTTGTAGAAGCCGGTCGCAGTTTTACTTGTGTGTTTGTGCCAGTCGCATGCTCGCAGAGAACGATGTTGCGGGCGCGAAGCTTGTTTTCCAGGTTGTGCTGGAGCAGCCGCGTCGTTAACCGGCCGGGTACTCACACGGTGTGGGCTACCCAACCCAGCCCCTGTAAGGAGCAGCAATGACTCAGGGAACCGTCAAGTGGTTCAACGCCGAGAAGGGCTTCGGCTTCATCGCCCAGGCCGACGGCGGGCCGGACGTCTTCGTGCACTACTCGGAGATCGACAGCTCCGGCTTCCGTAGCCTGGAGGAGAACCAGCAGGTGGAGTTCGACATCGTGCAGGGCCCGAAGGGCCCGCAGGCTTCGCGCGTCCGCCCCCTGTAAGCACACGAGGTAGGCACACGCGCAGGCCCGAGCGGCCTGCCGTCGCCGACGTGACAGAAAAGAGCCGGTGCCTTCCGGGCGCCGGCTCTTTTCTGCGTCCCGTGCACCACTGAACGCGCCGTTCCCCTACCGGACGTGCCCTCGCCCTCCCCGGCGCCCGAAAGGAACGGCCCGGTGGGACAGTGGACTACATGTGCGGTCGTTACGCTTCCACCCGCAGTCCCGAGGACCTCGTCCAGCACTTCCGCGTCGACGAGCTACGTGTCGAGGAGACGCTCGCGCCGAGCTGGAACGTCGCCCCGACCGACGACGTATGGGCCGTCCTCGAACGCACACCGCGCGGCGAGGACGACGCCGCGCCGGTGAGGCGGGAGCTGCGGCCGCTGCGGTGGGGCCTGGTGCCGTCGTGGGCCAAGGACGTGAGGACCGGCGCACGGATGATCAACGCCAGGGTGGAGACCCTGCACGAGAAGCCCGCCTTCCGCCGCGCGTTCACCCGGCGCCGCTGCCTCCTGCCCGCGGACGGTTTCTACGAGTGGCAGCAGGTCAAGGCCGAAGACACGGGCAGGACGCGCAAGCAGCCGTACTTCATCCACCCCGAGGACGGTCAGGTCATGGCCCTCGCGGGCCTGTACGAGTACTGGCGCGACCCGCGGGTGAAGCGGGACGACGACCCCGCCGCCTGGCTGATGACCTGCACCGTCATCACCACCGACGCCACGGACGCGGCCGGCCGCGTGCACCCGCGCATGCCGCTCGCACTCACCGACGACCACTACGACGCGTGGCTCGACCCCGCCCACCAGGACCCCGACGAACTGCGCTCCCTGCTGGGCCGGCCCGCGGACGGACACCTCGACGTCCGGCCCGTCTCACCGGCCGTCAACAACGTCCACAACAACGGACCACACCTCCTGGACCCCGTCACGCCGTAGCCACCGGCGCGGCCCGTGCCTGTCCGCGCAGAGGGCACCGGTCTCGGCCGAGGACGGTCAGTCGGGGACGTCGATCAGGACGCGGCCGCGTCCGCCGGCGTCGGCCACGGTCGTGGGCCTTGGCGATGCCGGCGGGGCGGGAAACGGTCGCCGATGGCAGGCGGCCCGCGGCCTGACCGCCGCGGCCGTCGTCGGCGCGCTCACTCAGACGCAGGGTGACGTTGTCGAACAGCAGAGGCCAGAGCGGGACCCCGGTGCGGTCGGGCGGGTGGCGTACGCGGCGATGACCGCGCCGTTGGCGACGACGGCGTCGGACCGGGGGCGGGGGCCGGCAGCTCGCTGACGTGCAGTACGTCGGTGGCCGGGCCGTGTTCGTCGTACCAGGACGCGAGCATGGGATGCTCCGATACCGGTCTCCGTAGAAGGTGAACCAGCGCGAGAAGTCGGTGATCACGGGCTCGGCGGGCTCTCTCAGCCGACACAGCATCTCCTCGCGTCCCGCCTCGGTCAGGTTCGGCAGGTACCGGCCGCCGCCCGCTTCCGGAGCGGAGCGTCACCCGATCGGACCAGTTCGCTCTGCGGCCCACCGACGGAACCTGGTCGGATGACGATGGCCCCTCGCGCCGTCGGCGCGCCGATCCCGACTCCTCCAGGGCACGTGATGCAGCCGCCATTCGAAGCAGCGAAGCAAGCCGCGTCGAGCAACCCGTACGCCGCGTACCTGCGGCTGCCGGAGCTGCTGGCACTCCAGGAACCGCTGTCTCCCGCCGTGCGGACGGCGCAGTGGCGGACGGCGCAATGGCGGGACGAGCACCTGTTCATCGTCGTGCACCAGGCAGCCGAGCTGCTGCTCTCGCATGCGCTGGTCGAGCTGTGGCAGGCCCGAGAGGCGCCCGCCCGGACAGGCGGGCGGTGCCCGGTCGTCGACGCGCTGCGGCGCGTGCGGGAGTTGCTGGACCAGCTGGAGCATCTGCTCGGTCTGCTGGACAGCCTCACGCCCGCGCAGTTTCATGCTTTCCGCCCGCTGCTCGGCGAGGCGAGCGGCGGGCAGTCCCTTCAGTTCGCGGCGCTGCTCCACCAGATCGACTCCCCGGACTGCGGCCTGCCCGCCCATGCCCGGACGGCAGAGGTCGCAGGCCCTCTGGAGCAACTGCGCACGTCCGCCCAACGGTGGAAGCTGCGGCATCTGCGCCTGGTGGAGCGGATGATCGGCGACACCGCCGGCACGGGCGGGACGGACGGCGTCGACTACCTGCGTTCCCGCATCGACCCCGAGGTGCTGCACCAAGGCGCTCACCCTGAAGACGGTGAGGAGGAGTGAGCAGGGGCCGCCACGGCCGAACCGCCTCACCCCGCTAGGAGCCCTCGACCTCCTGGCCGGCTGGGCCCCACCCACGACGACGCCACCGACGACGACCCCGAACGGCCGCGCCGGCCGACGACTCCCAACGGGCCGATCCGGCGGAGACCGCCGACTGACCGACGAGCCGCACGACCGGGCCGGGAGCGTGCGCCCCTTGCGCGTGCCACGGCGTGCGCTCACTCGCGAGGGTGGGCTCGGGAGCTGGAGAATCGATCTTTCCCGACACGGGTAGTGACCGTGGCGTCACCGGATCCATACGTTCCGTGTTGATCGGGCTCAGCGCCCGCACCCCAGGCATCCGACGCGCCGTAGTGCCGCGACACATGCCTGCTGTCCTCGGAGGATCCGATGTCCCCAACCCCGTTCAGGACCAAGCTCGGCCGCAGCCTCACCGCCCTGTTCGCCGCCGCGGCCCTCGCCGCGTTGCCCGCGGCGGCGGAGGCGTCGACACCGACGTCGACGAAGGCCGCGGCCGCCCAGCAGGCCGCCGTGGGCGACATGACGTTCTACACCTACTGCGGCGCGGCGTTCATCCTGCACGTCGAGCTGTGGTGGACGGACGCCGCCGGGAACGTGGACCACACGGGCAGCGGTTGCTCCGCCGGAGCCACCGCCGGACCGATGCGCGCGCCGGGCGACGCCCGCGACGTGAGCATCTACTGGTACAAGTACCCGGCCGGTTCGCCCTTCGACGAACGCCACTTCCCGACCGCCGAACCGGACGCCACGCTCTGCTACTCGGCCCGGGGGACCCTCATCTGGGGGTGGGTCGACGAGACCTCCTGCTAGCCCGCCGCGCGACCGCGGTCTCACGGAAGGGTCGGCGGTCCGGCCACCTCCACCGCGGCGGGCCGCAGGAGGTGTTCGCCGACGCGGTAGCCGGCCCGCAGGACCACCGAGCACGTGGGCCGTTCGACCTGGTCGGTGCAGTGGTAGGAGACGGCTTCGTGCCGGGCGGGATCGAAGGGGTCGCCGGGTGCGCCGAAGGACTCCAGGCCCAGAGCGGTCAGTTGGCTTTCCAGCAGGTCGACGACCTGCTGGAAACCGCCGGTGACGTCTTTGTGCCTACGGGCCTCGTCGACGGCGTCGAGGACCGGCAGGAGACCGGTGAGTACGTTGGCGACCGCGACGCCGCCCACCGAGCGGCGCTCCCGGCGGACCCGCTGACGGTAGCTGTCGTACTCGTCCTTCACCCGGCGCAGTTCCGCCGCCTGCTCCCGCAGCCGGGCGCGCAACGTGTCGCTGTCGTCGCGGGCCGTACCGGTCTGCCGGGCGGGCTCGAGTTCCGCGCGACGACGGGGCTCGAGCCCGACAGCGTTCTGGGGCCGGTCCCGGACGACGGTCAGCGCGCGCTCGCCGGGACGGTCGGTGCCGGTGGGACGGGTCATCCGGTGCCCTCCTGCCGCTTGTCCTCGTCGACGATCTCCGCGTCGACGACCTCCTCGTTCTGCTCTGCCCCACCATCCCCGCCGCCTGCCTGCGCCCCCTGACCCTGGGCCTGCGCCTGGGCGTACATGGCGGTACCGACCTTCTGCGCGGCGGCGGTGACCTTGTCGGCGGCCTGCCGCAGGACGGCGGTCCGATCGCCGTCACCCGGCTCCTCCCGCAGCGCCTGCTTCAGTTCCGCCAGCGCGCTGTCGACCTCGCTCCTCACCTCCGTGGGGATCTTGTCGGCGTTGTCGGTGAGCAGCTTCTCGGTCTGGTAGGCGACCTGCTCGGCGTGGTTGAGGGTCTCGGCGGCCTCACGCCGGCGCCGGTCCTCCTCGGCATGCTGCTCGGCCTCCCGCATCATGCGGTCGATGTCGTCCTTCGGCAGCGAGGAGCCGCCGGTGACGGTCATCTTCTGCTCCTTGCCGGTGCCGAGGTCCTTGGCCGTGACGTGCATGATGCCGTTGGC